>VBCK01000116.1 GCA_005882215.1 Betaproteobacteria bacterium | reverse complement strand
CTTCAGGCGTACTGCATCTCGCCGTTGCCGAACGACCAGTTTTCCTTCGGCACCTCGACCAGGTTGATCACGATGTCTTGCAGCCGCACGCCGAGCTTCGAGTGCAGGTCGTCCGCGACTCTGCGGTAGAACGCCTTCTTCATTTCCACCGAGCGTCCCTGGTTCAGCGTGATCTGGATGAACACGATCCCCGGCGAGTACTCGATTCCAAGGTATTTCTCCGGGTGAACGAGCTGGTGCCAGCCGTGCCAGGTGATGATCTGGAATTTGTCGTCGCGCGGCACGTTGATCACGTCGACCATCGCCTGGTAGACCAGTTCGCCGATGTCCTGCCCTAGCGTCTCGGCGGCTTCCTCGGAAAGATCGATCCTGACGAGCGGCATGTTGTTCCTTTCACGCGACGAAGTCGCTTCTAAGCAAGCCAAACAGCGCTGGTTCGGACACCTCGCCGTTGACGATCCAGCGTTCGCGAAGGTGACAACGCGGGCATGCTTCGAACTGTAGCGGATTGGACCGTCGCTGGTGTGAAGTCCGCAGTTCAAGAATCGGAAACTCGAGGGCCGCGCATCAGTTCCGCACTGAACTCGCGCCGCGTTTCGCGATGCCGGTGTACCCGTCGATAAACAGCGCGACCGAGCCGCGCACCCACGCGTCGAGCTCCGCGGGTGTCATCGGTGCGCCCAGGCCGATTGCGCGCAACTGCGGGGTCAGATCTGCGACGTCAACCCGCTTGCGCCGACCTCGATTCCGCCTCTGCGTTTGTGCCCGAACTAGCGGATCGACACGATCAACTCGTCCGGGTCGAACATCCTGCCTTTGCGGAACACACGATAGATGCGGGCTGCGTTGTTGATGTCGACCGTAGGATCGGCAGTCAGCAACACGAGGTCGGCCGCCGCACCGGGAGCGATTGTTCCAACCGTCGATTCGCGCCGCGCGGCCCGCGCGCCATTGACGGTCGCCGCACGCAAAACCTGCAGCGGCGTCAACCCGGCCTCCTGCATCAGAGCCATTTCACGGAATACCGAGGGGCCGTGAAGCGTTCCGATGTTGCCCGCGTCCGTGCCCATCACGACCGGCACTCCGGCGTCGTGCACCGACTTCAGATTACGCAGCATCATCGTCGGGGGCGGAGGTGTCTTGGCCTCGGCCATCCGCTCCACGATCCGAGGGGGAAGCTCCTCCTTCGGAATGCGCTCCAGGTCCCGCATCATCGCCAGAATCTGCGGGTCGGCCAGGCGCTGCTCGGCCTGCGTCGGGCGCCAAAGGCCGGCGAACGCGTATCGATAGCCCGAAATGACCCATAGCGTGGGGCAGTACAGCGCCTTGTTGCGCTTGGCCAGGTCAAGGAACTCGGCGTCGACCGGTTCGTCGCCGACGGAGTGCACCAGGTAGTCCGCGCCCGCGCGCAGCGCGGCCTTCGCGGTAACGAGCTCGGTGGCGTGCACGGCCAGGGGGACGCCCGCCGTGTGGGCAGTCTCGCCGACAGCTCGGACGATCGCCTCCTGAGCGGCCAGATCGGTCCCCTGTTCGTGAATGAACCAGACCTTGATGTAATCGGGCTGGTAGGGCAGCTGCCGCGCGACCAGACGAACGCCTTCCTCTGCGGTGGCGGCCTTGATGATCGGGGGATCGTCGAGCTCGAGCTTGGGATCGGCCACCATCGAAACGAGCGGGCCCGCGACCGCGACGTGGGGTGCCGCCTCGGAGGCTTGTGCCGCCTTGCGCACCTCGAAATTCCACAGCGGCCCTCCGACGTCGACGACCGTGGTCACGCCGCTCGCGATCCATACTTTGAAAGTGGCGGCAAGGCGCGCCTTGTTGCGAGCCACCTCGCTCGCGTACGGAACCCGCTTCGTCAGGTCCAGTCCGTCGGGACGGGTATAAAAGTTTCCCGACTGGAAGAAATGCACATGGCCGTCGATCAAACCGGGGATCAGCCACTTGCCGGCACCATCGACCACCTGCGCTCCCTTGGGAACCGGCGTGGAGGAACTCGGACCGACCTGGGAGATGCGGGAACCTTCGATCACGACCGTCGTGTGAGGACGAATCGCATCGGCCCCGTCCCGGTCGGGGTGCACGACCGTGGCGTCCACGATTGCGACCACGCGTGGCGCGGACGGACCCTGCTCCGCGGCGGCGTTCGCGCAAAAGAAACCGATTGCGGCAAGAAGCGGAGCACGCACGAAATTCACGATCGATGCCTCAGCCCGCCGTCCAGTCCAGCAGGATCTTGCCGGACTGGCCCGACAACATCGTCTCGAAGCCGGTGACGTAGGCGTCGATCGCGAACCGATGCGTGATCACCGGCGTGACGTCCAGACCGGATTGCAACATCGCGATCATCTTGTACCAGGTCTCGAACATCTCGCGACCGTAGATACCCTTGATCACGAGCCCCTTGAAGATCACCTGGTTCCAGTCGATCGCGACGTCGCCCGGGGGAATCCCGAGCAGTGCGACTTTCCCGCCGTGATTCATCGACCCGAGCATGCTGCGCAGCGCCTGCGGGCTGCCCGACATCTCCATCCCGACATCGAAGCCCTCGGTCATCCCCAGCTCTCCCATCACCGACTGCAGATCCTGCCGGGCGACATTGACCGCCCGGCTGGCACCCATCTTAAGTGCCAGGTCCAGCCGATAGTCGTTCACGTCGGTCACGACGATATGCCTTGCGCCGACGTGGCGGCTTATCGCCGCGGCCATGATGCCGATCGGCCCGGCCCCGGTGATCAGCACGTCTTCCCCGACGAGGTCGAAGCTCAGAGCCGTATGGGCGGCGTTGCCCAGCGGGTCCAGGATCGAGGCGACCTCATCGGAGATGTCATCGGGAATCTTGAACGCATTGAAGGCGGGGATCATCAGGAACTCGGCAAATGCTCCTTCGCGGTTCACGCCGACGCCGACCGTGTTGCGGCACAAGTGACGCCGGCCGGCGCGGCAATTGCGGCAATACCCGCACGTCACGTGGCCCTCGCCCGATACGCGATCGCCGATCCGGAAACCGCGCACCTCCGAACCCATCCCGACCACCTCTCCCACGTATTCGTGTCCGACGTGCATCCCGACCGGGATCGTTCGACGCGCCCACTCGTCCCAGTTCCAGATGTGGACGTCGGTGCCGCAGATTGCCGTCTTGCGGATCTTGATCAGCAGATCGTTGTGGCCGACTTCCGGTTTCTTGACCCGCTGCAGGTCCAATCCGGGGCCGGCCTCGGCCTTCACGAGCGCTCTCATCGTTGTCGGGTCCTCGTCATCACAGCCATCCCGCTCGCGCCGCTCGAGCTCAAGCGATCACGCCGAGCTCGCGCCCGACGCTCGTGAACGCGGCCACCGCCCGATCGATATGCCCGGGCGCATGGGCGGCGCTCATCTGCGTGCGGATGCGCGCCCTTCCCTTCGGCACCACGGGAAAGGAGAAGCCGACCACGTAGATGCCCTGCTCAAGCAGCCGTTGCGCCATCGTGCCGGCGACTGCGGCATCTCCCAGCAGCACCGGAACGATCGGGTGTTCGCCGTCGGCCAAGGCAAACCCGGCGGCCGCCATCGCGCTACGGAAGCGCTGCGCGTTGGCCCGCAGTCGCGACCTCAATTGCGCCCCTTCACGCTCGAGCAATCGCAGCACCTCCAGGCTGGCGGCCGCGATCGATGGCGCAAGCGAATTGGAAAACAGGTAAGGGCGCGACCGCTGCCTCAGCAGCTCGATGATCGGACCGCGGCCGGCAACATAGCCGCCACTGGCGCCGCCCAGCGCCTTGCCCAGGGTGCCGCTGCTCAGGTCCACGCGCTGGGCAACGCCGCAGTGCTCCGGCGTCCCACGGCCGTGTTGGCCCAGGACCCCCACCGCGTGAGAGTCATCGACCATCACCAGCGCATCGTGGCGGTCGGCCAGCTCGCAGATGGCCGCCAGATCGGCAATGGTCCCGTCCATCGAGAACACGCCGTCCGTGACGATCAGCTTGAAGCGGGCGCCCGCGGTCTCCGCAGCCTGCAACTGCACCTGCAGATCCGCGGCATCGCGGTTGCGGTACCGGTAGCGCTGCGCCTTGCTCAGGCGGATACCGTCGATGATCGATGCATGATTGAGCTCATCGGAAATTACTGCATCCTGTTCGCCCAGCAGCGTCTCGAAAACGCCGCCGTTGGCATCGAAGCAGCTCGAGTACAGCAGCGTGTCCTCGGTGCCCAGGAAACGCGAAAGCGCCGCTTCAAGCTCCTTGTGTACCGCCTGCGTGCCGCAGATGAAGCGCACCGAGGCGACGCCGTAGCCGTAGGCGTCCAAGCCCCTCTTCGCGGCCTCGATCAGCCGCGGGTCGTCGGCCAGGCCCAGGTAGTTATTGGCGCAAAAGTTCAACACCTCCCGGCCGTCGCGCAGCCTGATGTCCGCGCGCTGATGGCTGGCGATCACGCGCTCGGGCTTGAAGAAGCCCGATTCGCGCAGGCCTGCGAGTTCGGCTTGTACGTGCTGGACAAAGGCGGAATTCATCTGGACCTCGCGGCCGTAGTTCGAGCCGCACGCGGCCCGAAACCCGATTGGTGGTGAGTGCATTTTGGCGCAAGTGTATCGGCCGCACCCGTGCCGATCACCACCTCCGCGATTGTGGCAATCCACTGTCGATTTCGAGGCGGCCCAAACGACTATGTATTGAAAGGAGCACGCCAAATGGATGTCATCACCGGGCTTGTAGCGACGCTGCGTCGGGTCGGAAGGCAGCTGGGACCTTATCTGATGCTGGAACTGCTGCTGCCGGGCGGCTCGCTGCTGGCGCTGGCTCTTTTCCTGGTCCGGCGGTGGCCGCCCAGACTCGAAAGCGTTGCGGACCTGCGTGGTATGTTGCCACGATGGCAAGGCAGGCTTACTACCAGGACGACCTCGCGTGGGTTCACCACGCCGGCTATTCTCACCATGTCGAACGGACCGGACCTGGCATCGTCCAGCTGTTGCGCGACAGTGGCATGGGCGCCGGCGCCCGCGTGCCGGACGTCGGCTGCGGCAGCGGTCTGCTGGCCCGAGAGCTGTGTGCCGCCGGATTTGCGGTGCGCGGTGTCGATGCGTCGCCGGCGATGATCGAGCTGGCGCGCGAGTACGAACGAGGCGCTGATTTCGAGCTAGTCCGGCTGCCCACCGGCCTGCCGCCGGGATCGAATGGGGCCTTGCGCGAGTCCGATGCCGTCGTGTCGACCGGACACGCTTCGATCGGGCGATCACGGTTTTCCGGCGTGATGGCGGAAACTGGCGGCGCAGCGACGAGCACCACCGCAACGTGACGTTCGACGTCGACGAGGCCTTGCGCATTCTGCGAGGTGAAGGCGTCGATGCGCGTGAGCGCGCCTCGTTCGGCGCAGAGGCGCTTCCTGCCGGCCTCGTCGTGCTGGCTGGCGTGCGGCGCTAGCTACCCGCCGATCGGTGCGGCGGCGTCAATCGGCTGAAGCCGCGCCGTGAAGTGGCGCAGCACCGCTGCCTCCTCCACGATACGGTAGCCCGGAAGATCCGCCTTTTGCGCCGCAACCTCGAGGATGACCTCGGCCAGGTAATCGACGTGGCTCTGCGTGTAGACGCGGCGCGGAAACGCCAGGCGGACCAGGTCCAGGGCCGCGATCCGCTCGGAGCCGTCCGGCTGGCGGCCGAACATCACCGATCCGATTTCCACTCCGCGCACGCCGCCGACCAGGTAGAGCCCGTTGTTCAGCGACCAGGCGGGATACTGCAGAGGGGAAATATGAGGCAGCAGCGCCCGCGCGTCGATGTACACCGCGTGCCCGCCGGTGGGCTGGACGATCGGTATCGCGGCGGCCAGCAGCTTTTCACCGAGATACTCGATCGAGCGGATCCGGTAGCGCAGGTATCCCTCGTCCAGCGCCTCGTACAGGCCCTGGGCGACCGCTTCCAGATCGTAGCCCGCCATGCCGCCGTAGGTCGGAAACCCTTCCGTCAGGATCTCCAGGTTGCGGCAGCGCGCAGCCAGCTGATCATCGTTCAGCGCGAGAAACCCGCCGATGTTCGACATGCCGTCCTTCTTGGCGCTCATCGTGCAGCCGTCGGCAAGGCTGAACATCTGCCGGGCGATTTCGATCGGTTTCGCTCCCTCGTAGCCGGGCTCGCGCGTCTTGATGAACCAGGCGTTCTCGGCGAAGCGGCAGGCATCGATGATGAACGGGATGCCGTGGGCGCGGGCCAGCGCGCTCGCCGCCCGAACGTTCGCCATGCTCACCGGCTGGCCGCCGCAGGCATTGTTGGTCACTGTCATCATCACGGCCGGGATGCGGGCAGCACCAACCTCCTCGATCGTCGTGCGCAGCGCATCCACATCCATGTCGCCCTTGAACGGATAGTTCAATTTCGGATCCTGCGATTGGACGCAGGGCAGATCGCGCGCCTGCGCACCTTGCCGCTCGATGTGCGCGCGCGTGGTATCGAAGTGCGCGTTGCTCGGAATCACCTGGCCCGGATTCGCGATGGTCGCAAACAGGATGTGCTCGGCGGCGCGACCCTGGTGAGCCGGAATCACATGCTTGAATCCGGTCACATCCTGAACCGCGTGCTCGAACCGGTAGAACGATGAGGCGCCCGCGTACGACTCGTCGCTGGCTATCATCCCGGCCCACTGGCGCGAGGACATGGCGCCCGTTCCGCTGTCGGTCAACAGGTCGATCAGCACGTCCTCCGCCCGCAGCAGGAAGGGGTTGTAACCCGCCTTGGCCAACGCGGCCTCGCGCTGTTCCAGCGTGCTGAACCGGATCGGCTCGACTGAACGGACCCGAAACGGCTCGATGATCGACTTGGGCTCGAAAGTCTTCATCCGTCGAATGCGCTCCCGGGCTGCGGCACAACGCTTCGGAAGGCCCTCAATATAGACCCCGAACGCGACACGTGATCGCCTGAGCCGGAACCGGGGTGTGAACAGCCGTGTGAGCGTAGGATATTTGGAACCCGACGCCGGATGACCGGGAGACACAGATGGCACGCCTTACGATCAATGGCAAGACGGTCGACGTCGATGTGGACCCGGGGACCCCGCTGCTGTGGGCGATCCGGGAGCAGGTCGGCCTCACTGGGACCAAGTACGGCTGCGGGATCGCGCAATGCGGGGCCTGCACGGTGCACATCGACGGCAGGGCGGTGCGTTCCTGCGTGATGCCCGTCGAGGCAGCGCAGGGCAAGAAGATCACCACCATCGAGGGGCTGGCAGTCGAGGGCAAGCTGAGCCGTGTACAACAGGCCTGGCTCGAGCACGACGTCCCCCAGTGCGGCTACTGCCAGTCCGGCATGATCATGGCCGTCGCGGCGCTGCTGAAGGAAAAGCCCAATCCCACCGACGCCGACATCGACGCCGCCATTACCAACATCTGCCGCTGCGGCACCTATCAACAGGTGCGCGAGGCCATCCACGCTGCCGCCAGGTCATGACAGATGAGCGTGAGAATGAGGCCGAGGAAGGACTTGCGATGATGATCGACGCTGCGAAGATGGATAGGCGCTCGTTCCTGGTCCGCACCGCCGCGGTCGGGGGCGGGCTCGCGCTCGGATTCAGGATCCCTTTCGGCGGACCGAAGCAGTCTTTCGCCGTGGAGGCCGGCGCTGAAGTCAACGCGTGGGTCGTAATTCGCCCCGACGACACAGTCGTGATCCGGATCGCGCGATCGGAAATGGGGCAGGGAACGATGACCGGCCTGGCCCAGCTCGTCGCCGAGGAGCTCGAGTGCGACTGGGCCAGGGTCACGACCGAATTTCCGACTCCCGGGGAGAACCTGGCGCGCAAGCGCGTGTGGGGCGATTACTTTACCGCCGGCAGCCGCGGCATCCGCGCTTCGCAGGAGTACGTACGGAAGGGCGGCGCTGCCGCACGCATGATGCTGGTTCAGGCCGCGGCCGACGATTGGAAAGTGCCGGTGGCCGAGTGCAGCGTGGCAAAGGGCGTCATTACCCACGCCCCGTCCAAGCGACGCACGACCTACGGCCAGGTGGCGGATGCGGCGGCAAAGCTCGAAGCGCCGAAGGACGTGCCGCTCAAGGACCCGGCGCAATGGCAAATCGTCGGCAAGCCGCTGAAGCGGCTGGACACGCTGGACAAGGTAACCGGCAAGCTGGTCTACGGCGCCGACCTGCACCTGCCCGGGATGCTGAACGCCGCCATCAAGGACTGCCCGGTGTTCGGCGGCAAGGTGAAGACCTATGACGCGACCAAATCCGAGGCCATGCCGGGCGTGAAAAGAGTCGTGCGCGTCGGCGATAGCGCGATCGCCGTCGTCGCCGACACCTGGTGGCATGCCAAGACGGCGCTCGATGCGGTCGCGATCGAATGGGATGGTGGGGAGAACGCCACCGTCTCGAGCGCCACGATCGCGCAGACGCTGGCTGCCGGCCTGGATGCGGAACAGGCGTTCGTGCACAACGAGGCCGGGGACGTGAAGGCCGCCATCGAGTCGGCGGCGAAGAAAGTCGAGGCGGTCTACAGCTACCCCTACCAGAACCACGCCACGATGGAGCCGATGAACGCGACCGCGCTCTACACGAGCGATCGTTGCGAGGTCTGGTGCCCGACCCAGAACGGCGAGGCCGCGCTGGCGGCGACCGCCGAGGCCTCGGGGCTGCCGGTGGCTCAATGCGACGTCCACAAGACCTTCTTGGGCGGTGGCTTCGGCCGACGCGGGTTCACCGACTATGTGCGCCAGGCGGTCGCGATCGCCAAGCTGATGCCCGGAACACCGGTGAAGCTGCTGTGGTCCCGCGAGGAGGACATGCTGCACGGCAAGTACCATCCGGTGATGCAGGCTCGGCTGATCGGGGCGCTCGATGCCGGCGGCAACCTGACCGGCCTTCGGATCCGCCTCTCCGGGCAGTCGATCCTCGCCTCGGCCCGCCCGGAGGGGCTGGACAAGGGCAAGGACCCGCTGACGTTTCAAGGCTACTGGCCCACCGGCGAGCATTCGCTGGAATACACGATCCCGAACCTGTTGATCGACCATGCCATGCGAAATCCGCATGTGCCGCCCGGATTCTGGCGCGGCGTCAACGTCAACCAGAACGCCATCTTCCTGGAATGCTTCATGGATGAGTTGGCGGAAGCGGCCGGGCAGGATGCGCTGGAGTTCCGGCGCAAGTTGATGGCAGCGCATCCGAAGTCGCTTGCGCTCCTGAATGCCGTGGCCGAAAAGGGAGGCTGGGGCAAGCCGGCAGCCGCCGGAGTGCACCGCGGAATCGCCCACTTCAGAGCGTTCGGCAGCTACGTGGCGGCCTGCGCGGAGGTCTCAGTGACCGGTGGCAGCAAGGTCAAGATCCACCGGATCGTCGGTGGCACCGACCCCGGCTATGCCGTTAACCCGGCGCAGATCGATCGCCAGGTTGCCGGCTCGTTCGTCTATGGGTTGTCGGCTCTGTTCATGGAGCAGTGCACCGTCAAGGATGGGCGCATCGAGCAGGAAAACTTCAACACCTACGACTCGATGCGGATCAGTCAGATGCCGAAGGTCGAATCGATCATCATGCCCTCTGGCGGCTTCTGGGGCGGCGTCGGGGAGCCCACGATCGCCGTGGCGGCGCCGGCCGTCCTGAACGCGCTATGCCGGGCGACGGGAAAGCGCATCCGCTCGTTCCCGCTGAAAAATAGCGGCTTCGAACTGGTCTGAGTGGAGCGCAGGGTCTTCCTGGGCGCCGCGGCCGCAACCGCGGCGCTTCCGGCACAGGTCTTGCACGGGCAGGCATCGGCCCGGCGGGTGACGGTCGTCGGGGGCGGCTTCGCAGGCGCGAGTTGCGCCCGAGCTCTAAAGAAAGCCGACCCGCGGATCGCCGTGACGCTGGTCGAGCAAAACGCGGTCTTTCACGCCTGTCCGATGAGCAATGCGGTGATCGCCGGTCTGCGCGAGATGGACCGGCAGCAGTTTACCTACGCCGCCTTGCGAGCCGACGGGGTGGCGCTTGCGCCGCTCGCCGCAACCGCGATCGACCCCCGCGCCCGCCGCGTCGCGCTGTCGGACGGCACCCGCCTGGGCTACGACCGGCTGGTTCTCGCGCCCGGCATCGACATCCGTTGGGACGCGTTGCCGGGCTACGACGAGGCGGCCGCCCAGCAGATGCCGCACGCTTGGCAGGCGGGCGAGCAAACCCTGCTGCTGCGCCGACAACTGCAGGCCATGCAAGACGGCGCACTGGTGGTCATCTCGGCGCCGGCCGGTCCGTATCGCTGCCCGCCGGGGCCCTACGAGCGGGCCAGCCTGATCGCCCATTACTTGAAGGCGCACAAGCCACGCTCGAAAGTGATCGTGCTGGATGCGAAGGACAAGTTCCCGAAGCAGCAGCTCTTCCTCAGCGCCTGGAGCGAGCTCTACCCCGGCCTGATCGAGTGGGTGCCTCTTTCGCGCGGCGGCGGGGTCGTCTCGGTCGAGCCGACGACTCGCACGCTGGTCACCGATTTCGATCGGTACCGCGCCGCCGTCGCCAACGTGATCGCGCCGCAGAAGGCGGGCCGGATCGCCGGGGCCGCCGGTGTGGCCGACCGCAGCGGCTGGTGCCCGATCGACCCGGTGACCTTCGAATCGAGGCTGCAGCCGAACATCCATGTCATCGGCGATGCGGCGATCACCGGCGCGATGCCGAAATCGGCCTTCGGCGCCAACACCGAGGCCAAGAGCTGCGCGTTGGCGGTGGCGGCGCTGCTGGCCGGTCGTGAGCCCGCCTCACCCAGGCTGATCAACGCCTGCTACAGCCTGGTCGCGCCGGATTACGGCATTTCGATGGCGGGGATCTATCGTCCGGAGGGCGGGGAGTTTGCAGAGGTGGCCGAATCGGGCGCTGCGGGTGCTGCCGACTCGCCGGGCGCCGCGCGCGCTCTCGAAGCCAGCAATGCCGAGGCAGCCTTCCGCACGCTGACCGCGGAGGTCTTCGAGTGAAGGCCGTTCTCGCGGTGCTGCTGGCGGGCTTCTCGGCCTGCAACGTCGCGCAGGAGTCCCTGCCCAATCCGCTCACCGGGCAAAGGGGCGACCCTGCTCGCGGGCGTGCGATCGTCGCCGATCGCCAGACCGGGTTGTGCCTGCTCTGCCATAGCGGCCCGTTTCCGGAGGAGCCGTCACAAGGCGACCTCGCACCGGATCTGCGGGGTGCGGGCACGCGCTGGACCGAGGCACAGCTTCGCCTGCGCATCATCGATCCGATGCGCCTGAACCCGGCCACGATCATGCCGGCCTATGGCAGGTCCGAAGGACTCTGGCGCGTTGCTCCGGCGTTCCGAGGGCGGACGCTGCTCACCCCGCAACAGATCGAGGACGTGGTCGCGTTTCTGGCGACCCTGCGTGACTGAGTGAAGCGGCGCGACTTTCTGGCCGTTGGCGGCGCGATCGGCGCGGCATTTGGACTCGGAGCGGCAGCAGTTCGCGCGACTCCCGCCGAGGTGAAGGAGGCGATCCTGCAGCTCACGGGCACGGCCCGCGTCACCGCTGGCCGGGTGACACTCGACCTGCCGCCGCTGGTGGAGAACGGGAATTCGGTCCCCCTGACTATCCGCGTGGACAGCCCGATGACGGTGGCTGACCACGTGAAGGCGGTCCACGTGTTCGTGGAAAAGAATCCGCAGCCGTATGTGGCGTCATTGCACCTTGGCCCGCGCGCCGGCCGTGCGAGCGTGTCGACCCGCATCCGGCTCGCCGACTCGCAGACGGTCGTCGCCGTCTGCCAGATGAGCGACGGCTCATTCTGGTCCGGATCGGCGGAATCCGTGGTTACCCTCGCAGCCTGCACGGAGCCGTCGTCGTAATGGCCAGCGCTCTGATCAACGTTCCCCCCAGCGCCAGGCGCGGCGAGATCATTCAGATCAAGACGCTGATCTCGCACGTGATGGAAACCGGCTATCGCCGTACCTCGCTGGGTGCGGTCATTCCCCGCGATATCCTGCGCCTGTTCGTCTGCTCCTATAACGGCGAGGAAGTGTTCCGCGCCGAGATCCACCCGGCCATAGCGGCCAACCCGTACTTCGCCTTCAATACGATCGCGACCGAAAGCGGCACCCTCGTTTTCACATGGACGGGGGACAACGGCTTTTCGGCGACCGAGTCGGTGGCGATCAGAGTCGAATAATGCGGCTCGCCGGCTTCTCTGTATTCGCCTTTGCCCTTGCCGCCATCGCCGGCGAGATCCCGCCGTCCGAGCGCCATTCGGGCTACGAATTGATGAGGCCGGAGACGCGGGCTATCCAGGACGATGACGCCGCCAATCCGGCGATGCTCTGGGTGATGGAGGGCAAGGGCCTTTGGAACGAGCGACCCAACCCGGGTGCGCGCGCTTGCGCGGACTGCCACGGTGACGCCGGCGTCAGCATGAAGGGGGTCGCCGCCCGTTACCCCGCGTTCGAGGTCGCGGCCGGACGCCCCCTCGACCTGGAGCAGCGCATCAACCTGTGTCGCACGATTCGACAGCGCGCCTCTGCATTCGCGTTCGAAAGCCGGCAACTGCTGGCGATCACCGCTTACGTCGCGCAGCAATCGCGCGGCCTGCGGATCGAAATCGGCGCTGACCCACGCAGCGAGCCGTTTCTGGCCGCCGGCCGCGAGCAATTCCAGCGCCGCCGCGGCCAGCTCAATCTCGCCTGCAACCAGTGCCACGACGACAACTGGGGCAAGCACCTGGCGGGCAGCCTGATTCCCCAAGCCCATCCGACCGGATATCCGCTCTATCGGCTTGAGTGGCAGGGGCTGGGCTCGCTGCAGCGCAGGCTGCGCGCCTGCATCAGCGGCGTGCGCTCCGAGCCCTACGACTACGGAGCACCGGAACTCGTGAACCTCGAACTGTTCCTGATGTGGCGCGCGCGGGGCATGGCGCTGGAATCCCCAGCTGTTCGGCCTTGAGCCGGATCCCGAGGGTTTACTTCGAACGCCCGGCGACCGCCGGCGAAGCTTGCATGCTTTCCCACAGATTCCAGCCCAGCAGCGCCGGCAGGCCGAACAGCACTTCGCGCATCCGCTTGGCCAGGGCCAGGCCGATCGCCACCTCCTGATCCAGACCGACGGCCGCGCAGATCAGCACGATGCCGGCCTCCTGTGCGCCAAGCGCGGCCGGAACCGCGAAGGCCAGGTTGCGCACGAACAGCACGACGCTTTCGATGATCAGCGCGGTCTCGAAACCGACCGGGTGGCCGAGCAGTCTTAGCGCAAGCCACACTTCCGAGGCGCCCGCCGTCATTGCGGCCAACTGGAACAACATGGTCAGCACCAGCCGGCCCCGGCGCCGCGCCAGCGCCGACAATTCTGTCTCGAACGCCGGCATCGACTGCAGCCACGGCGGTGCCAGGCCGGTGCTGCCGGTCACCAGGTAAGCAAGGCGCCGCAGCCAGGCGACGAGGCGTCCTTCGCTGATCAGCCACAGGCCAGCCAGCGGAAGCGGCAAGGCCAGTAAAACGCTGATGATGATCGAGTCGAGCGAGCCCGCTCCCCCGGTCGACACCCCCAGCAGCGCGAGGCCAAGCGCGGCGAACAGCACCAGGCTCAGCAATGTCAGCACCACCTCGGCGATCACGCTCGACGTCACCGGCGCCGGTTCCAGCCCGCGGCGAACCAGGATCCGGATCCCGACCAGCTCGCCGCCGACCCCGGCGACCGGCAACAGGCGATTGACCGCCTCGCGCACCATCGCCGTTGCCACCAGCACCGGCCAGCGGGCGCGATGGTGCACGTCGCGCGGCGCGAGCAGCACGCGCCACCCCATCGCATCCAACGCGATCGGGATCACGCGCAGCGGCACCAGCCACAGCAACGGCAAGCCAGCGGCCGCAAGGGCATCCAGTACCGCATGCCAGCCAGCGCGCGCAACCAGCGCGATGGCCGCGGCCAGGCCGGCCAGGCCGAGCACATAGGCGATGCGTTTCACGCCGCCGCTCCGCGCAGCGCGGGCGCTTCGCCCGGAATGTCCGAGAAACCGCCCGCCGAGGCGTTCAGCGCCTGCAGCCGTTGCCGCACCCGCGGACTCATCAAGGCCTCGAGTTCCTCGCTCGCGTGCGGCCCGACGCCGGCCGACTGTTCGCGCGGACCGCAGCGTGTCGCGGGGTGCAAGTACACCTCGGCAATTCCCGGCCGCAGCCGTTCCAGCGCGTCGCACAGCGTCGCCTCATCCAGACGCCCGCTGCAGCGCAGCCCGAACAGCACATCGTTGCAGGCCAGCCCCGCGCGAAGCAGCCGGCGCCGCATCCAGCCCGTGCCCAGCGCCCAGCCGAGCGCCGACACCCGCCCCGCACGGGAGGCGCTGGCCGGGACCGCGCGCGCCAGCCACAGCGGTTCGAATGGCACGCGCACCGCGCGCATGCCGAAACCGCGGCCGATGCTCAGGATCCGGTCCAGCACGAACGGATGCAGGTGGTAGTGCTGATGCGCGTTGACGTGATCGAGCGCCAGCCCGGCGTTGGCGAACGCCTGAAATTGCGCACCGATCTCCTGCTCGGCCTGGTGGCGCGCCCGCGGACTTGCCGCCAACCGCCAGCCGAGTCCGGCCAGGTCCGCGGGCAAGCGGCCGGCAGCATCGACCAGGTCGGGAAGCTGCTGCGGCGCCAGCAGCGGGCGCGCGCCGGTCAGCGTCACGTGCAGACCGATTCGCAAACCCGGAAGGCGTCGCGCGCGCTCGACCGCGTCGCCAGCGGCCGGCTGTCCCACCATCAAGCTGGCAGCCGTCAGCACGCCTCCGGTGTAGGCCTGCTCGACCGCCTCATTGATCGCCAGGTCCAGGCCGAAATCGTCGGCGGTGATGATCAGGTGCCGCGTGGCCGCCACCTTTACCCCCGCCCACGGCGCGCCTTGCAAGGCGCGCCGGCTCCGGCGGCGCGAAGCAGTGCTTCGCGCAACCCCGCCTCCGCCCCCTGTCCCGCTGCGCGGGCGAGGGGCGATCGAGCCCCGCGCACTTATACGCCAGTCAGAGTCAGACGGCGCGGCGGTGCAGGAAGCGCATGAACTCCACCCCCTCGCGCAGGCGGCGTTGCGTCATCTCCCAGCTGGTGGACATCTCGGCGACCAGTTCGATGATCTTGCCGGGCCGGAAATAGAAGCTCTTGTAGAAGCGCTCCAGCGCGTGGTAGATCTCGTCGGCCTTCAGATGCGGGTAGCTCAGCGGGATCAACTGCGTGCCGGACGAATCGACCAGTTGCGAAGGATCCGGGCTGCTGAGCCACCCGTTGGCGACCGCATCCCGGTACAGCTCGGTACCCGGATACGGGGCGGCCAGCGAGACCTGGATCGTGTGCGGATTGATCTCCTTGGCGAAGCGGATCGTCTGCTCGATCGTCTCGCGCGTCTCGCCCGGCAGACCCAGGATGAAAGTGCCGTGAATCGTGATGCCCAGCTCGCGGCAATCGCGCGTGAAGCGGCGCGCAAAATCCGTGCGCATTCCCTTCTTGATGTTGCGAAGGATCTGGTCTGACCCGGTTTCGTAGCCGACCAACAGCAGCCGCAGTCCGTTGTCGCGCATCACTTTCAGCGTGTCGTAAGGAACATTGGCCTTGGCGTTGCACGACCAGGTCACGCCCAGCTTGCCCAGGCCGCGCGCGATCTCCTCGGCGCGGGGAAGCAGGTCGGTGAAGGTGTCGTCGTCGAAAAAGATCTCGCGCACCTGCGGCATGTTTTTCTGGATCCAGGCGACCTCCTCGATCACGCTGGCGGGGCTGCGCACCCGGTAGCGATGGCCGCCGACCGTCTGCGGCCACAGGCAGAACGTGCAACGCGACTTGCATCCGCGGCCGGTGTAGAACGACACGTAGGGATGCTTCAGGTAGCCGATGAAGTAGTTCTCGACTTTCAGATCGCGCCGGTACACCGGCGTCACCCACGGCAGCGCGTCCATGTCCTCGATCGGGGCACGCGGCGGCGTATGGATCAGCTTGCCGTCGGCGCCGCGATAGCACAGTCCGGCGATCTGCCCGAGCGGCTTGCCCTCGGACACCTCCAGGCAGGTGTAGTCGAACTCCTCGCGACACACGAAGTCCACGGCGGGCGCGGTCTCGAGCGAGCCGTCCGGATCGACCGCCACCTTGGCGCCCACCAGGCCGATCATCATCTGCGGATTGGCGGCCTTCAGCTGCTCGGCGACCCTCGCATCGCTGGCGAACGACGGCGAGCTGGTGTGCATGATCACCAGGTCCGCATCCTTCACACGCGGCATCACGTCCTCGAGTGACAGCCCGTCGGTTGGCGCGTCGATCAGCACGCTGTCGGGCACCAGCGCGGCCGGCTGGGCAAGCCAGGTCGGAAACCAGAACGAGCGCACCTCGCGTTTGGCCTGATAGCGCGCCCCGGCGCCGCCGTCGAAGCCGTCGAACGAGGGGGGGTGCAGAAATACGGTCTTCAGTGCCATCGGATTCAGTCCAGCAGCGGCCGGCAGAATGGCCCGGCCATCGGTTTTTCTTCAGCCGCCGAGCAGCCTCAAGGCTCCGCCGCCGCGCACACGATACCGCCGGCCCCGCCAAGTGATGCCCCGGCCCAGGAATCCAGCGACCCACACCGCCACCAGCAGGCCGTCGCGGGGCGGGATCAGGATCCAATCGTACCCCAGTCTCGCTGCGCCGCGGCGCCGCTGCACCCAGTGAATACCTACCCGGTTTACGAGGGCCAAAATGCCCAGCCCCAAGGCCCACGGAGAAGGCCAGGCGAGCAGCACGCCAAGCAGCGCGATCGGCAGAAAGATCGAAAAGCCCATGAATGCGTAGCCGAGCGGGGCCACCGCGCGGATCGTTCGCATCCAGCGCAGCTCGCGATGCGCGTGAGCGCGAAAACCCTCGTCCGCCACTTCGGTCTGGACCACGACCGGGCTCAGAACGGTTTTCAGTCCAAGCCGCCTTACCCGCTCGCCGATCAGCCAGTCGTCCGCCACGTGGTCCGCTGTCACCTGCAAGCCCCCGATCGCCTCCAGCGTCTGACGGCGCAGGGCGATCGTGACGCCCGAGGCGAACGAGCGGTCGCCTAGCGCCAGTGAGATCAGCACCGCCGGGAAGTACCAGTCGTTGATGAACAGCGTCGCCACCCGCGACCACAGCCCGGTTCCGGCGCGCCCCCGGTACAGGCAGGTCACCGCGCCGACCTGCGCCGGCGCCAGCGCCGCGACCGTCGCCTCGAGGTAACCCGGCGCGACCCGCACATCGCTGTCCGAGATCACCAGGACCGAATGACGCGCATGCGGCAGCATGTTGATCAGGTTGCTCGCCTTCAGGTTCTCGCCGTGCACGCCGGGATCGACGACCAGCGCGGCATCCAGCGCGGGAAATTCGCGCTGCAGCTGCCGGACGACCTCGACGGCCGGGTCGGCCGCCTCGCGCACGCCGAACACGATCTGCATGTGCGGGTAATCCTGGCGTGCGAACGAACGCAGACAATCCAGCAGGCGCGGCTCGGCGCCGCACAGTGGCTTCAGGATCGACACGGCTGGACGCTCGGGGCCCGAAGCCGTCAAGGTCTCACGACAGCGGAACAGCAGCAGTGCGGCGCAGGTCGAATACGCAGCGGCGATGACGGCCAGCGCCACACCGGCATGGGCGACGAATGCAGGCATGTTTCTGATCGTTGCGAGTCAGATCTCGGACAGTGGTCTTTGGGATCCCGGTCGTAGCCGCGGGCAGAAGCAGCCACCGGGTGGGGGTTGTTTTTGTGGGTTTTTAATTCTACTGGCATTGTTCTTCACTCTATCCCCTCTTGACACGAACGGCCATATCAAAACGGGTAGTAGATACCGCTGAACACGGCCGGGCCCTCACTGCCAAAGCCGATATCGACGTAGCCGACGACAAAAGGCCGTGCGATTGCGCGGAAGGCCAGGCCGCCGACCTTGTGCAGCTGTGCAACGGGCGACGCGCCCATCGCGAATACCCGGCCGACATCGACGAATGGCGCCACTTCCAACTCGACATGAGTGGAGACCGCGTTGAACTCCCACGCCCTTTGTCGCACCTCGACGCTGGAGGAAAAGGAATTGCGATCGTAAAACCGGCCCGCGCCAAAACCGCGCAACGGCTGCTCGCCTCCTGTTTCGCTTCGGGCTCCGCCGAGGCTGCTGAGCGCCCAAAAGGGTGGGTCAATCGCGGTCGGCAAATAGCGCAAAGACAGATGTGCCACCAGGATGGTTTCGCGTGCAATCGGCAAGAAGGCACGGCCGTCGATGCCCGCTTCACTGTACAGAGAATCGTTGAGCACACCCCCTCGACTGGCAACGCCCCCATAGGCAATCCATTTTGTCCCTCGATTGGGTACCGTCAAGTCATTCCGGGTGTCATAGACGATGGACAGGCGATTGAGCGCTTCGTGGCTGGTGCCCAGCTCAATGCTTCCGAATCGACTCTCGAGCGAAGGGATGCCCGGCAGTGTGCCCGGTAGCACATCGACGATGCGCACGCGTCCCGTGTAAAGCAGCTGCCAGGCGTTGCTGAGGTTCAGACCAATCTGCGCCTGCACCAGGCTCTGTTCCTCGGTGAAGCTCGTTTGCTCGCTTTGAGGCGATTCATTGCCGATTCCATAGAAGCGAGGCGTCCCGTCTCGGTCGTAAATCAGGCTGCCGGCAAAGGACCAGCGTTCCTTGCGCGAGCGTCCGCTCTGGTACTCGGCGTCGAACTCGCGTTCGACTCGCTGCTTAGCCCCTGCCAGCAGGGACCACTGCTCGTCCTGGGAGGGGTAGGAATACATGCGCGCATGGAAGCCAAACCCGAAATAGGGACTGTGCAGAAAATCCGGCGCGATGATTCGACGGATGACGTGATGTTCATCGGTGCGCAGCCAGACCGGAAGAATGCCAATCGTCGTGCCGCCGTTTGGATTGGTCGCGATCTCGGGAACAGGAAGGAACGGCGCGGTTTCCGGATCGAACCACTTCCAGAAGCCGGCGGAAGGCGCAGAAGGCTGCGCACCGCTTGCCTCCGGTCCGTGCACATCCGCGGCGGGTCCCGTGGGCTCCGACCAGCAGGGGGCCGCCATCACCAGCGTGGCCAGATAAGCCCGGAATAGATCGAACGAAAAAGCGGCCGCGCTGCGGCATTTGGCTCGAGGCGTCAGATCACGGGGCATCGCTCAGCCACTTCCGGTGATGGTGCGCGCCGACCGCAGCGGATGACACCGTTGCGAACGGCTCGCGTCACCGCAGCAGCCGGCTAAAGCACTTCAGGAACCGGTCCATGTCGGCCGAGGTCAGATTGCCCATCGTCGAGATACGAAACAATGTCTGCGACAAATCCCCCTGGCCCGCGTAAATCACGAAGCCTTCGGCCTTCAAGCCATCATGCAGCGTGGCATAGCTGAGGCCGGGCGGTAAGCGATACGCGCGCAAAACGACCGACCACTGCCCAGCGGGGAGTGCCGATTCGACTCCTAACGCTGCAAGCCCTGAGCGTACCTGCTCGGCCAGCGCCGCATAATGTCGATAGCGCGCGAGGCGGCCACCTTGCTCTGCGAACTCGCGCAAGGCCTCGACTAAACCATAATATGCGTGCACTGCCGGCGTGAATGGCGTATCGCGCTGATCTTGCAGACGCGAGAGGCGGCCAAGATCGAGGTAATAGGTGCGCCGGGTTGCCTGAGCAAGGGCACTGCGCCGGACGATGACAAACGAGGCGCCTGGCACTCCATGCAAACATTTGTTCGCAGTGGCCGCCACTGCCAACAGGCTGCTGTCGGTAAAATCGAGCGCTTCAGCGCCGAAACTGCTGACGCCGTCCACGAGCAAGTTCATTCCGTGCGCCCGGCACAGCTGGCCCAGCGGCCTCAGGTCATTGAGCCTTCCCGTCGTGGTCTCATGGTGCACGACGGCCATGTGCGTGAATCGTGCCTTCCCGCTCGGCACATCGAGGTACGAGCGGATTGCATCGAGGTCGAGCGGCTTCATCCAGGGGCCAGCCGTTCGAGCGTACGCAAGCCGGTACTGCGCACAAATTTCAGCGATCCGCTCGCCATACACGCCGTTTTCGACAACCAGCAAACGACCCGACTCAGGCACCAGGGCCGCCAGCATGCTTTCAACCGCTCCGGTACCGGACGCCGTCATCAACACGGCACTCCATTCGACCGGGTCAAGCGCATAAGTCGCCAAAAGCCGCTCGCGGGCTTCATCCTGCAAGTCAAAAAACTCGCCTTCGCGATGACACAAATCCGGTTGCGTCAGACTTCGGCGCACACGTTCCGTCAGCGTGACGGGCCCGGGATTGAGCAGGAGCATCACCGGATGCCGGCGGCAGGGGCGAAGTGTTGCATCAAGCGCGTCTTGACCTCGACGGGTCTTATGGACGGACGCGGCAGGTCGTCAGACCGAGCCGCGCGCGTCAGCAAGCGGGCGAACCTTGATCCATCGAGCGGCGGAGCATCCAGCCATGCAGCCACTTGCGCCAGATCATCCGTTTCGAGCGCCGAGGCATAGCCGCAGGCCGCAGCCACTTCGGCAAACGAAACGAGGGGAGACACCGTTGCCTGGCCGCCGGTCGATTCGTGCACTCCGTTGTCCAATAACAGATGCAGCAGATTCGGTGGGCCATACGCGCCTACGCTGCCGAACGCCCCCATCCGCATCAATGCTGCACCGTCGCCATCCAGTGCAATCACCCGCAGATCCGGGCGAGCCAGAGCCAATCCGAGCGCCAACGGCACGACGCAGCCCATAGAGCCGACCATGTAGAGGTGATTTGGACGATCGTTGACGGAATACAGTTCGCGCCCGCAAAATCCAGTCGACGCCAACACGACGCTCGTCGCGACGGGCGAACGGTCCACGACCACGCGCAAGGCATCATGTCTTGACGGCCTCGCCTCCGGCGCAACGCGGTGAGGCATGAGTACAGCCGCTGGCGCTGCCGACCGCCGCACCGGGGCGGCGAAAGCCCCGGGCTTGACCGGATACGGGGTGACGGTGCCCTTCTGCATCAGGAGAGCGTACGGCAGGCCACTGTCATCCATATGCGCCGTGGCGCGATCCAGCGCCGGCCCGATCGCATCGACTTCGCTCGGAAACAATTCCCAAGGAATCTCCATGGCCCGAAGGATGGCCGGAGTAATTGCACCCATCAGGGAATGCTGGGGCTCGTCAGGAACACCCGGCTGACCACGCCAGGTAACGATCAGCAGCTGGGGAAGGCGGAAGGTCCAAGTCAGGGAGGTCAGCGGGCTGACGGCATTGCCGAGCCCGGAGTTCTGCATCATCGAGATGCCGCGCCCAAAGGGCAAGCCGCCGGCGCCCGCGAGTGCAACTCCCGCGATCAACGCAACCGCATCGCCTTCATTGGCCATGGACAAATAGCGCAGCGACGGGTCCTGCAGCGCATAGTTGATGAATGGCGACAGGTATGAGCATGGAACACCGGCGTACCAGTCGAAGCGCCGCCGCCGCGCCGCCTCGACGAAGTCATGCGCTTGAATCATTGCCTGCGTCCGGCGACGCAGTGTCCGCCGAGAGTCCGAACGGCATTTGCTCGTGCGCAAAATCCACGGCGCGATGAAATTCTTCGAGATCGTTGACGCCACGCCAATGGCCATGCACATACAAGACCTCGATCGCCGCGCCGTCTGCCACCAGTGCGTTCAGTAGTGCCGGCACGTCGAGCGCGTCAAAGTCCGCCCGCGCCTGCATCGCGGCCAACACGCTCTTAAGCTTAGTCAGTCCCCGATCGCTCACTTTCAGCAGGCCGATCCACCGGCCTTGGAGCGGGTCCTGCTCCGCGGCCGCCTCGAATGCTTCGCGCTTCGCGGGTGGCGCGCTGGTGATGCGTTGCAGAAGTACCGGCGTTCCGAACAAGCCGCGGTCGTCGTTGCGGGAGCAACAGGCGAAATCGCGCACCGTGTGATTGCTGACGCCGGTAGGGGACGAGTCCACGATCACGGCGAAATCGGCCTGGCTATCGACCAAATTGCGCAGTACGTAACTGCGATACAGAAGGTCGCCGTAGGAGATCACGGTTTCCGATTCGAGCGCATCGAGCGCACACGCCAATGATGCGAGTTCCCCGGTGCAGGCGTAGCGCTCATTCACGACCAGCCTGATCCCGGTCGTATCGATCGCACCGGCGCAATAACCGCCGACCACCGTGATGTCGTGAATGTTCTCTTTCTTGAAGCTGTCGACCAGCCAGCGCAACAATGGCCTTCCGGCGATAGGCAGCATGACTTTCGGACGATCGGTGGTGAGCGACTCGAGTCCCTGGCCCCGACTTGCGGCCAGGACCACCGCGGACCGAGTGGCGCAGCGGGCGGACAGGTACAGACGTTCGGCAGCGGCATACTCCTCGGCATTCTGCAGACGGAAGATCTCTTCCACCGATGCAATTCGATCCTCGACGTTCACCAGTGTCTGGCTTTGGCAAATCTCCTTCGCCACGCTCTGCATGGCGGCGGCGGCTGCGCGCACCAGGTGATTTGCCCAGATCACGACGCTGATTCCGGCTTCGCGAAACACGTCGGTCGGTGTGCTGTAGTAACGCGTCGGAACGATCACCAGCGGCGCGCGGCGCGCCCATTCCCGAGCAAAAGTCAGGATTTCGTCCGGCTTCGAAAGTTTGCTGTGGATCAGGATGGCGTCCGCACCCGCCAGTCGGTACGCTTCGGCTCGCCGCAGTGCCTCATCCATGCTCCAACCGGCGATCAGCGCTTCGACTCGCGCGACGACCGAAAAGTTCGGGTCGATCTGGGTGTCCTTGCCGGCGGCTATCTTGCCGCAGAACTCCCCAATATCGGCCAGCGGCTGGCGTTCCCCGTTCAAGAAACTGTTGGCTTTGGGAAACTGCTTGTCCTCAATGCAGACGCCCGCAATCCCGCGCTGTTCGAGCTTGCGCACCAGGCGCCGCATGTTGTTGAAATTGCCGTAGCCCGTATCGCCGTCGAGCAGGATCGGCAGATCGCTGGCATCGGCCATGAACTCCAGCATGTCCACGACCTGCGTCCAGCTCGCCTCGTTGTTGTCGCGCACACCGAATTGAGCCGAGATTGCAAGTCCGGAAGCCCAGATCCCGTCAAATCCCGCCTCGCAGGCGATCCGCGCGGACAAGCCATTGTGCGCTTCCATAAGAAACTCAAGCCGCTCGCTCCGAAGCATTTGGCGCAGTCTTCCGCTGCGGGTCGCGTTGACCTGCTCGCTGGCGGCCCTGTCACACGCAGAGGCACCGGTAATACCGGACACGTTCATTTTCATGCTGGTGGGAGCGGCTGAAGTTGCGGCAGCACGTCAAGCGACGCCCGTGCTACATCATCCGGAAAATCGATCTCGATCCACGGTGCTCCTGTGACGTCGGCGACGTCGAAGATCTGGCTGCGCTCCAGCAGCAGATCGCGCAGAGCTTCCTCGTGCGGCGCAAAGGTGCGCGCGCCTTCAACATAAGCTGCCGCCAGGACCGCAAGCCGGCGCGCGCCGGCCTCATCGAAGCGAAAGAACCCGACCGACTCGCCGATGAAGTCATATTTCAGCTCGGGCGGAATTTGCTTGCGCATTTCGATCGGTAGGCCATCCCGCATGCACACTTTGACGGGCTCGTCACCGGCCTCGAAATCGCGATCGATCAACAGGCGGTTAACCGGCCCTCGGCCCGCAACCAGGGCGGTCAGGATGCGCTCGTCATATAACACATCCGCGTCCATGAGCAAGATATCACCGCCGCGCGTCATGGCTTCTGCGACGGTATGGACCGTCAGCACACTTCCGAGCTCATAGCGATCGTTCAGCATAATTTCGGGCCTCGGTCGCCAGACCAGGCGGTCGAGCTCGGCCCTGACGAGTTCGTGTCGAAAGCCGAGCGCCAGCACGATCTCATCGACGCCCACCCTCTTCAGCAAGTGCAGATGCCGCTGGAGCAGGGTCGGGCCACCAAATCGCAACAGACACTTGGGCAATTGCCGATCCTGCGCCTGCTGAAGACGTGAGCCGCAGCCCGCTGCCAGAATGACGGCGCGCATGGTGATCCCGTAAATCCCGATCGGTGCAAATAGTACGAAAAATACCTGCGACGGGGCCTGTGAATGCGCGCATCGCGGCACGGGCTGCCGCGACGCGATTCTATTCGCTCAACGCGGCGCAAGTTAGGTGGCGACGCCAGGCTTGCTCGGAACGGTGCCAGCAAAGAAGCCCCGGCAAAGCCCAGAGAATCTCCCGCGCACGCTTTGCCAGGGATAATGCCAGCCCGACGTCGGACGGCAAGCCCGCCAGCGGCGCGATCAACAGATAACCGCCTTCCTGGACACCGAGGGAACCTGGAATGGCAAACCCGGCGCCGCGGATCGCCTGCCCGAGACTCTCGACCAGCAGCGCGTCGCTCCAACTGACCGGATGTGCCAGGAGTCCAAGCATCCAGTACACCTCGCCCGTTCCGACCAGCCAGCCGACCAGGCTCAGCGCAAAGCTGGCCGCTATCCGGTTCCCGCGGCCATGGGTGTGCTCTATGGCCTGGTCGATCGTCTCGGCGCGACCGACCAGTTTCGGCCAGTCGCGGCGGGCCGCCAGGCGTGCCGTCAGCCGCGCGAGACGAGCGAAAAGTCCGCGTCGCTGCAGCAGGTAGAAAAGCGACAACATCAGGCCGAGCATGCCTGCGCCCATTAATAAAGACATTCCCAGGGCGTGATGCGGCATTCGGCTTGCGTGCAAGGCCAGCAGCGTGCCGATCAAGGCGAACACGAGCTGCGCGAAAGTCTGGAAGGTCGTGCTCACCGTAATCGCGGCAACCGCATCCCTCGGGCGGATACCGCGCTGAATCAGATGGCGGACCATAAACAGGGGTCCGCCGATCTGTCCGACCGGCATCACGCTGTTTGCGGTCTCGCCCACCCAGCGCGCCAACACGGCGCCCGACCAAGAACCGCGCGCCGCGGCTGTATCGAACAGCACGTAGATCGCTGCAGCGTCGATGACGAGCGGCAGCAGGTGAAACAGCGAGACCGGCAACAAGCCCCATTTCGCTGCAGCCAGAGTTGCGAAAACGGCCGCCACGCCTTGCGACGCGAGCACACCGGCGAACAGCAACACACCCGCCGGCAGGAGCCAGGCCGCTGTCCGCGTCACGCGCGCTCTCGGGCAGACCGCGGCCGGTTCCGCGCGCGGGCGCGGAAAACCTGACGAAAGCCGAAGTACGCCAGCGCGTCCTTCATATCGGAAATCAAACGCCCCCCCAAATTCATCTTCGGGTCGGTAACGTACTCAAGCGTCAGCGACACGCGGATTTCACCTTCGCCAAGCGGCGTGATGCGGTGGCGCAGCTTGTCGCCATCGAAAAAGACCAACCCCCCGGGCGGAATCTGCAGGGAGGCTGCCACGACCGCTGCGCCGCGTTCGCGTGTGTGCAATTGGTAGTCGAGCCGACACGAGGATTCGTCGATCACCCCCACCAGCAGCGTATAACGGCGGCCAGCGTAATAGGATGTGTCGTAGTGCCAGGCGATATGGTCGCCGCATCGCGTGTAGAAATAAAACGCATACGCGTGCGGATCCTCCGCCGGTACCACTCGCAAACGCTCACCCGACAGTCGTTCCAACCAGTCGATCAAGGCCGGCGAGCGGTACAGATCGGAGATTACCGGGGCCAGCTTGTCGATCATGTGACGGCCGACGCTGCCCCCCTGCTTGTGGCCGGGCAGGTAATTGCGGTTGACGGCTGGCTCGACCGCCTTGACGGCCGCAATCAATTGATCGGTGACTGAATCCGGGAGGAACGCCGGCAGATACAGGAAGGCGCCATCATCCGTAAACGCGCGGCGCAGCGCCTGCACATCGAATCCCGCCAAGCGGGCAAGCATCGCCTGATGAACATCGAACACGGGCGCAGCGGGCCCGCTGTCGTGCAGTGCTTGCATGCCACCCCGGCGGGTCGCCGATTCGATTGTCAGCTCACCCTCGCAGCAGGCGGTTTCGACTGCAGCCTCCGCAGCACCTGCAGGTAGTCGAACACTACCCAGATGGCGAATAGCGGAGCGCCTATCGAGGCCGCAACCAGGAACGGCCCGACAGCGTCGCACAGGGTCACGACCGGCAGTAAATACAATACGTCCTCCGTCTCGAATCCGCCCAGCGAAGCCTGTTTGCCCGCGGGTTTGCCAGCCATCGCCTCGATACGCATGCGCAAATAGAAGATCAATGCAATGGCGCCGCCAGCGAGCGCACCGTGCACGATCGGCGGTGCCAGCAACGCGTCCTCAGCATCCGCGCCGACCCCCGCGCCCATGGCAACGAAAAGGAGGATCGTGACGGCCGCGTCGCTCGCCAGGTCGTACCAATGCCCGATCCGGCTACTTTTGCCGCTGATTCGCGCCAACTCGCCGTCGGTGTGATCAAGGAAATTCGACAAGACCAGCAGTAACGCGCCCAGATTCGACCACCCGTAGGTTCCGGGGAGAAAGGCCGCCGCCGCAGCGAGGCCGATCGCCAGGCGCACGCTCGTCAGATGGTTGGGCGTGACCAGGCTGTCTTTGAGCGGTGCCACCAAACGGCGAGCCAGCCGCGCATCCCAAGGACGTTGGAAAGAAGCATTGCCCATAGACGAATGATCAGAGCTCGGACAACCGGCGGTATATGAGGAGCGGCGCGCGCAACGCGTACCACGGATTCTACGCGTGGAGTACCCGTGGTCTGCCGGACGCCGCCGAATCGCGGGAGCAAGTGCAACCCTAGGCGCCGTCGCGATCGGCAGCTTCCGGACCTCCCGCTGAAACGCCGGTGCGGTTGTTACGGGACGACCGTTCGAAGCGATCGAATCTCCCTATCCCGCGAAGGGGGAGAGGGGGAGGATTAGCAGATCCCCTGTGCGAGCAAACGGCAGAGGGGAAACCCGGCTGTCAGCCAGTGCGGCGACGCCGCAATGCGCCGCGCGCGCCGCGCGCTTGCGCGGGCGCTTGCGCCGGAAGCGCCACCTCGCGTGCCAGACTCGGAAATAGCGCCCGCGCATGCGGAATCGCCATCGCTTCGACGAAGTGGGCCTGGAACTGCGGCTCGATGGCCGTTTCAATCTTCTCTACGCTGCGCACGACCTGCTCGATCTCGCGGCGGCTGGCGCCCGAGAGCAGCGCGATCAATGCTCCCGTGCCGGCCGCGTTGCCGGCCGAGGTCACCCTGGACAGATCGCAGTCCGGAATCATCCCGAGCACCATCGCGTACTTCACGTCGATGTGGCTGCCGAACGCGCCGGCCAGACGGATCCGGTCGACCCGCTCGGCGCCGATCCGATCCATCAGCAACCGTATGCCCGCGTAAAGCGCCGCCTTGGCCAGCTGGATGGCTCGCACGTCGGCCTGCGTGATCCGCAGCGCCGGCTTGCGCGCTCCGGTCTCGTACAACGTGTATGCGAAGGTGCGGCCGTCGGATTGGATTCGGCTGCTGCGCTGCGCAGCGGAGCCGTCGATCACGCCGTCCGCATCCAGGATACCTGCCAGGAACATCTCGGCAATCACTTCGATGATGCCGGAGCCGCAGATGCCGGTCACGCCAACCGCCTCGGAGGCCTGCCGGAAGGCGGGATCATCGGACCACAGGTCGCAGCCGATCACCTTGAAGCGAGGCTCCAGCGTGTCGCGGTCGATCCGAACGCGCTCGATCGCCCCCGGCGCGGCGCGCTGCCCGGCGCTGACCTGAGCGCCCTCGAAGGCCGGCCCGGTCGGACTGGAACAGGCCAGCAACCGGTTGCGGTTGCCCAGCACGATCTCCGCGTTGGTGCCGACATCGACCAGCAGCGTCATCTCGTCGTTCAGATGCGGCGCCTCGGCCAGGATCATGCCCGCCGTGTCGGCGCCGACATGGCCCGCGATGCACGGCAGCATGTAGATGCGCGCGTTCGGGTGGACCCGCAGGTCCAGCTCGGTGGCCCACAGCGTCACCGACTCGTCGGTGGCCAGCGTGAAGGGCGCCCCGCCCAGCTCCACCGGACTGATCCCCAGCAACAGGTGGTGCATGATCGGATTGCCGACGAAGGTGAGCTCCAGCACGTCGCGCGTCTCGATTCCGGCGGCCGTGCACACCTCCTGGGCCAGCTGGTTGATCGCGTCGCGCACCGCGCGCGTGAGCTCGTGCTCGCCGTCCGGGTGCATCATCACGTACGAAACCCGGCTCATCAGGTCTTCGCCGAAGCGGATCTGCGGGTTCATGATCCCGCTCGAGGCCACCACGTCGCCGGAGCCCAGGTCGCACAGGTGGGCCGCGATCGTGGTCGAGCCGACATCGATCGCCATGCCGAAGATGCGATCGCGAAATCCGGGCCATACCGCCAGGATCTGCCGCCCCTGGTGGACCGCGACCGTCACGGCCCAGTTGCCCTTGCGCAGCGCCGGTTGCAGCCGCTGCAAGGCCCGCACGTCGCAGTCCAGTCCGGACAGGCGCCACTCGAATTCCAGCGCGTCTTTCAAGCGGCGCAGATCACCCGACGGATCGTGCATGTCAGGTCCCTGGACCTCGACGTAGTACGGCCGCACCACCGGATCGCGCGCCATCGGACGCGCTTCGATGCCTTTGCGCACCAACTGGCGGTGCACCTGCGATTCCGGCGGCACATCGATCACCAGGTCGCCGAGCACCTGGGCCGAGCACGACAGGCGCCGTCCTTCGGCCAGCCCGCGCTCGGCGCGATACCGGGCTTCCACGTCCGACTGCACGCTCAGGTGCGCGGTGCCAGAGGTCACGCCGTGCTTCGGGAAATTGCCTTCGCTGACGGTGATCTGGCAGCGACCACACATGCCGCGGCCTCCACACACCGAATCGATGTCCACGCCCAGCGAGCGCGCGGCCTGCAGCACCGGGGTGCCGATCGGAAAGCGCCCGCGGCGCCCCGAGGGCGTGAAGACGACCAGCGCGTCGCGATTCACGGCGGCGAGTCCATTGGAGCGCTCAGGCGCGCCGGCGCCGGCTCTCGCGCCGCCCGCGCGCGGCCTCGATCTCGGCGCCACCCGCGGCCGGATCGCGGTAGCGCCGGATCCACCGCGTGCACTGCGGATCGTGCCCCATCAGCACGTCGGCGCCCATGATCGCCCTGACCAGGTCCTCCTGCAGCGGATTGGTGATGGCCGAGGTCATGCCGGAGGCGATCGCCATTGGCAGGAAGGCCGCGTTGATGCCCTCGCGGTTCGGCAGCCCGAAACTGACGTTGGAGGCGCCGCAACTGGTGTTGACTTTCAACTCGGTGCGCAGCCGGTGCACCAGCCGCATCACCTGGCGGCCGGCCTGCCCGATGGCGCCGATCGGCATCACCAGCGGATCGACCACGATGTCGCAGGCCGCAATCCCGTGATCGGCGGCGCGATGCACTATCTTGCGCGCCACCTCGAAGCGTACGTCCGGATCCTCGGAAATGCCGGTTTCGTCGTTGGAAATCGCGATCACGGCGGCCCCGTACTTCTTCACCAACGGCAGCACCGCTTCCAGGCGCTCCTCCTCCCCCGTCACCGAGTTCAACAGCGCCTTGCCCTTGTAGACCTTCAGTCCGGCCTCCAGTGCCGCCACGATCGAGGAGTCGATGCTCAGCGGCACGTCGGTGAGCGATTGGACCAGCTCGATGGTCCGGGCCAGGATCGCCGGCTCGTCGGCCAGCGGGATGCCGGCATTGACGTCGAGCATGTGGGCCCCGGCTTCGATCTGCGCCAGGGTGTCGGCTTTGACCCGCTCGAAGTTGCCGGCCGCCATCTCGGCAGCCAGCAGCTTGCGGCCGGTCGGGTTGATCCGTTCGCCGATGATCACGAACGGGCGCTCGAATCCGATCACCACTTCGCGGGTGGCAGAGCTGACAACGGTATCGGTCACGAATCAATCCTCTCGGGTTGCTGTTGCTGGTCGCGTTCGGGAAACCAAGGGATGCGGCCGCCGAGCACGCCGGAGCGCTCGATCACCTCGGCCACTGACTCCTCCTGGCGATAGGCCATCACATGCACGCCGCTCACACCCGGCATCTCGCGCAACTCGTGGATCAGGTCGATGCACAGGCGTCGTCCCTCCTGGGCCTGGTCCTGCGCGCCGCTCAATCGCGCGATCACCGAATCCGGAATGTGCGTGCCCGCCACATGCGTGCGCATCCATTGCGCCGATTTGGCCGATTTCAGCGGGCCGACCCCGGCCAGCACGAACGCGTTCTCGAGCAGCCCCAGGTCGCGCGCCCGGTGCATGAATTCGCGCATCATCGGAATGTCGAAGCAGTACTGGGTCTGGATGAACTGGGCTCCGGCCGCGACCTTCTTGGCCAGACGTTCGGCGCGCCACTCGAACGGCGGCGCAAACGGGTTTTCGGCCGCCCCCAGGAACACGCGCGGCGCGAACGTCAGCTTGCGACCGCTCTCGAACCGCTTCTCGTCGCGCAACATCCGCGCGATCTGCAGCAGCGACAGGCTGTCCAGGTCGAACACGGGCTTGGCCTGCGGATGATCGCCGGACTGCACGCCGTCGCCGCTCAGGCACAGGATGTTGCAAACGCCCATCGCCGCGCCCCCCAGGATGTCGCCCTGGATCGCAATCCGGTTCTTGTCGCGGCAGGAGATCTGCATCACGGGGGCGTAACCGGCCCGCGTCAGCAGCGCGCACACGGCCAGGCTCGACATGTGGCAATTGGCTCCGCTGCCGTCGGTCGCGTTGACGCCGTCCACGTACCCGTCGAACACGCGCGCGCGCCGGTACACCTCCTCGGGGTCCGCCGAGTCGGGCGGATCCAGCTCGGTCGTGACCGTGAACACGCCGGCCCGCAACACGCGCTCGAGGCGCCCGGGCGAGCTGTGGCCGGGCAGGATCGGCAACGGGTAGCCGGGCACCGGCTCGTCGTCGAAGATCATCGGATCGATCCGGCGCGTTCGCGGGCTACCGCCAGCCACGAGGAGCGCCCCTGCAACCGGCGGTCCACCGGCGGCTGGACGAGGCGAATCGTGGCCCGCCCCTCGCGCATCCGGCCGCTGCCCTGGACCGCGAGGACCCACACGCACGGCATGTCCGGATCGACTTCGCAGTTGCCGTTCGCGCGGACGCCGCCGCACGGACCGTTGCGCAGGTTCTTGGGGCAGTTCATCGGGCAGGACATCCCGGTCGCGCTGAGCGCGCACTGGCCGCACATCCGGCAGTCGAACAGCAGCCCCTTGACCACGCGCTCGACCGCTGCCACCGGTGCCTCGACGCGTCGGTAGCCGAGACGACGCCACAACGGATCGAGGGCGACGAACACCCGTTCCAGGATCCGATAGGTGGTCTCCAGGCCCCGCGCATGGCGCACCGACCAGCGGCGCATCGCGATCATCACTCTTCGCCAGGCTGGGCCGGCCCGTCGAGGCCACGGGCGCGAATCAGCCGTTCCAGGTCCTCGTCGCTGTAGTGTGCCTCCAGGCGCTGCGCCTCGGTGCGCGCCTCCTGCTCGATGTCGTCGCCGCAGGCTCGCGCTTCGCTGCGCCTCCAGTCCGCCAGGTAGGCGTCGGAGCTGCCCTTGCCCGCACGCATCGCGGCCCGGTCGATCGCCATCTGGAAGCGATCGGACAGCGGCGCTCGTGCGGTGTCGCGCCCGCGCTTCACGATCACCTGGGCCGGAATGTCGCGCCAGGTCACCACGATCAGCCTGCCCATTGGATGGTCTCCCGATTGACGAACGCCAGCGCCCGCGCCAGCGGCGCCAGCCCCGTATCGCGCAACTGGAACGCCAGTCCGAGTCGCCGCGCGGCCGCGCGCGCGGCCTCGATCCGCTCGTCGCTCGGCTGCTGCGCCAGGTACACCAGCCGCCGGTAGTTGCCGAAGTACTGCGCGGCCAGGTGCGGGTAGCGGTCGATCCCGAGTCCGCGGATCACGATCCGATCGAAGTGGCGCACCAGGAAATCGGTCACGTAAAACGTGCCGGGCTCCTCGTCGGCAAGCCGCTCGAAGATCGCCGAGCCGGCCAGGAATTCATAGCAGTGCGCTCCCGCTATCCGCTCGACGCCCTCCTCGGCCAGCATCCGGTCCAGCGCCCCGCCGGTGCCGCAGTCGCCGTAAGCGACGAATACCCGGGAAAAACCACCGCGCGCGCGCGCGGCGCGGATCTTCTGGCGCACGGCCCCGGTGATCCGCTCAGGGCGGTTGTGCAAGTCAGCCGGCAGGCACTGAACGACCAGATGAGGCCAGCCGCTGGCACGGATCACGGCCAACAGCTCGTGCGCCAGCGCGCCGCAGCCGATCACCAGCGTGCGCTCGGGCGAGTCCATCGGACCTCAGGCGACGCGCGCCAGGCGGCGCGCGCGGATCAGGGCCTTCGCGGTATCGACCGCGACCGCCGCGTCACGGCAGTAGGCATCGGCGCCGACCGCCTTGCCGAACTCCTCGTTCAGCGGCGCGCCCCCCACCAGCACGATGTAGTCGTTCCGTATCCCCTTTTCCTTCATCGTGTCGATTACGACCTTCATGTACGGCATCGTGGTCGTCAACAGCGCCGACATGCCGAGGATGTCCGGATGATGGGTTTCGAGCGCCTGCAGGTACTTCTCGACCGGGTTGTTGATGCCGATGTCGATCACCTCGAAGCCGGCGCCTTCCATCATCATCGACACCAGGTTCTTGCCGATGTCGTGGATATCGCCCTTGACGGTCCCTATCACGATCTTGCCGATCGGCTCGGCCCCGGTCTGCGCCAGCAGCGGTCGCAGGATTTCCATCCCGCCTTTCATCGCGTTGGCGGCCTGCAGCACTTCCGGCACGAACAGAATGCCGTCGCGAAAGTCCACGCCGACGATCTGCATGCCACCGACCAGCGCGCGATCCAGCACGGTGTCGGCGCCCCACTTGCGCTCCAGCAGGATGCGCGTGCCCTGCTCGACTTCCTCCTTCAGACCGTTGTACAGGTCGTCGTGCATCTGCTCGACCAGCTCGTCGTCGTCGAGCGCGCGCAAATCGATCTCTTCGTAGTCGTCGGACATCCGGGGTCTCCTGTCGGCGTCCGCGGCTACGGCGCCCCCGGTGTGTTCCGACCGGGCGAAACGATGCTACCTAGGGGTGCAGCGCGCTGCTGACCGGACGGCGACGCCAGCGTGCCGGGAAGCGACACTGCCTGGGGCCGCACCTGCGGCCGCCTGGACCGGCTTTGACGCCCCTCAGCCGTCGTTGGTCACCGCCTCGAGGCGATACCCGTTCGGGTCGATGACGAATTGCGCGTGTCGTCCGCGCTCTATTGCGCGGACGAAACCGCGATTGGGTCGCTGGCCGGGAAAGTCTCCCACAACGCTTCGTCCAGGCGCTCGTCGAGCCCCGGCCGCGGCGGTTCACTCGGCGCCACCTGCCCTGCTCGCGGCGGCTCGTCGCGAGGTTCGCGCGATGTCTCGTTTCCCCACTCGACCCGTTCGAGCGCCGGCACCTCGCCCGGCGCGGTATCGGGCGCCTGGGTGCGCTCGCGGTCCGCGCTCGGCACTACGGCGCGCAAGAACTCCTCGAGGTCGACCGTTTTCTGGGCTTCAGCCTTCTTGCGGCTGAACGATTGCTCGAGCTCGACCGTCTTGTCGGCTTCCGCTGCCTTGCCAACGAGCCATCCGAGGCTGACCATGATCTCCTGCCGGGTCGGAAAAACCGCACGCGAGCATTCTTGCAGAGCGCGCAGTCGAAGCGGCGAGAATGTTTGCACACCTCGGCGCTTTCTCCCCATGCCGGCGTACGGGTCGATTAACCCGACCAGCCCGTGGTGGATCTGCGCCTGGGCAAGGGTGTCAAAGACGGATCGGGTGCCCGCTCCAGAGCTCGTCAATCCGGGTCAGGCCCCAGGCGGCCGGATCCTCGCGCCCGACGATCCGGTGAGTGTTGCGCGGGTGAGCCAGATCGATCGTTTCAGGGGCGATCCGGCTCTGAGACGAAATCGAGAAGAAGGCCTTCACGGTCGGCTTCAGCAGCGCGCGCTCGTTGTGCTCGACCACTACGCCGAGCCGCCCGCATTCGAGTCTTACCAGCGTTCCTACCGGATAGATGCCGACCGCTTTCACGAACGCCTGGAAGACTCTGTCTTCGAAGTGCCCCGGAGCCCACTCGGCCAGCTTACGGACAGCCTCGGCGGGTGCCCATCCCGTCTTGTACGGACGGTTCGAGGTGACCGCGTCGTAGACGTCACATACGCTGGCCATTTTCGCAAACACACTGATCGAATCGCCGGCCAAGCGGTGCGGATAGCCGGTGCCGTCGACTTTCTCGTGGTGGTGCAGAACCACGTCCATCGGGATCGGCCCGCAGGATCCCTTGGACAGGATCGAGTGTCCGATCTCAGGGTGGGCCTTCATCTTGATCCACTCGTCGTCGGTCAGCTTGTCGGGCTTGCGCAGTATGCGGTCGGGCACTTTCGCTTTGCCGATGTCGTGCATCAGCCCGCCCAGGGCGGCTTCGCGCGTGTCCTGCTCGCCCAGCCCGAGTTGCCTGGCAAGCGCGACCATCAGGGCGCATACGGCGACCGAATGCATGTAGGTGTAGTCGTCGGCTCGCTTCAGGCGCGACAGGCTGATCAATGCGCTCGAATTGCGCTGCACGGACTGGAAGATGTCGTCGACCATCCCGACGGCTGCCTCGGAGTCGATCGCATTGCACATCCTCGCTTCGCTGAACAGGCTCAGCACGGCCGGACGGGCACGCGCGTACACCACGTGTGCGCGCTCCAGCTCCTCGGGGAACTCCACGCGATCGGCCGCCCGGGCGGGAGCCGCCGAGTCCGAGTGCAGCAGCTTGCGCTCGATCTCGGCTTCGGCCTCGGCCCGGGTCCGGCCGTGCGCCGTCGGCGCATCGGCATCGGGCCCCTTGTCGGTGTCGATCCACACTTCCTGGATGCCGCTTTCCGCGATGCGGCGCACGTCGAGGGCATCCTTCAGCGCGAAACGGGTGCGCCAGAACGGATGCTCCATCCACGAGCCGCACAGCTCGTCGATGTACATGCCGATCCGCAGCTCGGACACCGCGATCCGCTTCAGCACAGTCCGGGACCTCCTCAGTGGGAGGTCAAGGATCGCTCGAACGCAATCCGGGCGGCGCGCGGAATTACGGCCGAATGGCGGCCGCCTCAGCCGATTGTGGCCCCTGAAGGGGGCAAACTACCGCGCCGCGATGGACTCGGAGACCCCTGCGCGCCGCTTTTCAGCCGACTGCGAATCAACGGGGGTCAGGCCGCCTTTTTTCAGCCCGGCGGCCTCTCGCAGCTGGGCCACCTTGTCCAGCCGTTCCCAGCTGAATTCGGGCTCGTCGCGACCGAAATGGCCGTACGCGGCCGTCCTGCTGTAGATCGGCCGCATCAGATCGAGCATTTGAATGATCCCCTTGGGCCTGAGGTCGAAATGTTCGCCGATCAGCTGGGCGATCCGCTCATCGGGAATCGCGCCGGTGCCCTCGGTATACACGGTCACGTTGATCGGCCGGGAATACCCGATCGCGTAGCTGACCTGGATCTGGCACTGACGCGCCAGGCCCGCCGCCACCACGTTCTTGGCCACGTAACGAGCGGCGTAAGCAGCCGAACGGTCGACCTTGGATGGGTCCTTGCCCGAGAAAGCGCCGCCGCCGTGCGGGCAGGCGCCGCCGTACGTGTCGACGATGATCTTGCGGCCGGTCAGTCCACAGTCGCCGTGCGGCCCGCCGACCACGAAGCGGCCGGTCGGGTTGATCAGGTAGCGCGTGTGGGCCAGCCACTCCCTGGGCAGCACCGGCTTGACGATCAGCTCGATCACCGCTTCCTGCAGCGTCTTGTGCTCGACGTCCGGGTCGTGCTGCGTGGACAGAACGACCGTGTCGACGGAATGCGGCTTGCCATCGACATAGCGCAGCGTCACCTGCGACTTCGCGTCCGGCCGCAGCCACGGCAGGCGCCCGTCGCGCCGCACGTCGGCCTGCCGCTCGACCAGCCGGTGCGCGTAATAGATCGGCGCAGGCATCAGCTCGGGCGTCTCGTCGCAGGCATAGCCGAACATCAGCCCCTGGTCGCCGGCACCCTGGTCAAGGTCCAGCCCACGGCCTTCGTCGACACCCTGCGCGATGTCCGGACTCTGTCGGTCGTAGCAGGCCAGGACCGCGCACCCCCTGTAATCGATGCCGAATTCGGTGTTGTCGTAGCCGATCCGCTTGATCGTTTCGCGCGCCACCATCGGGTAGTCGACCACGGCAGTGGTCGTGATCTCGCCCGCCAGCACGACCAGACCCGTGGTCACCAGCGTTTCGGCGGCCACGCGGGCGCGCGGGTCGTGCGTCAGGATTGCGTCCAGAACGGCGTCCGAGATCTGGTCCGCTACCTTGTCCGGATGGCCCTCGGAAACCGATTCGGAGGTAAACAGGAAATCGCTCGTCATGGATCACACTCCAGTTAGGCAGCGCGCCACGACCGCGGGGAAGGGAGTGACGCTTTAGCAGAATTTTTTCGCGAACCGCGCGAATCCGATTGCGCGCTGTTATCGCGAAACGCCCTGCAAGTTGTACGTTAACTCGGCATTTTGATTATACGGGATCGGCAAGTCCGGGCATCCCGTTAGGATGCGGGCCGTGAACCAGGGGCCGTCTGAGCTGGCTATCGAACCGCAAGAGCGTCCGAAGCGACGCCGGATCGACCGGTGGGCGGCCGGCCTCGGCATCGCGCTGACCAATGGCACCGCGCGATGGCCAGCCTGGGCGCGCCGGTACCTGGCGCACGTGCTCGGCAACTTCGGCTGGCGCCTGGTCCCCTCGCGCCGGCGCGTCACGCTGGCCAACCTGACCGCGTGTTTCCCCGAACTCGACGAGCCTGCGCGCCGGCAACTGGGACGCCGCCTGTTCCGCAACCTGGCCCGTGCCACGATCGACCATTCCGTGCTCTGGAAGGGCAGTCGCCAGGACATCGAGCGTCTGGTGCGGATCGAGGGCCTGGAACGGGTGCTTGGCCCGACCAACGGCCCGCTGATCATGCTGGCGCCGCATTTCGTGGGGCTGGATGCGGGTGCCGTGCGCCTGAGCATAGAGATCCGGGCCGTCTCGATCTATGCACGCCAGTCGAACCCGGTGTGGGACCGGTGGCTGGCATACGGACGCTCGCGCTTCATGCCGCAGCTGCTGATCGCGCGCCGCGGCTGGGACCTGCGCGCCGTCGTGCGCGCGATACGCGGCGGCCTGCCCTTCTATTACCTGCCCGATATCGACGGCGGGGCGTCCAACTCGATTTTTGTTCCATTCATGGGTGTGCCGACTGCGACGCTGCCGATGGTGTCGCGTCTGGCCCGGATGATCGGGGCCCGCGTCGTGATGACGGTCACCGAGCAGACGCGCGACGGGTACGTACTTCACATAGAGCCGCCCTGGGACGATTTTCCAGGGCCCAGCATCGAGTCCGACACGGAACGGATGAACCGGGAGATCGAGCGCTGGGTGCGGCGGCTGCCGGACCAGTACCTGTGGACCCACCGGCGTTTCAAGACGCGCCCCGCCGGCGCGCCTTCGATCTACTGAATTGCTTTTTCTACTTGGTTCGTCAGCTGCGGGCCCGCGCGGCGATAATGGAGGCTATGCGCGTTCGATTCACCAAGATGCAGGGTGCCGGCAACGACTTCCTTGTACTCGATGGCATCCGGCAGAGGCTCGACCTGACCGCGCAGCGGGTGCGGGCGCTGGCCGACCGCCGCTTCGGCGTCGGCGCCGACCAGATCCTGGTGGTCGAGCGGGCGAGCGACCCGGACGCCGACTTTCGCTACCGGATCTTCAACGCCGACGGCGGCGAGGTCGAACAGTGCGGCAACGGCGCGCGCTGCTTCGTGATGTACGTGCGCGGGGCCGGCCTGACCACCCGCACCTCGATCCGGGTTCAGACCGCGGGCGGCCTGATCGAGCCGCGGCTGCTGGACGACGGCACGGTGTCGGTCGACATGGGAGCTCCGGACCTGGATCCCGCGGCGAGCGGCTTTTCGTCCGACGGGTTGAAAGCAGGCACGGAGGGTGCTGCGGCGCTGTGGCCGCTGCCGGTCAACGGGCGCGACCTGTGGGTGACGATCGTCTCGATCGGCAATCCCCACGCAGTGCAGCGCGTCGAAGACGTCGATTCGGCGCCGGTCGAGACCGACGGCCCCGCGATCGAGCGCCATCGGCGCTTCGCCCATCGCGTGAACGCCGGGTTCATGCAGATACTGGATCCCCACGCGATCCGGCTGCGCGTGTGGGAGCGCGGAGCCGGCGAGACGCTCGCCTGCGGCACGGGTGCCTGCGCCGCCGTCGTGGCTGGAATCGCGCGCGGACTGCTGTCGTCCCCGGTCGACGTGCAAACGCTCGGCGGGCACCTCAGGGTGGAGTGGAACGGCGCCGGCGCGCGCGGGGAAGGCCCGGTAAGCCCCGTATTGCTGGCCGGGCCAGCCGTCAAAGTGTTCGAAGGCGAGATCGAGATCGAATGAACGAGGACGACGTAGCAAACTTCATCCGGGACAACCCCGAATTCTTCCGGCGCAGGCCCTGGCTACTCGCCTCGATCGATCTGCCCGATCCGCATGACGGCAGGGCCGTGTCGCTGGCCGAGCGCCAGACGCAGATCCTGCGCGAGCGCGTCCGCTCGCTCGAAGCCGACCTGGCGGATCTGGCCCGCAATGGCCGCGACAACGACGCCCTCGACCAAGGCCTGGCCCGATGGTCCAGCGCGCTGCTGGCCGAACACGACGAGACACGCCTGCCGCAGCGCGTGGTCGAGGGCTTGAAGGAGGTGTTCGCGGTCCCGGCGGTGGCGGTCCGGATCTGGGAGCTCGAGCCGCGCTTCGCCGGCCTCGAATGCGCGAAACCGGTCGGCGCCGACGTGGTCCGATTCGCCGCCAGCATGCAGGCTCCGTTTTGCGGGTTGAACGCCGATTTCGAGGCGGCCGGCTGGATGCAGTCGGATGCGGCCGAGATTCGCAGCCTGGCGCTGATTCCGCTGCGCACCGAGTGCGCGGCTGCGCCATTCGGCCTGCTTACGCTCGGCTCGGCGGATCTGCACCGCTTCCGCAGCGACATGGGCACCGCATTTCTGAGCCGAATCGGGCAGCTTGCCGCCGCCGCGCTGTCCCGGCTGCGCGGATAGGCATGGATAACAGCAAAGGGCGCGACGAGCTGCCGGCCGTCGCACAGCAGTTTCTGCACGAGCTCGGCGCGGTCCGGCGCTTGTCGCCGCTCAGCGTCGCCGCCTATCGCCGGGACCTGCAGCGACTGAGCAAACTGGCCGAGGGCCGGCCGATGCCCGATCTGACGGCGGCCGATGTGCGACGCGCCGCCGGCCGCCTTCATTCCCTGGGCCTGGCCCCAGCCAGTATCGCGCGGATGCTGTCGGCCTGGCGCACCTTCTTCCGTCACCTGGCCGCTCGCGGGCTGGCCTCGTCCAATCCCGCGCTCGGCATCCGAGGTCCACGCCGCCCGCAACGCTTGCCCAAAGCGCTCGCCCCGGACCAGGCGGTTGCGCTGGCGTCGCAGCGGACTGGGCAAGGGGCGCTGGCGCTGCGCGACCATGCGATCGTCGAGCTGCTGTATTCGAGCGGGCTGCGCCTGTCCGAGCTGGTGGCACTGGACCTGCGACCCTACGCGGCCGAGCGGTCGCGGCCCGCCTCGCTCGGCTGGATCGACCTTGGCGAGCGCGAAGTGACGGTTACCGGCAAGGGTTCGAAGCGGCGCTCGGTTCCGGTCGGCCAGCCCGCGGTCGACTCACTGCGCGCCTGGCTTGCGGCGCGGCCGACGCTGGCGCCTGAAGCGCAGCGCGCCCTTTTCGTCTCGACTCGCGGCACCCGCCTGTCGCCACGCAGCATCCAGGTGCGGTTGCAGCAGCTGGCCGCCCGACTCGGGCTCGGGGTGCGCGTTCACCCCCACGTGCTGCGCCACTCGATGGCTTCGCATCTGCTGCAATCCAGCGGCGACCTGCGCGCCGTGCAGGAATTGCTCGGGCACGCCAACATCTCGACCACCCAGGTCTATACGCGTCTGGACTGGCAGCACCTGGCCAAAGCCTACGATGCGTACCATCCGCGCGCGCGGCGCAAGGCCTGAGCTCGGAAGCGCACGGTGCACCAGCTGGTCTTGAAACCCGGCAAGGAGCGCTCGCTTGCGCGCCGTCATCCATGGATCTATGCGACCGCCGTCGCCCGCGTGGTGGGCGAACCGGCCGCAGGCGATCTGGTCGCAGTGCACGCAGCCGACGGCCGCTGGCTCGCGTGGGCCGCGTACGCGCCCGATTCCGCGATCCGGGCGCGCTGCTGGAGCTTCGCCGAAAGCGACCGGATCGACCAGCGATGGCTGGCCGCCCGGGTGCGCGAGGCGGTGGCGCGGCGCGCCCGGCTGGCCGAGCACAGCAACGCATTGCGGCTTGTCTACGGCGAGGCCGACCTGCTGCCCGGATTGATCGCCGATCGCTACGAGCATCAGCTGGTGGTCCAGTTGCAGGCGCCCGGCGTGCAGGCGCAGTGCGAAGTGCTGCTCGAGGCGCTGTGCGAGGCCACCGGCTGCCGCGACGTGTTCGATCGGTCCGACGGCGCACTCAGGGCGCGCGAAGGCCTGACCCCCGAATCGGGCGTATTGCGCGGTCAGCAGCCCCCCGAGCGGATCCGCGTTCACGAGCACGGCCTGGCCTACTGGGTCGACGTCCGGCGCGGCCACAAGACCGGCTTTTACATCGACCAGCGCGACAACCGACTCCTGGCCCGCGGGTTGGCGCGCGAGCTCGCCTCGAGGCTCGAGCGCGCGCCGCGCGCGCTGAATGGGTTCTGCTACACGGGAGCCTTTTCGGTCGCGCTCGCGCGGGGCGGAGCCGGCGACGTGCTGTCGATCGATTCATCGGCCGAGGCACTCGCACTCGGCCGCTCGAACGCCGAGCTGAACGGACTGAACCCGGAATCGATGCGCTGGCGCTGCGACGACGTGTTCGAGCAACTGCGCGCCTGCCGCGACGCGGGCGAGCAGTTCGACCTGATCGTGCTCGACCCGCCGAAGTTCGCCGCCAGCCACCACCACGTGGAACGCGCCGCGCGCGCCTACAAGGACATCAATCTGAACGCGCTGCGACTGCTGCAGCCGGGCGGAGTGCTGATGACCTTCTCATGCTCCGGCGCGATCGACGTGGACCTGTTCCAGAAGATCGTCGCCGGTGCGGTGATCGATGCCGGCGTCGACTGCGTGATGCGTGGGCGGCTCGGCCCCGGCGCCGACCATCCGGTGCTGATGACGCACCCGGAGGGGGAGTACTTGAAAGGCTTGCTGCTGCAGCGCCTCTAGCGAAGCAAAGGTCGCTGCGCTCGTCGGATTCGTGATCGAGGCGGCCGGCCGTGCGGCGACCGCAACCGATACGCTGGTCGATGTGGCTCCGAAAAACCGGGTCCCGGTCTGCAACTGCCACTGGAAGTTGTAAGTTCCCGGCGCGCTCGGAGCGCTTACGCTGAAATTGAACGTCACACTCGAACCGGGCGCGACCGCCGATGGCAAGGCGACCGAAGATACCCCCCAGGTCGCGCTGTTGGCCGGATTGGGGGAGCCGAGCACGTAGCCGCCCGCGGGCGTCCAGGATGTCGTGCCCGTGTTCCTGAATGTCAGCGACACGGCAACCCGGATGCCGACGCGCATCGATGCCGGGACCGACTGAGAGACGAAGGAAGAATTGTCCTCGGCCGCCGCCGGTCCAGCAGACAGCAGCGTGACCGCAGCGATCCCCGCGGCGACAGCAATGAGTGTGCGACGCATCGAGGAGCCTTCTTTTATCGTGGACAAGCTGGCCACTGGCAGCACCTCCACGGTGCCACAATCCAATCTTACGTGCCCCCGTTCCCTGGCAGAAGATGGCGCCGCAGGCCCATCGCATCATCCAGGATGCGCGGAACCTGAAGCGGAACGAAAACCGGGCACACGGTAGGGGCGCTGAAATCTCCTTGCCGATTCACGGCGAGGTTCGACACGGCTTGAAGAACGCCCTCAGTGTCCGGCCTGTACGAGCAAGACCGTCGCAAAGGAATTCCCTTATGTCGGAACAACTGGAAAACCCGCTTCCGTCGTTTGTTTCCGAGAACATCGACGCCATCATCGGCGCGGAGCAGGCTGCCAACCGGCGCCAGTCCCGTAGCGAGGTAATTTACGAATTTGTCGGCGGCTCGATCGGCACGTTGAACTTCGTTGTCTTTCAGCTGATCGGCGTGATCCTCTGGGTGGCGATCAACACCGGCCTGATGCCGCTTGTGCGCCCCTTCGATCATTTTCCGTTCCCCATCCTGAACCAGGTCGTCGCGCTGGAGGCTGTGCTGATGACCGCCTTCGTGCTGATGAAGCAAAATCGGATGAGCAAGCTTGCGGACCGGCGCGCGCACCTGAATCTTCAGATCAACCTGCTGATTGAACGCGAGTCGACCAAAATCATCGGGATGTTGCTTGAGATCGGCAAGCGGCTTGACATCCAGCACAAGATGCTCGACGAGGAGAGCAGTCAACTCAGCCGACTGTTGGCCATCGAGACCCTGATCGAGACATTGCACAGCAAATTCCCGGATCGGTAATCGGCCGATACCCGAGTCGCGACGTTCGTTGAACGGCGGTTCCATAACGGCCACACGGTTTTATGGCCACGACGTTTCATACGTTTGCTTGATAGCTCTACTGTGCCAAGTAAAGCATGATCCCGGCACGTGCGAGCCAAGTCGCAATCGTGGCCGAAGGGTTCACGCCAGCGTCTGATCGTACTGGGCCACCCGGCGATGGGGGACGGCCTGTCGGGGCTGGTCACCCTCAATTGCGGTAACCTCGGCCCCGCGGCCCAGTCCTTACAAATCAGAAGTGGCCGGAAGGCGGGGCCAAAAGGAGCTCAAAATGGATTTGAATCGTCGCTCGCTGCTTGCTTTCGCAGTCGCCTCCGCGCCAGTTGGTTCGATCGGCCTGCTCGGGAACCGCGCAGTTGCCGCAACGGCGGAGGATCTCAACCGCGACGCCGCCCAAGCCTTGCAAACGCTCTATCGGAGCAATCCGGTGGCGGTCAAGATATCCAAGATCGCCAAAGCCGAACTGGTCTTCCCGAATATTGTGAAGGCGGGGCTGATATTCGGAGGCGGTTACGGCGAGGGTGTGCTGATGGAAGGCTCCAAAGTCGTCGAGTACTACAACTCGATCAACGGGTCCTGGGGTTTGCAGGCCGGCGCTCAGTCGTATGGTTACGTGGTGTTCCTGATGACCGATAAGGCCATGTCTTATCTGCAAAAGTCGAAGGGATGGGAGATCGGGGTCGGTCCGACCGTGGTCCTGGTCAACGAGGGAGTTGCCAAGAATCTGTCATCCACGACCCTGCAGGACGATGCCTATGCCTTCATCTTCAATCAGCAGGGACTGATGGCCAGTCTGAGCATCGAAGGCACAAAGATCTCACGCATCAAGCGTTGAGCCGGTAGAGGGCGCGCGCCGCGACCTTAGGGCGCGGGCCGCGTCTACCGGTGCGCGGCTGCCGGCACCCCAGCGGCCTCGGTCAATCGGCGCGACTGCATCGGGTCGCGAAATACCAGCGGGTGCACGCTGGTCCGTTCGCGATCGGGCCGCTGCGCTTTCTCGACCGCCGCGGTGACTACGCCGTGAAGGGGCGACTTGTCGCACACCGGGTCGGCGTTGGCCGGATCGCCCGTAAGAAGATAGGCTTGGCAACGGCAGCCGCCCAGGTCCTTGAGCTGCTCGGGACAGCTGCGGCACGGCTCCTTCATCCACCCGGTGCCGCGAAACCGGTTGAAGCCGTCCGATTCGTACCAGATCGACCGCACGTCCAGATCGCGCACGTTCGGGAACGTCAGCCCCGGCAGCATCTTGGCCGTATGGCACGGCAGCGCGGTGCCGTCCGGCGTGATGGTCAGGAACACGTTGCCCCAGCCGTTCATGCATTTTTTCGGGCGGTTTTCATAAAAGTCCGGCACCACGAAGAACATCCGGATCTTGTCGCCGAGCCGGGCGCGGTACTCGTTGGTGACGCGCTCGGCCCGCTGCAGTTGTTCGCGCGAAGGCAGCAGATGATCGCGGTTCACGTGGGCGAACGAGTAGTACTGACTGTTGGCAAGCTCCAGGTAATCGGCGCCCAGCTGCACCGCCATCTCGATGATCTTGTCGATGAAGTCGACGTTCATCCGGTGGATCACAACGTTCAGCACCATCGGCCAGCCGTTGGCTTTGATCATCCGGGCCACCCGCTGCTTCAGTTCGAACGTCTTCGTGTGTGACAGAAAATCGTTCATCTCGCGGGTGGAGTCCTGGAACGACAGCTGGATGTGATCCAGGCCGGCCTCCTTCAGGCGGGCGGCACGCTCCTCGGTCAATCCGACGCCTGAGGTGAGCAGGTTCGTGTAGTAGCCGAGCCGGTGCGCCTCGGCCACCAGCACTTCCAGATCCTCGCGCATCATCGGCTCGCCGCCGGAGAATCCACATTGCACGGACCCCAGCGCGCGCGCTTCGCGCAGCACGCGGACCCAGTCGTCGGTGGCGAGCTCGCGCTCGGTCAGCGCGAAGTCGACCGGGTTGTAGCAGTACACGCAATGCAGCGGGCAGCGATAGGTCAGCTCCGCCAGCAGCCACAGCGGCGTGCCATTGGTCGCCGTCATCGCGCTCGCCTGCATCGTGCTGGGCTGGGGCGCTTCCATGCTAGTCCTCGATCCAGTGTTTGCCGCGGGCCAGGTCCAGGAACGCCAGTACGTCGCCCTGCAGACCCTGCACGCCGAAGCTGCCTTCCAGGTCGGCCACGATCTGGTCGACCGAGCGCTCGCCGTCGCAGCGCTTCATGATTTCGCCGGCCGAACCGTTCAGCTTGACCATGCCTTCCGGAAACAGCAGCACCCAGGACTGCTGCGCGGGCTCCCACTGGAGCCGAAAGCCAGTCCCGACTCGGGGCCTGGTCTGAAGTGCCTCGGGTGGCTGGCTCATGTCCTCACTCCGTAGCGCAGCGCCATCGCGTCGTTCATCGACCACAGCACGTCCAGCTTGAATTGGAGCACCTGCAGCGCGCGTTCCTGCAGCGGCCGTGTGTTGAAGTGGTCCAGCGTCACCTGCAGGCCCTGCTCCACGTCCCGGCGCGCCTGGCTCACGCGGTTGCGGAAGTACTGCAGGCCCGTGGGCTCGATCCACGGATAGTGTTGCGGCCAGTTGGCCAGCCGCTGCTTGTGGATCTCGGGCGCAAACAGCTCCGTCAGCGACGAGCACACCGCCTCCTGCCAGGGCGCCCGGCGTGCGAAGTTCACGTAGGCGTCGACCGCGAAGCGCACGCCCGGCACCACGTGCCTGAGGTCCAGGATCTCCTCGCGGGTCAGGCCCGCAGCAACACCGAGGCGGATCCAGGCCTCGATCCCCCCCTCGTCGCGCGTTTCGCCGATCTGGAATCCGTCGTGGTCCAGGATCCGCTGGATCCAGCTCCGGCGTACCTCGCGGTCCGGACAGTTGGAAAGGATCGCCGCGTCTTTCACCGGAATCGCTATCTGGTAATAGAAGCGGTTGGCCACCCAGCCGCGGATCTGCTCGCGCGAGGCGCCGCCGCCGTTCAGCAGCACGTTCATCGGATGGTGAATGTGGTAGGCCTTGCCTTTTTCGCGCAGCCGCGCCTCGAATTCGGCGCGGCTCCACGCCGGCTGCTGCAGGTCGCTCAGATTCATCGTCGCGCTCACAGGCTGATTTCCATGCCGTCGTATGACACTTCGATTCCGTGCCGGGCGAGCTCCCGGTGCTCGGAACTGTCCTCGTTCAGGATCGGATTGGTGTTGTTGATGTGAATCAGGATGCGCCGCGTGCCGGGCGGCAGTCCGCCGAGCTGCTCGATCATTCCGCCCGGCCCGCTCTGCGGCAGGTGACCGATGTCGCGCGCCCGCTTGGCGGACACTCCCAGGCGCACCAGCTCGTCGTCGCTCCAGCAGGTGCCGTCGACCAGCACGCAGTGCGCACTGTGCATCGCATCGCGCACGGGCGGCTCGATCTGGCCCAGGCCGGGCGCATAGAAGAGCCTCTTGCCGCTGCGTTCATCCACGATCGTCACGCCGATGTTGTCGCCCGGCTGCGGGCGGTCGCGGTGGGGCGAGTACGGAGGCGCCTTGCTGCTCAGTGCGCAGGCCACGAACCGCAAGCCTTCGATGCCGGGGATCCGGAATCCGTCGTCCGAAAGCGGCAGCTGATGGCGCCGCACGCCGGCGAAATGCTCCAGCACCTTCAGCACCGGATTGCCGGTGGTCAGATCCTGGAATACGGGCTCGGTGCACCACAGTTCGAGCGGCTTGTCGTGCTCGCGCAACATCAGCAGCCCGGTCGTGTGATCGATCTGGGCGTCGATCAGCACGATCGCGGCAATCGCGGTCGTCCGCAGCCGGTCGCCCGGCTGCAGCGCCGGGAACTCGCGGATCTGCTGCAGGATGTCGGGCGAAGCGTTGAACAGCACCCAGCGCTGGCCGTCGCCGCTGGCCGCAATCGAAGACTGGGTGCGCGCCCGGGTGCGGATCGTGCCGTCTCGCACCCCGCGGCAGTTGCCGCAGTTGCAGTTCCATTGTGGAAAGCCACCGCCAGCGGCGCTTCCAAGTATTCGGACTCTCATGCGACGGTGAGGAAAGCAGCCGGAGCAAAATGAACCGGGCGCCGTGGCGGAGCGTTCCGCCGCGGCGCCCGGTGCCGGAATCCTGCCGGGGCAGCGCCGTTCGGGGGATTAATGGACTCCGCCGCCCGTTGTCCAGGAATTCGGTGTTAGCGATTGGCCACGTACATCGTGATTTCGAAGCCAAAACGGATCTCGGCCGCAGCCGGGGTTTCCCATTTCATGGTCAAGCTCCTCATTGTCAGATCTTCAGTTCGAACGAGCCGCAAAGCCGGCCCTGCAATTTCGTACCGCACGGGTGCCGGTACCGAGCGCAGTGTGCGCGGCCCATCATCGCTTCGGCATAGACGCGGTCGGGAATCCGGCCTCATGAATTTCTTGAGTCGGCATGGTGCGACGCAGCATCCAAGCCTGCCCGCGACGGATGCCATAACATCGGGAAGGCCCCGCGAGTGAGGGTGCTCCTCCCACGAAGGACGATCAGCCGCCCCTCTGCCTTCAGGGAGAGGGGCCGCGGGTGAGGGTCCCCGATGATTTTTTGTACCTAACTTTATGAGCCTGCGACTTCAACTTCACATGATCCTCGCGACCTTGATCGCCGCCTTCACGGCGCTGCTGGTCGTGCAGGAGGTCGAGGGCACGCGACGCAGCGTGCGCGAGGAAGTCGAGGCGGCCAGCATTGTCGCCTCGCAGGTGCTGTCCCGGGTCGGCTGGATCTACGAGCAGGCCGGCGTGCCCGGCATGGTGCAGTTCCTCAGGCGCCTGGGCCACGTTCGCGGCAACGACATTTCGCTGTACGACGACGCCGGCCAGTTGATCTACAGCTCGCCGGGACCCACCTACAAGGCCGGACGCGAAGCGCCCGCCTGGTTCTCGCGGCTGGTGTCGCCACCGACCCAGCCGACCGAGATCGAGCTGAACGGCGGGCGGATCGTGCTGAAGGCCGACGCGTCCCGTCCGGTGCTGGACGGGTGGGACGACCTGATGAAGGTGGTCGGCGGCGCCACAATGGGCCTGGTCGTGGCGAACCTGCTGGCCTACGTGCTGATCCGACGCGCACTGAAGCCGTTGGGCCGGGTGGTCGAGGGCCTGCATCGGATCGGCGCGGGCGACTACTCGACCCGGCTGCCGCCGCTGCCGGGGGAGGAAGCGCGTCCGATCGGCGACGCGTTCAATCGGATGGCACAGGTGGTCCAGGACAGCGTCGAGGCGCGCCGGGTTGCGGCCGAGGCCGAGGCCAACCTGGCGCAGTCGCGCGAGCTGACCCGGATCATCCAGACCCGGATCGAGCAGGAACGTGCAGCGATCGCTCGCGAGCTGCACGATGAGCTGGGCCAGCAGGTCACCGCGATCAAAAGCGCCGGCGTGTCGATCGCGCAGCGGGTACGCGGGCAGGATTCAGCGCTCGAGCAGGCGGCGCGCCTGGTGATCGACACCGCCGGCCAGATCTACGATGTGGTGCACCAGATCATCGCGCGGATGCGGCCGCTGCCGCTCGACCATGTGGGACTGGCTGAAGCGCTGAACGATCTGCTGGGCGACTGGCGGCTGCAGCACCCGAAGGTCGAATTCGCGCTCGACGTGCAGAAGCTGCCGCCAGATCCGGGCGACACGCTGTCGACCGCCGCGTACCGGATCGTGCAGGAAGCCGTGAACAACGCGCTGCGGCACGGAGCGCCGTCGCGAGTGCGGATCCAGGTGCACCTGGAGGGAGTCGACCTGTCGATTCGCGTCACCGACAACGGCAGCGGCCTGCCGGCTGGCTGGCGGCAGCCGGGTCACTACGGCGTGCTGGGCATGCGAGAACGCGCGGTGGCGCTCGGAGGCAGCTTCGAACTGCAGAAGCCCGACAGCGGCGGCGTATGCGTGTCGGCGCGGATACCCCTGCACGCGGAACCGGTGGTGGCCGCGTGAACGCCAAGACCCGGGTGATGCTGGTGGATGACCATGCCGTCGTGCGGATGGGGTTCCGCCTGCTGTTGCAGGCAACGCAGGACATCGAAGTGGTCGGCGAGGCAGACAGCGGCGAAACGGCGTGCCAGCGCGTGGCGGAGCTGCACCCGGACGTGATCGTGATGGACCTGGCGATGCCCGGAATGGGCGGCATCGAGGCGGTCAAGCGCATCGCGGCGCGCGACCGCGACGCGAAGATCCTGGCGCTGTCAGCGCACGAGGACACCAGCCATCCAAGGCGCGCCTTGAAGGCCGGCGCGCTGGGCTACCTGTCCAAGCGCGGCGCGCCGGAGGCGCTGATCGAGGCGATCCGCACGATCGCTCGGGGCCGCCGCTACCTGGATCCTCAGATCGCGCAACGCATCGCGGTACAGGATATGGAAGGCGGCGACAACCCCACCGAACAGCTGTCAGAGCGCGAGTTCGAGGTGTTCGTCCAGCTTGCGCGCGGACTGTCGGTCAACCAGATCGCCGACAACCTGAAACTGGCCCCCTCGACGGTCGGCACGCACCTTTACAACATCAAGCAGAAGCTGGGCGTGCAGAACCAGTCGGAGCTGACACTGCTGGCGGTCCGACACGGCCTGATCGAACCTTAGCCTGCCGTGCCCCGAAGAGATTCAGTAGGTCCGTCGCGTCCGCGCCCGCTTTGACTGCGCACTCATGATCGCTTCGAACATTACTTGTTCGCGGTGCGCGGCATCCGCATCGATCAATCGCGTCACACAGGAGACCGGAATGTCGAGGTACACGCGCCGGTCGGGGTGGTGGGATGGCACGCGCCAACCGTGATCCATCAGCCATTGCCACAGTTCGTCGCTCAACCCGGCCTGGACCACCAGCCGCAGGCCCTCCTCGACGTGAACCACATAGGTTCCGATGCGCGGCTTGTGGGATCGGCGCGGCAAGCTCCGCGGAACTCGCCCGCCCAGCAGCGAGCGCAGTCGAGTGCGCAATGAGTCGATCGGATTTATCACTCCGCAGTCCCCAATGTTCGTCTTCAGAAAAGCTTGCCCGCGCGGCAGTCGCGGGTGAAGACAGTGAAGACCCTATTAGAGACCCGTTTCGTTACTTAAGTCCGACACTGCAGCCGGGTCACGAATTCGGAAAGTTCGCTCCAGCGCTCTTTTTGCGCTACCTGCAGTGCCAGTCCGCTGCGTGAAAGAAAACCCGGCAGCGACGGATCGACGATTCCGGAAGTAGCAAGTAGCGCGGGGCTAAGACGATCGGATGACAGACCGCAGCATTTGACCAGCAGCAAGCCGTCAGCGCCCAGTGCATCGCCCAGCCAGGCTGCGACCGTGTCCGATGTCACATCCCAGCTACGCGCCAGTTGCCGATCCCGGGCCATCACGCGGCTGGGCAGCCATACCGGCAAGCGACCGTCGGCCCAAGCCTTCTCGATCCGCACCCGCGTGGAACACGGGACCGCGGCGGCTTCGATTCCGCACAGCATCCGCCCGAACTGATCCATCGCGCCGATCGCCATCACATGCGCGACCTCGTCGCTGAATTGCCATACGCCTTGAGCGGTACGAACCGCGTCGGCAAAGGGACCGCCGCCCGGAACCACGACGAACCGGGCCGACCGGCTGCGCGCCAGTTCCCGCAGCCAATGCGCCAGCAGCGGATCGCGCGCCAGGCTTCCACCCAGCTTGACGACGATGCGCGCGGTCCCGCCTCCGCGCTGACGCGCTCCGTCGGGCGAGCGGCGTTGCGGCGCGGCGCTCACCGGCCCACTCTCCCGGCCAGTATCGCGACGGCCACGGCCGGCGCGCAGACCGAGAGCGCCGCCGGATCGTCCAGGCGCGCGTCGAGCAGGCGCGCGAACTCGATCACCGGCCGGTGTTGCCCGCGGGCCAGTTCCCGCACCAGGAACGCCCCGCTGCCCGCGGCCACCATCGCCCCGGCCGGATCGACTCCCGCCCGCACCAGAACCTGTCGCGATGCGCCCCGGATGCGGTCCAGTTGGATGGCACGGAACGATGAAGCCAGCGTCTGCCAGCTTTCGAACGGCCGCTCGCGCGCGTCGCGACCGATCATCCGTGCCAGGCGCCGTGCGCTCGCCGGTGGCGTTTTCTCGGCGCCGTCCGCGCTGGCGTGCTGATCGCAGCGTTCGTCCAGCTCCCCGGTGAGCCGGTATACGTCGGCGGTCGTCGCGAAGTGCTCTGCCATCAGCGCAACGCGCAGCCCTTCGAACTCGATCGCGTCGCCAAGCGCCATCAGCGGAGTTCGCACGACACCCGTGTACACCAGCTCGCCGCTGACCAGGCGCTCGAAATCGGTGCGTCCCGCCGCTACCACGCGGCCGCCGCGCACCGCAACCAGGTCCGTCGTGGTGCTGCCGATGTCGACCAGCAGGGCATCGCCGAGCTGGTCCGCAGTCAGTTGCGCGGTCGCGAGCCAGTTGGCCGAGGCCGCATCGGCCGGATTCCGAAGCGCGTGATCCGGATCCAGGAATCCGCGCTCGCCGGCGAACACGTGCAAGCGCCGCTCGCCGAAACGTCGCTTCAGCGTCGCCACGATCTGCCGCACGCCCTCGTCCCGGTCGGCGAACAGGTCGGCCAGCTCGCCGGTCATCGTGGCCGCGTGGTGCGCGTCGGCCGCACCCGCAGGCAGTGCGGCCAGAGCCTTTTCCAGCGCGCCCTCCAGCTGTTCCAGACCTCGCCACAGCGCGCACGGAACCTGCAATGCGGCCACCGCGCGGCCGCGCGCATCGATGGCGGCAACCTTCACGTGCGCACCGCCGATGTCCCACCCGACCTGAGCGACCTCAAGCGCTTGCATGGCCGTTCAAGGTCAATCGGACCGGAAAGCCCCGATGGGCGCGCCACGACGGCAGGGATGCGCCGGTGGCCGCAGCCAGCACCCGTTGGGCCACGTTCAGTCCGAGCGCGGGTTTCAAGCCCGCATAGGAGCTTGTCAGGCGCGGATTGACCTCGATCACGACCGGGCCCGCCGCGGTCCGCACGAAGTCGATCCCGAAGTAGCCATGCAGGCCCGCAATGGTGTCCGCGACCCGTTGCGCCAGCGCCGTCAAGGGCGCCGTGACCGGCTCGCAGTTCACGTCGATCGCCTCGAGCTCCACCGCACCGTCGCGTAGCCGCAGCTGCTGCCGGTTCACGGACAGCACGTCGACCTGGCCGGACGAAGCCAGCACGCAAAGGCTCATCGCGTCGCCTTCTATCCAGGGTTGCGCGATCAGGCCTTGTACGACTTCAGCACACTGCCCGCCCGCCGTGGTTGTCCCCACCGCGGCCGCCGCAGTTGCGGCCGCTTCACGGTTGCGGAAAACGCGCATACCAAGGCAGCCGGCGCCGTCATCCGGCTTGACGACCCACGCGCCCTCGATCCGCGGCCAGGTCGATCCCGGCCGAAAACAAGGCACGACGGCGATGCCGGCCCGCGCCAGGCACTGCGCCGTGGCGGACTTGCTGGCGGCCAGCGAGATGGCTTCCGGGTCGGGGCCGAACAGAACGCGCCCGGCGCTCAGCACCGCGCGCGCGGCGCGCTCCAGCTCACCGCCGGTTTCGGGCGCAATCGGCCAGGTTGCGTCGGACGCGGCTATTTCGCGTGCGAGTGCTTCAGCGGGCGCGGCCTGCGGCGCGCGCCAGCACGCCCTGGCCCCGTGCAGCCGCGCGTGGACCGGTGCCGGCAGCCGAGCATCGCGTGCGAACGACACCTGCACGCCCGGCAGTTCGAGCAGATCCCCGATCAGCGCCGCCAGCATCAGGTCGCCCTCGCGCGCAAGATGGGCCGGCACCGGCCGGCCGGCCAGCCCGCCGCCGCAGATAAACTCGAAGAGGTGAATGCGCACGACGCTGCGGCCGACGGATCCTACGAGGTCATTCCGGTGATCGACCTGATGGGCGGCCTGGTGGTGCATGCCCGCTTCGGGGATCGCGCGCATTATCGGCCGATTCGGTCGCGGCTCTGCGACTCTGCGCGAATCGAGGACGTGGTGCCGGCGTTGCTCGGCCTGTTCGCATTCCGCCGCCTGTACGTCGCGGACCTGGATGCGCTGCAGGGGCGGCCGTGGCAACTGTCCACGATCGACGCGTTGCGACGGGTGGCACCGAAGCTGCCGCTGTGGATCGACGCCGGGATCCGCGACGGCCAGGACCTTTCCCCAGTCGCCGAGCGCGGCACGCCCGTGCTCGCCTCCGAAACCCTGACGGCAGCCGCTGCCGAACGCCTGCTCGCGGCCTGCCCGACGGCGGTGCTGTCGGTCGACTATCGGGGCGAACGTCTGCTCGGAGAGCCGAGGTTGCTCGAGCGGCCGCAGCACTGGCCGGCCAACGTGATCGCGATGAATCTTGCGCGCGTCGGCAGCGGCCTCGGACCGCTGCAACTGGACCGCACGGGGATCGCGCTGCTCGGCGCGATCGCGCTCGTCGGGATCGGCGCGCTCACCCCCGAGCAGGCCGCTCTTTCGGTGCACCTGCCGACGCTGCTGCTGCTGTTTTCGTTTATGGTCATTGCCGCGCAGATGCGGCTGGGGGGCTTCTACGACTGGGTCACGCTGCGACTGGCGGCACTGCCGCTTCGGCCGCCGGCGCTGCTCGCAGCCGTGATCGGCGCGGTCGCTCTGTTGTCGGCCGTGTTCAGCAACGATGTCGTGTGCCTGGCGGTCGCGCCGGCATTGGCCGACGCCTGCGCGCGCCGCCGTCTCGACCCAACTCCTTTTCTGCTCGCGCTCGCCTGCAGCGCCAACGTCGGCTCGGCGGCCACGCTGATCGGGAATCCCCAGAACATGTTGATCGGCCAGGTGCTGAACCTGTCGTTCAGCAGCTACCTGCTCGAAGCGAGCGTCCCGGTCCTTGGAGGCCTCGTGGCGATCTGGGCGCTGATCGCGTCGCAAGCGCGCGGGCGCTGGCGCGCCGAGTCCGAGCCGTCGCGGGGACCCGCGGCCGCCGGGGCCGCGCTGGACCGGTGGCAGACCGCCAAAGGCCTGACGGTGGCCGGCGCATTGGTGGCGGTCTTTCTGTTCACGTCCTGGCCTCGCGAGGTGGCAGCGCTGATCGGCGCCGGGCTGCTGCTGATGAGCCGCAAGCTTCATTCGCGCGAGATGCTCGGACAGGTCGACTGGGAGCTGCTGATCCTGTTCATCGGCCTGTTCGTCGTGAATCGCGCCTTTGCCGATACCGGGCTGACACGGCAGGCCGTGCAATGGCTGGCCGGCGCCGGAGTGCCGCTCGGCGCGCCGGCGCCGTTGTTCGGGGTCACCTTCGTGCTGTCGAACATCGTGTCGAACGTACCAGCAGTGATGCTGCTGCTGCCGATGACGAAATCCGCTGTCGACGGGCCGTTGCTCGCATTGGCCAGCACGCTGTCGGGCAACCTGCTGATCGTCGGTTCGATCGCCAACATCATCGTGGTCGCGGCCGCTCGCCGACAGGGCATCCAGATCGACTGGCGCAGGCACGCGCGCGTCGGGGTTCCCGTCACGCTGGTCACGCTCGCAATCACTGCGGCCTGGCTGGCCGTGCGCGGCTGAGCGGCACCCTCACCCCCGACCCCTCCCGCCGCGCGGGAGAGGGGAGCCGAACGGTTCCTTCTTCCGCCCCGCGGGAGAAGGCCAGGATGAGGTCGAGCGAAGTCAGTCACCACTCCGCCTTCTGCGGCTTGCCGTCACAGATCTCGTAGTAGTCGCCCTTGTCCTTGCAAAATATGTGTTCCGCGATCGAAAGGCCCGTTAGGCCGTCCAGCGTCCCGGCGCTGATGCTGATGCGGGCCCCGGCGGTGGGCTTCCAGAACAAGACCGAGCCGCACACGCGGCAGAACCCGCGCTCGGCCTGGTCCGAGCTTCGATACCAGGTGAGCGCGGCATCGCGCTCGAGCTGGAAGGCGTCGAGCGGCACCGAGGTGTCGGCCGAGTAGTGTCCGGTCTGGCGCCGGCACTGCGTGCAGTGGCACGCGATCACATCGCGCAGCGGGCCGGTCAGACGATATCGAACCGCACCGCACAGGCACCCACCCTGGAACTCTTGCATGGAAATCACCTCTCAACTGCTCGTGGCGAACGCATTCAAGCAGCGTTCGGCCGGTCCGTCCACTCCGTCTCTCGACGGGTTCGGATAAGCTTCGGGCCCTATTCGGTATATGAGATGACGAGAAAATCCTTCTATCATTTTTGAATAGCAGATCGTGGATTTGGCATTCGTCACCGGTGCGTCGGGTTTTGTCGGGTCGGCCGTCGCGCGGGCGCTGCTCGCGGCCGGCTACCGCGTGCGCGCGCTGGTGCGGCGGACCAGCCCGCGGTCCAATCTCGACGTCGAGGGGCTGCAGGTCGCCGAAGGCGACATGCTCGACGAGCGCGCGGTCGCGCGGGCCGTAGCCGAGGCACGTTACGTCTTTCACGTGGCCGCGGACTACCGCCTGTGGGCGCCGGATCCGGGCGAAATCGTCCACAACAATGTCGAAGGCACTCGCATCGTGCTGCGCGCGGCCCAGGCCGCCGGGGTCGAGCGAATCGTGTACACCAGCAGCGTGGCAACGCTCCGCCTGAACCCGGACGGCGTGCCGGCCGACGAGAGCGAGATGCTTTCGCAGGACCGCGCCATCGGCGCCTACAAGCGCAGCAAAGTCGCTGCCGAGTCGCTCGCGCTGCAGATGGCGTCCCGCGAGGGCTTACCGCTCGTGATCGTGAATCCTTCCACGCCGATCGGTCCGCGCGATGTGCGACCGACGCCGACCGGACGCATCATCGTCGAGGCGGCGTCGGGGCGTATGCCGGCGTTCGTGGACACCGGGCTGAACCTGGTGCACGTGGACGACGTCGCGGGCGGCCATCTTCTGGCGCTGCAGCGCGGGCGCATCGGCCAGCGCTACATCCTGGGCGGCGAGAACGTGACACTGGCGCGAATGCTCGAGATGATCGCCGGCCTGGTCGGCCGCCGGGCACCGCGCGTGCGCCTGCCGCGGCGGGCGATCTACCCGATCGCGTTCGCCTCCGAAGCGATCGCGCGCTTTACCGGCCGGGAGCCTTTCGCCACCCTGGATGGATTGCGAATGGCCAAGTACCGGATGTTCTTTACCAGCGCCAAGGCGCAGTCCGAGCTCGGCTACACCGCCCGTCCCGTGATCGAGGCGCTGAAGGACGCGATCGCCTGGTTCCGGCAGGCCGGCTTGATTCGATGAACGCGGCCTCCCCGGCAACCGTCGTAGCGCTGCTGACGCTGGCCGCGTGGATCGGTCTGTTGCTCGGTCGCGGCCGATTCTGGCGCTGTTCCGAACGGGACGACCGCAGCATGCCGGCATCCGACCCGGCCCGCTGGCCGGCCGTCGTGGCCGTAGTGCCGGCACGTAACGAGGCCGACCTGATTGCGCGCTCGCTGGGCTCGTTGCTGCGGCAGGATTACCCGGGCGCGTTTTCAGTGATCGTAGTGGACGATAACAGCGACGATGGGACGCTCGCGGCAGCGCGCGCTCTGGCGGCTGAAGCGACGGGCCGGCTCACGATCGTGCAAGGGGCGAGCCTGCCGGCCGGCTGGACCGGAAAGCTGTGGGCCGTGACGCAGGGCGTTGCGCGTGCCGAGGCTTCGGGCGCGCCGCCCGATTACCTGCTGCTGACGGACGCCGATATCGGATACGCGCCGGATGTGCTGCGCGGCCTGGTCCGGCGCGCCGAAGCAGGTGGGCTGGCGCTGGTCTCTCTGATGGCAAAGCTGCGCTGTCGCAGCCTGCCCGAGCGCGCGCTGGTGCCGGCGTTCATCTTCTTCTTCCAGATGCTGTACCCGTTCAAGTGGGTCAACCGGCGCGGAACCAGGACCGCCGCAGCGGCCGGAGGCTGCATGCTGGTGCGGCGCGCCGCGCTCGCCAGGGCCGGGGGAATCGGGTCGATCCGGCACGCGCTGATCGACGACTGCGCACTGGCGGCCCGCTTGAAGCGGCAGGGTCCGATCTGGCTGGGACTGACGGAGCGGGTTCAGAGCCTGCGTACGTACCCCGCCTTCGCCGACATCCGCCGCATGGTGGCACGCAGCGCATACGCGCAGCTGCGATTTTCGCCGTGGCTGCTGGCGGCAACGATTGCACTTCTTGCGCTTGCATACCTGGCCGCGCCGCTGATCGCGCTGGCCGGATCCGGGCTCGCTCGCTGGATTGCGGTCGGGACCTGGATGCTGATGGGGTTTGCGTTCTGGCCCACGCTGCGCTTTTACGGCTTGCGGCCGTTGTGGGCGCCGGCGTTGCCGGCCATCGCCGCCGTCTACCTCGTGTTCACGATCGACAGCGCGGTCCAGCACGCGCGCGGCCGCGGCGGCTTGTGGAAAGGCCGCGTGCATGCCTTGCCGGCCGATGGTACTTAGTGTCCGGAGCACGTGCTCGATGCAAACCTGCGAAGACTTCGGCACCGGCAAGACCCGCGAAAACTTTCCGGTCGCCTCGCGCCTGATCGCTCCGGGCCTGCGTGCGCCGATCCACGCCTACTACCGCTTCGCGCGAGCCGCCGACGATGTGGCCGACCACGCGCGGCTCGAACCGGCCGCCAAGTTCGAGCTCCTCGACGGCCTGGAAGCGACGCTGCTGGGAAGGACCGACCGCGATCCGGCCGCCTTGCCGCTGCGCGCGCAACTGCGTGAGCGCGCGTTGTCGCCCCAGCACGCTCTGGATCTGCTGACCGCGTTCCGGCTCGACGTGACCAAGCACCGCTATCGGGACTGGGACGAGCTGATGCATTACTGCCGCTACTCCGCGATGCCCGTGGGCCGCCGATCATGGTCAAGGACCTGCGGCTGGCCATCGAGACGGCCGTGATCGTGGCGGTAGCCGGCAAGCTGACCGGATGGCTGCTGAAGCGCGATCCGCTCGGTGAGCGGGTGCACCTGAGTCGCGCCGAGGCTGTGCGGCTCGCGGCAGGGGCCGCAATTGCGGAGCTGCTGCGCCGCCTGCGCAGCGCACCCGGCCAGATCACGCATCGGGGTGACGCGTGATTCGGCCACAGGCCGCACCGGGCCGATCGGCCGCCGTATCCGCGGCGAGCACCAGTTCGTTCTATACAGCACTGCGCATCCTGCCCGAGGCGCAGCGCACGGCGATGTACCACGTATACGCGTTTTGCCGCGCTGTGGACGACATCGCCGACCGCAACGGGCCGCGGGCCGAACGACTGGCCGAGCTGGCCCAGTGGCGGCAGGACATCGCTGGCCTGTATCACGGACGCGACACACCCGCGCCTCTGCTCGGCCTGGCGGCCGTTATCGGCCGCTACGGCCTCGAACAGCGGGACTTCGACGCTATCATCGACGGCATGTGGATGGATACTGAACACGATATCCGGGCCCCGGACTGGGCCATGCTGGACCTGTACTGCGACCGCGTCGCCAGCGCAGTCGGTCGACTCGCGGTGCGTGTGTTCGAGGTGCCGCAAACGCAGGCGCAGCCGCTGGCCCACCACCTGGGCCGCGCGCTGCAGTTGACCAACATCCTGCGCGACCTGGACGAGGACGCCGCGATGGGTCGACTCTACCTGCCGCACGAGGCGCTGGCCGCAGCCGGAATCGGCGAGACCGAGCCTAGGGCGGTTCTGCTGCATCCGAAGCTCCACCAGGCGTGCGCACCGTTGCTGGCGCGTGCGCGGGAGCACTTCGCGCAGGCCGCACGGATCATGGATTCGTGCCAGCGGGCGCTGGTGCGCTCGCCGCGCCTGATGGCCTCGGTCTACTCAGAGATCCTGGACAGAATCGAGCAGCGGGGCTTTGCCGCTCCTCGCCGGCGCGTGAGCCTGGGCAAGACCCGCCTGCTGCTGACCGCGTTGCGCCACGGAGTGCTGTGATGGCGCACGACGCGGTCCGCAAGGTCGGGGTCAAGCTGGTGCGCCTGTCGCGCGCCGTCACGCGGATTCGGGCATCGGCTCCGATCGAGGGCCTGCGCCGGTCCGCGAGGTCCAACGTTCTGAATATGTCGGCTCACCTGGCCGAACCGAAAGCCGGCCTGGTTTCGCCCGGACTCGCACCCCGATCGCTGCAGCAGGCGATCGACCAGGCGACCCGCGCTTTGCTCGATCAACAAAGGGCCGATGGGCATTTCGTGTTCGAACTGGAAGCGGACTCGACGATCCCGGCCGAATACGTGCTGCTGGTGCACTGGCTGGGCGAAACGCCCGACCTTCAGCTCGAGCGCAAGATCGCCGCGTATCTGCGCCGCAAACAGGGTGAGAATGGCGGCTGGCCGCTGTTCGAAGGCGGGCGCTTCAACATCTCGGCCAGTGTGAAAGCCTATTTCGCACTGAAGATGATCGGCGACGATCCGGGTGCGCCGCATATGGTGCGCGCCCGCGAGGCGATCCTCGCGCACGGCGGGGCGGCCCGCACCAACGTGTTCACGCGCACGCTGCTGGCGCTGTACGGGGCCATCCCCTGGCGAAGCGTGCCGGTGATGCCGGTGGAGATCCTGCTGCTGCCGCGCTGGTTCCCGTTTCATATCGCGAAGATCTCGTACTGGGGCCGCACCGTGCTGGTGCCGCTGACCGTTCTGAACGCGCTGCGGCCGCTGGCCCGCAATCCGCGGCAGGTGGTCATCCCGGAGCTGTTCTGCACGCCGCCTGAAGTGGTGCACCGGTGGCCCAAAGGCGAGCACCACCGCTTTCCGTGGAGCCAGATATTCCGCGCGATCGACCGGGTGCTGCAGGTGATCGAGCCGCACTTTCCGACCGGCCTGCGGCAGCGCGCGATTCAGGAGGCGGTGCAGTTCACGACCGAGCGGTTGAACGGGGTCGACGGGCTGGGCGCGATCTTTCCGGCCATGGCCAACTCGGTGATGATGTTCGACGCGCTGGGTTATCGCGCAGACCATCCCGACCGGGCCGCCGCGCGCCGATCGGTCGATCGGTTGCTCCTGATCAAGGACGACGAGGCCTATTGCCAGCCATGCGTTTCGCCGGTCTGGGACACCGGGCTGGCGGTGCATGCGCTGCTCGAAGTGGGGAGCGACGAGGCCGTGACGCGCGCCGGGCGGGGCCTTCAGTGGCTGCAGCCGCGGCAGGTGCTCGACACCGTCGGCGACTGGGCCATGACCCGCCCGCGCGTTCGCCCCGGCGGATGGGCTTTCCAGTACAACAATCCTCACTACCCGGATATCGACGACACCGCTGTGGTGCTGATGGCAATGGACCGCGCGATCCGTGAAGCGCGGCTGCCGGATGGCGCCGACTTCGATCAGGCGATCGCGCGCGGTGTTGAATGGGTGCTCGGGATGCAGAGCCGCGACGGCGGATTCGGCGCCTTCGACGCCGACAACGATTGCGAATATCTGAACCACATACCGTTCTCGGACCACGGCGCGCTGCTCGACCCGCCCACCGCGGATGTGACCGCGCGCTGCGTGTCGCTGCTGGCACAGCTGGAGCCGGCTGCCGGCCGCGCTCGGGCGCTACGGCGCGCGCTGCGCTTCCTGCGGCGCACGCAGGAGCCAGACGGCAGCTGGTACGGCCGCTGGGGTATGAACTACATTTATGGCACCTGGTCGGCGTTGTGCGCGCTGGGGGCAGCGGGCATCGATCAGAATGCGCCGGAAGTTCAGCGAGCCGTTCACTGGCTCGAGTCGATCCAGAACCCGGATTTCGGCTGGGGCGAAGACGGCGAAAGCTATCGGCTGAAATACCGCGGCTACGAGCCCGCGTCCAGCACGGCCTCTCAGACCGCCTGGGCACTGCTGGGCCTGATGGCGGCCGGCCGCGTCGATGATCCGGCGGTGGAGCGCGGAATCCGTTATCTACAGCGCACGCAGGGCGCCGACGGTTTATGGCCCGAGACCCGCTTCACGGCGACCGGCTTTCCGCGCGTGTTCTATCTGCGCTACCACGGATACGCGAAGTTCTTTCCCTTGTGGGCGTTGGCGCGCTATCGCAATCTGAAGGCCGCCTCTTCCCGCTCGACGTGGCTCGGAATGTAGTGTCCTGACGCGCCCTGCCTATGGCGCGCCAATTTCTGGTGGTCGTAACGGGGCTGCTGGCTGAAGCCCGCCTGGCCCGTCCAGGTTCCGGACGGGTAATCGCCGGCGGCGGCGACCTGGCCCGGCTCCAGGTCGAACTTCGCCGCGCCCTGTCGGACGGTGCCGAGGCGGTTCTCAGCTTCGGCGTGGCGGCGGGTCTGCGGCCGGGGGCGGCGCCGGGCACCCTGGTGATCCCCGCCGAGGTCGTCAGCGGGCCGGCTCGCTACGAAACGGACCCGAGCTGGAGCGATCGGATGCGCTCCGCGCTGGGAGGCGCCGACCCGCTGCCGCTGGCCGGCGTCGATTCGCCGCTGGTTCGCTCCACCGACAAGGAGCAACTCCATTGCGCCACGGGCGCAATCGCGGCCGACATGGAGTCGCATTGCGCAGCCCGTCTCGCTCTGGCAGCCGCTCGGCCGTTCGCCGCATTGCGGGTGATATCGGACCCGGCCGAGCGCAGCCTGCCGCCGGCGGCCACCGTCGGCATGAGGCGGGACGGTGGCATCGATCTGGCAGCGGTGATCGCTTCGCTGGTTCTCAGTCCGCGCCAGTTGCCCGAACTGGCCCGCGTCGCTGCCGACGTGCGCGTTGCCATGCGCACACTGGGCCGCTGCCGCAGCGTGCTGGGACCTGAGCTCGGATGGGTGCCGGCCTCAGGCGGGCCGACCCGGTAAAAGGCGTCACCGGCCCGGTCCGGAGGAGCCGGGCGCCGACGATTCGGGCGCGCCCAGTAGGTGAACCTGATACTGGGGAAATGGCATCTCGATGCCGAGTCGGCGCATCGCCTCAACGATGTTCAGGTTCAACTCGCTCTCAACCAGTCCGTAGTCTGCGACCGCGACCCAGGGCTTGGCAGCGATCGCGATCGCGGAGTCACCCAAGGCCGTGATCTGAATCAAGGGCGCCGGGTCGGCCAGCACCCGCGAATTTGACCGCACAAGATCTGAGACCGTGGACAGCGCCAGCTTCAGGTCGGTCCCATAAGCGACGCCAACCGTCACCTGCGTCTGCCGTATCCGTCCATAGTTGTGCAGGATTTCGCCGATCACCTTTCGGTTCGGAATCACGACACGCGAGCGGTCGGCGTGGCTGAGGATCGTATTGAACAGCGTGATCGATTCGACGCTGCCTTCGACCCCGATGATTGCGACGATTTCAACTCGGTGTCCATCCGATGCCCCTCCGTTCGATCCGGCCGGCAATCAATTGGCCGGAGTACCCTTCAACTCATTTTTGCATGCCCTGGAGGCGCGGGTTGCAGTTCAAGGACTATTACGAAACCCTGGGCGTGCCGCGCGACGCCAGCGCCGATCAGATCAAGAAGGCGTTTCGCCGGCTGGCGCGCAAGTACCACCCGGACGTCAGCAAGGAACCCAACGCCGAGTTGCGGATGAAGGAAATCAACGAGGCGAACGCGGTGCTGTCCGACCCCGAGAAGCGTGCCGCCTACGACGCGCTCGGCTCCGGGCATGCGGCCGGCGAGGAGTTTCGACCGCCGCCTAATTGGGATGCCGGCTTCGAATTCTCGGGCCCGGGGTTTGGGGGCGCCGACGCCGGGGACTTCTCCGACTTCTTCGCCGAGCTGTTCGGGCGCATGGGGCAGGCTCGGCACGCGGGCGGACGCGGCGCCAGGATGCGCGGTGAGGATCACCACGCCAGGATCCTGCTGGACGTCGAGGACGCCTGGCGCGGCTCGCAACAGAGAATCACCCTGCGCGTGCCGAAAGTGGACGACCAGGGTCGGGTGACGCTGGAGACGCGCACGCTGGATGTGCAGATCCCGGCCGGCGTGCGCGAGGGCCAGTTGATCCGTCTCGCCGGCCAGGGATCGCCCGCCACCGAGCAGGGCCCGGCCGGCGACTTGTACCTGGAAGTGCATTTCAAGCCGCACCCGCGCTTTCGGATCGATGGGCGCGACCTGGTGATGGAACTGCCGCTCGCGCCCTGGGAAGCCGCGCTCGGCGCCGTGGTCCCGGTCGTGTTGCCCGATGGCAAGACGCTCAAAATACGCGCGCCGCCAGGAGCGCAGACTGGCGGCCAGCTGGTCGTGCGCGGCAAGGGCGTTCCGGGCGATCCGCCGGGCGACCTGATGTTGAATCTGCGCGTGGTGCTTCCGCCGGCCGACACGCCGCGCGCCAGGGAACTCTATGAAAGCATGGCACGCGAGTTGAATTTCGACCCGCGCGCCGCCGCTGGAGGCTGAGCCGATGCCTGAGCAACCCGTCCTGATCGGCGCGCCGCTTGACGACGCGTGCCTGACGCTGGAACAGCTGTGCAGCGCCTGCGCGGTCACCCCCGAGTGGGTGTGCAGCCACGTGCTCGAGGGACGGTTGCACCCGCCGGGCGATCGGCCCTCGCAATGGCGCTTCGGCAGTGGCGAGCTGACGCGCGTGCGGCAAATCCGGCGCCTGGAAATCGCATTCGATGCGGAGCCGGAACTCGCGGCTCTGGTCGCGGACGTGCTGGAGGAACTCGACCGCTTGCGAGCTCAGTTGCGCCGGATCTCGCCCGGCTGACGGCGCCAACACGAGAACCGCTAAGCGCGCGTTATCGGCCGCCTGCGACGTCGATGATCGCCCCGGTCGTGTAGGAGGCCTCTTCCGACAGCAACCAGAGGACCGCCCCGGCGACCTCCTCGGCAGTTCCGGCGCGCCTCATCGGGATCGAGTCTTTCAGCCGCTCGACACGCCCCGGCTCGCCACCGCTCGCATGAATCTCCGTGTCGATGATTCCGGGCGACACCGCATTGACGCGGATGCCCTCTGCAGCGACCTCTTTGGCCAGACCGACCGTCAGCGTTTCGATGGCCGCTTTTGACGCCGCATAGTCGACGTATTCGCCCGGCGAGCCCAGACGGGCTGCGCGGGACGAAATATTGACGATGGCCCCGCCGGGTCCTCCATGCCTGGTCGACATCCGGCGCACGGCCTCACGCGAGCAAACGAAGGCGCCGATCACATTGGTGGAGAAAGTCCGAGCCAGCCGCTCCGAATCCATATCCTCGACGCGACGTTGCTTCTCCAGTGTCCCGGCGTTGTTCACCAGTGCGCTGACGCGCCCCAGCGACGAATCGACGTGCTCGAAGAGCAGCAGCACCTCGTGCTCGACCGCGATGTTGGCCCGAAACGCCGTCGCGGTCCCCCCGGTCCCGGTGATGGAGGCGACGACCGCGGCAGCGGCCTCCCGGTTGTTCAAGTAGTTCACGCACACGGCATAGCCACCCGCAGCGGCAAGTCGCGCGATCGCGGCTCCGATTCCTCGGCTCGCACCGGTAACGATCAGTACCTTGCGCATGCTTTTGCCCAGGTTTCAGGATACCGGCGCCCGTTGCAGCGGGTTTTCTGTCCAGGACACAAAAAAACTCCCGAACGCCGCGCCACGGTCGATAACTCCCTAAAGGATGGCATTCAGAGGCCGATCTAGCTGCAAGGATTACCCGGATTGCGTCTGCCGCCCCACCGAACCCCGGTAGGGCGAGATCGGCCGCACCGGGAGATGACGGATCGGCCTGCGGCGGAGCCGGACGCCTTCACGGGTTCTGACAGCTCCGCCAAAGGCACATGCGCCCGAGCCGGCGCCCGATGAGGGGATCAACATGAGGCCGTTGTGCCACTTTCGAATCGGCGCCGCGCCCGCCAGCATGGTCGCGCTGTGCGCGGCGATTTTCGTGTCCGGGGCCCTGCTTAGCGCACCCGCCCGGGCGCAGGTAGCCCCCACGAACAAGGTCGCCGGCGACCTGCTGACCGCGATCCTGGCTCCGACGACCCCCCTGTTGAACTGGGCCACGGACCTGCTGGGCGTGCGTTACGTCAAGGCGCTGGTCGTTTCCAACAGCACCGATCCGAGCCTGGCGGCCCTGCGCGCCGCGGTGCTCGCCGACGGCGGATCCGTGTACTACCACTTCGTGTCGGTGCCCGCGCTGTCGGTGGTGCTGCCGGCGAACAAGGTGGCCAGTATCGCCGCGCGGTCAGACGTGCAAAGCATCTCGCCGAACCGCTTGACCCTGCGCATGGCCAGCACGCTGGAATACACGACCGGCGCGATTGCCCCCGGGGTGCGGACCTACTCAAGCTCCTTGCTCGGAGGCTCCTCCTACAGCGGCCTGGACGGCACCGGGGTCGGCATTGCGGTGCTCGACTCCGGCATCGCCTGGAGCCACATGAACATGAAGGGTCCCACTGGCGCACCGCGCGTGGTCCGGGCCGTCGACATGCAGAGGACGGGGGACGCGACCGGAAGCGGCGCCAGGAGCTGGACCCTCGGCATCGACCTGTCGGCCCTGCTGGCGCCGGGCAGCTCGTTACTGGCGAATCTCGAGGCGGCGATCGGCATCGCCGGGCTGCTTCGCACCGACTATTACGGCCACGGCACCCATGTCGCCTCGGTCGCCGCCGGCCGTGGCTTCTACCAATCGCACGACTCCACCGGCATCGCGCCCAATGCCAGCCTGTTCGACGTCAAGGTGCTCGGCGCCAGCGGCACCGGCCAGTTGAGCGACGTGCTGGAAGGCATCGACTGGGTCATCTATCACGCGAAGCAATACAACATCCGCGTGATGAACCTGAGCCTGGCGGCGGCTTCGACGGAAACCTACCTGACCGATCCGCTGTGCCGCGCGGTGCGCAGCGCGGTGGCCGCGGGAATCACCGTCGTCGTCGCGGCAGGCAATTTCGGCAAGAATGCCAGCGGCGCAGAAGTCTACGGCTCGATCAGCTCGCCGGGGGACGAACCGTCGGTGATCACGGTCGGGTCGGCCAATACGAAAGGGACGGTCTCGCGCACCGACGACCGCGTCAACTTCTTCAGCTCGCGTGGTCCCAGCCGGGGCTGGTACGTCGACGCCAAGGGCACGACCCAGTACGACAACCTGATCAAGCCCGACCTGGTGGCTCCGGGCAACAAGATCGTCGGCGCGCTCGGGTCGGATACCCTGGGTACTCCCCTCGAATGGGCCTACCTTCCGGCGACCTATCCCGTGCTGTCCGCACCCTACGGCGGCGCGTGGCAGGGGTGGAACGCGCAGCTGCTCGATCTGAGCGGCACGTCGATCGCGGCCCCGGCGGTGGCGGGCGCTGCGGCCTTGCTGTTGCAGGCCAATCCCGGCCTGACGCCGCCGCTGATCAAGGCGATCCTGCAATACACGGCGCAGCCGCTGCCCGGCAACTTCCTGGTCGAGCAGGGGGCCGGCGAGCTGAACATCGAAGGCGCGGTGCGGCTGGCAAAGGCGCTGCGCACCGATATCGGAACGGCGATCAGCACCGGCCAGATCCACGCCGGCGACAACCTGCTCGCGGCGGGCAAAGCGATGCCGTCGCCCGTTACGACCATCAACGGCCAGACCTTCAACTGGAGCCGGATCGCGTTCGCCGGCGGCAGTCACCTCGTGAGCGGACCAGCGCTGTTCACCCGGTATCAGCCGATGTACGACCCGGGCATCGTATGGGTGCGCCAGAACTCGATGCGCACGACGGTGACGTACTGGCCCTCGTCCGTGACGCCGAACTTTTATGTGGAATCGATCACGCAGGGGCCGATCGTCCAGGACCAGGTGCTGATCACCCCCGGCGTGGTCTGGGCGACATCGCTGGCGGGCTCCAGCTCATACCTTAGGCGCACGGGATTGTTCATTCCGACCGCAACACTGTCGGGCTGGCTGATCAACGGCAGCGGGGTCGTGCTGAACGAAGGCGTCGTGCTGAACGAAGGCGTCGTGCTGAACGAGGCGTCGTGCTGAACGAAGGCGTCGTGTTGAACGAAGGCATCGTGCTGAACGAAGGCGTCGTGCTGAACGAAGGCGTCGTGCTGAACGAGAGCGGGCAGCCGGGCGTCGCCAGCCTCGACAATTCGAGCCTGCTGGGCGAGCCGTAGATTCGACCCAATGAACGAAGCGCAGACCGTTGCCGCTGCGGCACCGGCCTTCGAAACGGAGGCAGGCGGCATCCGCCAGCGCTTCTTTCCTGACTACAACGCCGCGGCGACGCGCTATTGGGCCGTGCTGGTGGCCGGCGGTCTGGCGGCGGTCGGCCTGTCCGCCGTTCGGGTTTCGTCGCTTTCGCCGGCCAACATCTGGCAGGTGCTCGCCATCGGACTGGTCGCGGCAGTGGTCGGGATGTTTCCGCTGCACCCGCCGAAGACCAAAATCTCGATTGCCGCCGGCGACATTTTCATATTTCTGCTGCTGCTGCTGCACGGAACGGAATCCGCGGTCGTCGGTGCCGTGATGGAATCCGCCGTCTGCGTGTGGCGCACCTCCAGGCGCTGGTCCAGCCGCATCGCCAGCCCGGCCGCCACCGCAGTTGCGATGCTCGCTTGCGGCTACGCCTTCGAGGGCATGGTTGCCTCGTTGGCGCGAGCGGGCATTACCGGCGACGGCGTGATGTTCGCCGCGGTGATGCTGTTCGCGGCCAGCTATTTCGTCGTCAGTCCGACGCTGGTCGCGATCGTCATCTACCTGAAGCGGGAACAGTGGCCGAGCCTGGCCGAATGGCTGAAGAGTTTCGGCTGGCTCGGCCTGAGCTATGCCGCCAGCGCGTCGGTGGCCGCCGTCCTGTACCTCGCGTTCCGTCAGTTCGGCGCATCGACACTGATCGTCGCGCTGCCGATGATCGCCATGTTCCTGGCCACGCTGCACTACTACTTCGCCCAGCAGGAGGCCACCGAGCGCGAGGCCACCGAACGCTCAAGTCGGGAGCGCGCCGAGGCGGCTCAACGCGAAGCCGCGCAGCAGGCGCATTACCTGCACGAGCTCGAGCGCAGCGAAAAGCGCTTTCAGAGCGCCTTCTCGCACGCCGCCATCGGCATGGGACTGGTGTCGGTCGATGGCCGCCTGCTGCGAGCCAATCACGCGCTGTGCACCCTGCTGCAACGCTCGGGCGAGGACCTGTGCGGCGCGCCGTTCAGCGAGTTCCTGGTCCCGGACGATGCCGACACGCTCAACGCGCAACTGCAGCCCGTGTTGACGCGCCAGCTCGACGCCCTGATCCTCGAATTGCGCTGCCGCGCGCGCAAAGACACCGAGCTGTGGATCCTGCTGCACTGCGCGATCTTCGCCGATGCCGACGAGTCGGAGGCCTGCCTGATCTTTCAGGTGCAGGACATCACCGACCGTCGTCTCGCCGAGAGCAGGCTCCAGTACATCGCCTACCACGACGGCCTGACGCACCTCGCGAATCGCAACCGCTTCTACGAATGCCTGACGCAGGCGATCGAAACGCATCGCCGCGATCCGTCGCATCAGTTCGCGGTCCTGTACCTGGATTTCGACCGGTTCAAGCGTATCAACGACAGCATGGGCCACGGCGCCGGCGACAAGTTCCTGGTGCGCGCGGCGCGCCGCATCAAGCAGGTCGTGCGGCCAACCGACGTAGTGGCCCGCCTGGGCGGCGACGAATTCGCGATCCTGAGCGAACTGCGCGGCGGCACGCATCACGCCGTGGTTCTGGCCGAGCGACTGCAGGATGCGCTGCGCGAGCCCTTCCGGATCGCGGGCACCGAAATCAGCACCAGCGCCAGCATCGGCATCACGTTCAGCGATCTCTCATACGAGACGCCGGAGGAGGCGATGCGGGACGCCGACCTGGCCATGTACAAGGCAAAGAACAAGGGCAGGGCATGTTATGCGCTGTTCGACGCCAGCCTGTACGAGCTGGCGGCCGAGAGGCTGCGGCTCGAGAGCGAGCTGCAGCAGGCGCTGGAGGCCAACCAGCTGTCGCTGGCATTCCAGCCGCTGTACCGGATCGAACCACGCCGGCTGGTCGGGTTCGAGGCACTGATGCGCTGGGAGCATCCGGAGCGCGGCCAGATCAGCCCTGGAACCTTCATTCCGGTCGCGGAAGAATCGGCCCTGATCAATCAGCTGACGCACTGGGCGATCCGGCGCGTGTGCCAGCAGCTGCGCGCGTGGCACGACCAGTACCCTTCGTCGCGCGAACTGGGCGTGCACGTCAACATCTCCGGCAAGGACCTGACCGTACCGCGGTTCGCCGCCTTTGTGCGCGAGTCGCTGCGCGAGGCGGGAGTGCCCCCCTCATGCCTGACGCTGGAGATCACCGAAAGCACGCTGATGCAGCAGCTCGAGAGCGTCATCGGCACGCTGAAGGAACTGCGTGAACTGGGTGTCGGTCTGAGCGTGGACGATTTCGGAACCGGCTATTCCTCGCTCAGCTACCTTTCGGCGCTGCCGATCACCAGCCTCAAGATCGACCGCTCGTTCGTGCGCCAGATCGGCGAGACAAAGGAAAGCGGCGAGATCGTCCGTGCCATCATTCGTCTGGGCGACGCGCTGGGCAAGCGCGTGATCGCCGAGGGGGTCGAGACCAAGGCGCAGCTCGACCGCCTGCAGCAGCTCGATTGCGCCTGCGCTCAGGGCTTCCTGCTGTCCCGGCCGCTGGGCGTGACACAGGCCAGCGGGGTGCTCGCCACCTTCGCGGCGCAGTGCGAGGAGCGGCCCGAAGCGGCAGCCTGAGCGGCACGGCGCCGCGCACGATCGGGTCGACGCCGTCGGGACCGGCTCTCAAAAAAGCAGAGGAAGCAGTCCGACCGCCGCCAGTGCGGCCAGCAGGACCATGCTTTGCCTGCCCGTCTGTCTGCCGGCGAAATACCAGGCGTAGGCTCCCTTGACGGCGTTGTTGCTGGCCGCCGCGATCAGGATCGCCGATGCGGCCACGTTGATCGGGGCCGATATTCCCGCCGCTTGCGTCATGCCCATGATGAACGGATCGACGTCGGCCAGGCCCATGATCGCGGCCAGCGAATAGACGCCCGAGTCTCCCAGGTACAGGATCGCGAGTTGGGTGACCACCAGCATCGCCAGAAAAAGCAGTGCGAACAGGAACGCGGCTCTGAGCTCGAGCGGGTTGGACGGTGCCGGCTCCTTGACCGGCGTTACGGACAGCGGGCCGCTCCGCCGCAACCAGAACCAGCCCGCGCCGATCGCCACGGCGGCGAGCGCAATGAAGGCCGGCGCCAGCCGGAGCATCAGATCCCTGCTGAAGATCGCCAGCAGCGCAGCCAGCCGCAGGTACATCATCCCGGACGCCATCAGGATGGCGCCCGCGTAAAGGGGTGGTTGCTGCTCGGTCGACGCCTTCTTCGCCAGCACGACCGTCGTCACGGTCGAGGAGTAGGCGCCGCCCAGCAGCGACGCCAGGATGATGCCGCCTTCCCCCTGGGTCCAGCGTTGCAGCACGTAGCTGGCGTAGGAAACCGAGCTGACCGCCACCACCACGAGCCAGGTCTTGAAGGGGTTGATGTGGAAGGGCGTGAATTGCTCGTTCGGCAGCACCGGCAGGATCACCGCGCTCAGCAGCAGGAACTTCGTGAACGTGAAGATGTCGTCCGGCGCAATGCGCCGGGTCAAGCCCTCCAACGCGTCCTTCATCTGCAGCAGCAGCATGGTCGCCACGCTGATGGTGGTGGCGATCCACAAATACCGGTGAAAAACGAGCGCGCCGACCACGTAGGTGATCAGGCCCGCCATTTCGGACGTGATGCCCGCCAATCCGCCGCCGGCAACCTTGTTGGCGTACGACAGCAGCAGGAACGCCGCGACCACGGCGAAACCGACCAGCTCGGCAAGCGCAGTGCCGCCGGACAGGAACGCGATCGCATAGGCAATCAGGCCGATCAGCGGAAACGTGCGCACGCCGCCGAAGGCGTACCGCTCCGCCGCCGCGGCCTTGCGCTCTTCCCGCTCGAGCCCGATCAGGAACGACAGGAACAGCACCAGCAGAATGTTGACCGCATCGGGCGGCAACCACTCGTTCAGTGCCAAGGACATCGCTCTGCTATTGCGGCAGCTTCATCTTCGCGAGCAAGGCGCCGAATCGAGGATCCCCGCGCAGGCCACGAAGAAAGTAATCGGCCTTGATCATCGTCAGGCCGAGGTCGCGCTGCCGGTAGGCCCGCTCGAGCCATTCGAAGGCCGAATCGGTCTTTCCCTGGTACGCAAGCGCTTGCGCGATGTTGTAGGAGCTCAAGTCGGCGTATTTGTCGATCAGCAGCTTGACCGCCGCGTCTGCGTCGGCGTAACGGGCCAGCCCCCAGTAAGCGAACGGAAGACAGCCGGCCCGCGCAACCTGGTCGCTCTCCCGCTGCATTTCCTCAAGGGCCAGCTCCGGTTGCCCGCGCGCGAGCAACACCTGTCCCAGATTGCAGTGGCCGCCCGTGTAGGACGAATCCAGTGCCAGTGCCCGGCGAATCACCCGTTCGGCATCCGCGGGTCGACCCGCGTCCAGATACAGGCTTCCGAGGTCGTCGAGCATCAGCGGGTTCAGCGGATCGGCCTCCGCGTTGCGCCGCTTCAGTTCAATGGCCTCTTCGATCCGTCCAAAGGCCAGTGCGACCACGGTCAGCGCCGACAGCGCGTCGGCGTCGGACGGATCGAGCTCACGCGCCTTCTTGAATTCGGCTTGACCCGCCTCCCGGTTCAGGTCGTAATCCCAGTAGACGTAGCCCAGCATCCGGTGGGCAAGCGGCTGGTTCGGGTCGATTGCCAGGGCGTGCCGGATCGCGTCCCGGGCGCTGCTGTATGCGTTCTGGACCGTGTCCCATTGCCAGTTGCCCTGGCGCACGTAGGCGCGCGCCAGCTCGGCCCAGGCGCGCGCGTATTGCGGATCCAGCCTCAAGGCCTCGCGATAGGCGGCCACGGATTTTTGCAGATCCTCCTGGGTCGCCCGCTGATAGAAGTACCATCCCTGCAGGAACGCACTGTACGCCTCGATGTTGCGTTCCGAAGCCGGATTCGCCGGCGGATCGCCGTTCAGCGCCGCATGCAGGGCGTTGGCCACCGTGTTGCAAATTTCGTCCTGGACCTGGAAGACGTCGGTCAGATCGCGATCGTAGGTCTGCGACCACACGTGAGATCCGTCAGTGGCCTTGATCAATTGAGCAGTCACCCGGATCGTATGTCCGACCCTGCGGACGCTGCCTTCCAGAACCGTTGCCACGCCGAGCTTGCGCGCGATCTGGCGCACATCTTCGTTGCGGCCCTTGAACTGGAACGACGATGTCCTGGCGATCACGCGCAGGTTTCCGGTGCGGGCCAGGCGGTCGATCAACTCGTCGGACAGGCCGTCCGAGAAATACTCCTGGTTGCGCGCCTCGCTCAGATCGACGAACGGCAGCACCGCGATCGATTTATCCGGCGCCTGCAGCGCGATCGGCGCGCCGGCGCCTCCGAGGCGCGCCTGCAAGGCTGCGAGCCAGGGGGTCCTGCTCAGCGCCATCAGCGCGATCGCCACCGCGAGCGACGCCGTGATTGCGGCGGTCGCGCTCCGGTTCCGCACGACGAGCTTACCGATCCGGTAGGCCAGCCGAGCCGGGCGTGCTTCCACCGGCTCGCCGCTCAGGTAGCGCTGCAGGTCGTCCGCGAACGCGGTGGCGCTGGGGTAGCGATCCTCGGGATCCTTCTCGAGCGCCTTCAGCACGATCGCGTCCAGGTCGCCGCGCAGGCGCCTGATCAGCTGCTCCTGGGAGGCCGCGCGCGTCGCCGCCGCCGGCGCCTGCACCTGCGTGCTGGGTTTGTGAACCTGTGCGTCCCTGATGGCAAGCTCGAGCGGCAGCTGTGCGGCATCGGTTTTGATCCGGTACGGACGGCTTCCGACCAGCAGCTCGTACAGCACGACCCCCAGCGCATAGATATCGCTGGCCGCGCTGATCGCCTCGTTTCTGAGCTGCTCGGGGCTGGCGTAGTCCGGGGTCAGCACGCGCCCGTAGACCCGCGTGAGGTCGGTCCGATCCACATCCTCGCCAACGGCCAGCAGCTTGGCCACGCCGAAGTCGAGCAGGCGCACCTGCCCGGATTCGGTCACCAGGAGGTTCGAGGGCTTCAGATCGCGGTGAACGACCTGGCAGGCGTGCGCGTATTGCACGGCATCGAGCACCTGCAGGAAGAGCTTCAAGCGCTCCCGCACGCTGTAGCGGTGCGCATCGCACCACGCCGTCAGGGGCCGCCCCTCCACGAATTCCAGCGCCAGGTAGGGCAGACCGTCGGCCGCGACGCCGGCGTCGTACAGCCGCGCGATATTCGGGTGCTCGAGCTGGGCCAGGATGTCGCGCTCCCGCTCAAAGCGCTCGGCCAGGTCCCGCCGCAGCCGCGAAAGCAATGGAAGCTTCAGCGCGACCTCGCGCCGGAAAGCGCCGTCGGCGCGCTGCGCCAGCCACACGACCGCCATGCCGCCGGCGCCGAGCTCGCGCACCAGCTGATACGGGCCGATCCGCTGGCCAGGCTGCAGGCCCGACGTCAGCACCGTGGGCGCGCCGGGCGCGCCGCCACTGCCTGGATCCGTCTTGAACAAAGCGGAGGTGGACGTCGCGTCATCATCGAACAGCAATGCCTGGCGCAGCGCCGGCAAGAGCGTTTGATGCTCCGGCGGCAGACTCTCAAGCCACTGCCGGCGGGCCTCCGTGTCAAGCGGAAGCGCCTGGTCCAGCAGCCGGCTGAGCAGCCCGATCTGGTCCGCTGTGAGTGCCATCCTGACGAGTCCGCGACTCAAGTCCCTAGGCCTCAGGCGCAAGGCGATGCCAGAAACCGACATCCGACCCTGTCAGTTTGACGTTATGTGGCCGGCGTTGGCAACGGCTGTCCGCACCGCTCCGGGATCATCGGACATCGAGGCCTCGAGGGGATCGGCCTGCCTGGCTGCGCCTCAGTGCGGTCGCTTTGTCGGCTCGTCCGATCGCCAGCGCGAGAACAACGTCGCCGTGCGTGCGGCGACCTGGTCGACATACGCATGGACCGCGTGGGCCCAATCGTTCTGGTTCTGAGCGGTCAGCTCGATCGCGGCTGCGATCAAGGTCACGGTTGTGGCCGTCGAAAATGGATGGCGCTCCAGGAACCGGCCGAACCTGACGGTCGGCCGATCCGAGTCCGCCTCGACCCGATCGCCGTTCAGGTAACGCTTCACGTCGCTGGAGAATGCGACTGCGCTGGAATAGCGGTCCTTGGGGTGCTTGGCAAGGGCTTTGAGCACGATGGCGTCCAGATCGCCACGCAGTCGGCGCACCAGCTTTTCCCGCGTTGTGGCGCGCGTCGCGGCGGCCGTGGCCTGCACTTGCGTGCTGGGCTTGCGAATCTGTGCAACCTTGATCGCCTGCTCCAGCGGCACCGGCGAAGACTCGGACTTTCTCCGGTACGGACGCTCACCGACCAGCAATTCGTACAGCACGACGCCAAGCGCGTAAATGTCGCTGGCTGCGCTGATCACAGTGCCCTGCAACTGCTCCGGACTCGCGTAGTCGGGCGTCAGCATGCGTCCGTACACCTGCGTCAGATCCGTGCGAACCACGTCCTGTCCGTCGGCCAGCATCTTGCCCACGCCGAAGTCGAGCAGTCGAACCTGCCCCCACGACGTGACCAGCAGATTGGACGGCTTCAGATCCCGATGGACGACCTGGCGGCCGTGCGCGTAGTGAACCGCGTCGAGCACCTGCAGGAATAACTCGAGGCGCTCACGCAAGCCCAGCTGGTGCGCGTCGCACCATGACGTCAATGGCTTGCCTTCCACGTATTCCAATGCGAGGTACGGCAGGCCGTCGGCCGACACCCCGGCCTCGTACATTCGCGCGATATTCGGGTGTTCGAGCTTGGCCAGAATGTCGCACTCCCGTGCGAAGCGTCCGGCCAGGTCCCGCCGCAGGCGCGACATCAGCGGCAGTTTCAAGGCGACTTCGCGCCCGGATGCTTCACCGGCTCGCTGTGCCAACCACACCACGGCCATGCCGCCTGCGCCCAGTTCGCGCACCAGCTGGTAGGGCCCTATCCGCTGGCCGGCTCGCAGTCCCAGAGCCATCACGCTCAGGTCGCCGGCGCCTTCGCTGGTCGGCAGCGTGACGCTCGCGCCGGCGCCGGCCGACAGCAGCGCCTGCCGCAACGCCGGTTCCAGCGCCTGATATTCAGGGGACAGAGCCCTCAGCCAGCGTTCGCGGCCGTCCTTATCGAGAGGCAATGCCTGGTCCAGCAGCTGGCTCAGCAGCGCGACCTGGTCTCCCGTAAGTACCATTTGACGATTCCCGCGACTGAACCCTTGCGCCTCACGCGCAAGGCCTACCGAGAGCGCGATTGCGACGGTAACAATTTGACCCCATGTACCCGGCGCTGGCAACAAAAGCCGGTACGGGGGAGTGCCTAATCAGGTTCTGGAGAGCGCCTGAAGCTTTTCCGCGACGTGTCGCGTAAAAACGTATTCGGCCGGACGCTGGCTGCTGAGCGCAATGTCCGGTGCCATCGGTCCCTCGGTGCGCACGCCCCGCAGCGCAAGCTTGACCAGCTTCCACGGCCGGCTGATCGCATCGGTAACTGCGGTCGCTTCGAATCCCGAGTGCACCATGCAGTCGGCGCATTTTTCGTAATTGCCGACTCCGAAGCGATCCCAGGCGGTGGTGTCCATCAGCTCCTTGAACGTCGCGGCGTAACCCTCGCCCAGCAGGTAGCAGGGCCGTTGCCAGCCGAAGATCGTGCGGGTGGGGTTGCCCCAGGGCGTGCAGCGATACGTCTGGTTGCCGGCCAGGAAATCGAGGAACAGGCTCGATTGGAAAAACGGCCAGGACTTCGCGCCGCGCCCGTCGCGCGCGCGCCGGAAGATGCTGCGAAACAGCTCCTTGGTCGCCGTGCGGTTCAGGAAATGCTTCTGGTCGGGCGCACGCTCGTAGGCATAGCCCGGCGAGACCGTTATGCCGTCCACGCCCAGCACTTTGACATCGTCGAAAAACCGGGCGACCCGCTCCGGGTCGGCATCGTTGAACAGCGTGCAGTTGATGTTGACCCTGAAGCCGCGCTGCTTGGCCGCCCGAATCGCGGACACAGCGCGATCGTAGACGCCCTTCTGGCAGACCGACTTGTCATGCATCTGGCGATCGCCGTCCAGGTGGATCGACCAGTTGAAATAGCGGCTCGGCCGGTACTGGTCGATCGTTTTTTCCAGCAGCAGCGCGTTGGTGCAGACGGTGACGAACTTGCGGCGCGCGATCGCGCCCCGCACGATCTCGGGCAGGTCCTTGTGCAGCAAGGGCTCACCGCCGGCCAGCACCACCACCGGTGCTCCGCACTCGTCGATCGCGCCCAGCGCGTCGGCGACCGGCATGCGCTGGTTCAGGATCGGTTCCGGGTAATCGATCTTGCCGCAGCCGGCGCAGGCGAGGTTGCAGCGGAACAGCGGCTCCAGCATCAACACCAGCGGATAGCGCTTGCGGCCCGCCAGGTGCTGGCGCATCACGTAGGCCCCGACGGTCAGCGCCTCGTAAATCGAAATGGACAAGTTCGAACTCCCTCCGAAAAGCCGGCCCGCAGGCGCGGACTACTCGACCGCCGCCTCGATCAGCTGAACCGGCAGGCGGAACTGGATACGCTCCTCGATGCCGGGCAAGGTGGAGATCTGGATCGGTCCGAAGCGCTTCAAGGCCGCGACCACGTCATCCACCAGCACGTCCGGCGCCGAAGCGCCCGCGGTCAGTCCGACCGCGCGCTTGCCCTCCAGCCACTCCGGACACACCTCGCTGCCGTCGGCCACCAGGTAGCTTGGAACGCCGGACTCCTGGCCGATTTCGCGCAACCGGTTCGAGTTGGAGCTGTTGCGGGCTCCCACCACGATGATCACCTCCACCAACTTGGCGAGCTCGCGAACAGCCGTCTGACGGTTCTGGGTAGCGTAACAGATGTCTCGCGTCTCGGGCCCGACCAGGTTGGAGAAGCGCTGATGGAGCACGCCGATCACCGCCTTGGTGTCGTCCACGCTCAGCGTGGTCTGTGTGATGTAGGCGACCGGAGCATCGGCTGGTATGTCGAGCTCCTGCACGTCCTGGATGCTCTGGATCAGACGTACCGGCGCGGTCAGCTGCCCCATCGTACCTTCCACTTCGGGGTGTCCCGCATGACCGATCAGAATGACGGTGCGTCCCTGATCGACGTAGCGCTGTCCCTGCATATGAACCTTCGACACCAGCGGGCAGGTCGCATCGAGCACCGACAGGCCGCGACGCTCGGCGTCCTGCTCGACCTGGCGTGCAACCCCATGTGCGCTGAAGATCGTGACCGCACCGGTCGGAACCTCCGACAGGTCCTCCACGAAGCGCGCGCCTTTTTCTCTCAGACTGTCGACGACGTGCCGGTTGTGAACGATCTCGTGCCGCACGTAAACCGGCGCCCCGTATTTTTCGAGCGCCCGTTCGACGATCTCGATCGCACGCACGACACCGGCGCAGTAACCGCGTGGCTGAGCCAGGATCACTTTCATTTGATGAACCTCAGCTTCGAAAAGCCGCTTCTCCTGCTGACCTCGTCGGCTTCGGAACCGAAAAGCGGCAGGATCGGCCTCGAGGGTGGTCTGCGACCGTTTCGTAGTATTGTAGGGGAGGCTCCCCGGGAGCCACCCCGTCAATTCCCTACTTGGCCCGGTGCAATTGGGAATAACGCAACACTCCGGTACATTTGAAACGATGGCCCGCTGCACCCGACTGGGGAGCGCCGCCGACATGATGGCCCAGCTCCAGCAGCCAACCGCATCGTCCGAACTGCCACTAGCGGTCCGGATCCCGCCCAACGGCACCGCGTCCTGGATCGGGCTGGGTGTCGGCCTGATCTCGCTTGCCATCCTGGCGCTGCTCGGATCGTTTGCTCCGGGGTCGTATTCGATTTCGATGTCCCGCCCGTGGTACTGGTCGGTGCTGGCAGTTTGCGCGCTCACTGCGATCGGCTGCGGACTGCGGCTGCTGACGCGATTGCCGATCATCGAAGCAACCGAGCTGGGGATCGCGACCTGGTTTCAAGGGCCGTATCGCAGCCCTTTTTTCGTGCCGTGGAGTCGTGTGCGCGCGGTCGTGCTCACGCGCGTCAGCGGCGCCGATTCGCGGGGTCTTGCAGGCGTGCGCGATGCGGTAGGCATCGAATTGATCCAGGACGAGCAGTTCCGCCTGCCCGAGCGCACGGCAAAAGCCGAGGTGCCGGTCGATGGCGCCGCGCGGGCCGACTTGGCGTGGTCGAACCGCTCCATCGGCGGAGACTTGCGCCGGTGGGCCGACCTGCTGCGGCAGATGAGGTCGGCCTACACCGAGCCAACCGAATAACAGCACCCGAGGACCGCGGACCACCCGAAAGAAAGCGGGGCGGCCTGGCCGCCCCGCACATCGTCAGCGCAAAGGTGACGTTACTTAGGCGAGAACGGATGCTTGACCGATCCCTTCTTCGCGGTAACTTCGGCCGCAGTCGGCGTACCCGCCACCGCGCGCTCGATGGCCTCCTTGGTGGCGCGATAGTTGTAGTCGAAGATCTTGTTGTCGTCGGCGGCATCCCAGTGGATGAACACGCCTACCAGCACGAACAGATTGTCGGCCTCGTCGGCGGGAATCACGCCCGCCTGCACGCTGTCGGCCACAGCGCGTGCAACCGCGGCCTGGGCCGGTCCGAACATCTGGACGGCCTGCTTGGCGCCCTTGATCGTGACCTTGTTGAACAGCACCGTGTTGGGCTTGCACTGAAGGTTCGGTGCGATCAGGGCCAACAGCGCGGTGAACCCGTCTTTGTTGTTGGTCAGCGTGTTGGCGAACGCCGTTTCCGCCGCGCTGCCGCGCGGTCCCATCAGCAAATCAATGTGCGCGACTTCATTGCCGTCGCCGACCAGCGACTCGCCGACGCGCACGTTGGTGATTTTTGCCATTCGACTGTGCTCCTTTTCGTCCGTGATTGCAGTGTCCCGGAAATACCGAGTGTTCTTGGCGCCTTCTCCGCGCGCTTCGGCGACGGGCCCCGCCCCGTGCCCGGAGGACTTTACACCGCCCGCGTCAGTTTGGCAGCAAACACGGTTGCTACAGTGAGGTCGGCGCTGGTGCCGGGATTCAATCCCGCGCTGCGCAGTTCGTGATCCCACGACAGCAGGCGCGCCTTGAAGTCGTCCAAGTCGGAATATGAAGCCAGTTGCGAGTGAAGCTCGCGTGCCCGCTCGGATACCGTCTGCGCGGTAGCGGTTCCGAACTTCCTCTCGATCAGTGAATCACGCCAGGTCGACAGATATACAAGATACAACCACGTGGCCGCCCACGACTCGTTTTCGAATCGTGCCAAGGCGTCGTGCCACTGCGAAAGCCCCAGGTCGAACACGTCGCCGTAGCCCCGCGCATACTGGCGCGCGATGCTGTCGCGATCCTGCGCCTCGCGCATCGCCTCCAGCAGCGTCACCTGCGGCTCCGCGCTCAGGTCGTGCCGCACACTGGTGCCCATCCCGCCCGGACGAGCCAGCCGGATCGCCTCGTAAACCAGCGCTGCATCCCGCCGGTCCAGCCCGGCCAGTTGCCGTGCCAGCGAGGTGCGCAGGTCTCCTCCCGTCTCGGCGGCGCAGAACAGCGGGGCCGCCAGCAACACGATGCCCAGGTTGGTATTGCATTGCACAACCCGCTGGGTGCAGCGGATTGCGGCGAGCACGCGCTGCCCGACCGATGCGCCGCGCTGGCTCAGCGCACCCGCACAAGCGTGTGCGCTGCGAACGAAATCGTCCGCGTGCATTCCGTGCGCGGGGGTGCCGACCCGCACGTTGCCGGGCTTTAACGCGGCCACGTCCAGCTCGCAGGCAGCCAGGAAATGCCGCTGCCGGAGCGCGCCGTCCCGCCATCCCGAATTCATCGAGCGAGCGTTACGAGGCGAACGACTGCATCAGCAGTTCGTCGTTCAGAGCGCCAGCCCGGAACGTGCGTCCCGACGCGAGATTCGTCACGATCGCAACCGCGGGCGCGAACAGCATCGGATCGATCTTGTAGAAGTCGAAGCCGTAATCCTTGAAGATCGCCCCAAACGGCTTGCCGTAATCGCGCGACCCCTGGCTGTGGAGCTGACCCGCGAGACCCTCGGCGGCCGCGTCCTCGCATCGAACGAACAGTTGAACGATGCCGCCGAACAGGATCGCATCGTTACTTCGCCCCATCGCAGTCAATGTATCCGAGCCAGGCGGGGCCAGCGGGGCGGTGGCCGCGCCGTCCACCACCGCACCCAGGGGGAATCCCAGCGTGTGCGCTTTGTGCATTCCCACTTCCAGTACGCGCGCAATGATCTGCACCATACCCGCCAGGCTATTGGTGGGCGTCAAGACGATCGTCAACTGCTCCGGCCCGACTTGACAGTCGCGCACCACCTTCTCGACCACTTCCGCCGGCGGCTCGCGGTCGACCTCAAGAACCAGGTAGGTCGACGATGCCTGATCGCGATATCCCAACTCCTCGAACAGCGCTTCCTTGACGGCCAGCGCGCGCGCCGGTCCCGACCCGAGCGCATGAAACCGGGTCTTGCCGGTGCCGCTGGACAGTGACCACCCCGCGTACTGTGAGGCCAGGCAGGCGAGTACCGGATCGTTGGCGGTGACCGACAGCGTGATGGGCCATTGTCCCCTGCTGGCGGTCAACTGAACCTGCCCCAGACCGCCCATGCAGATTTCAGCGATGCGCCGTCCGGCCTCCAAGCCGCCGGGCGCCCTGATTCCGGCGTCGACCAGCGTTGCGCCAGTGTCGTGTCTGCGCACGTCCAGCCGCAGTTCACTGCGGCGTTCCAGCAGCGACGCGACCAAGGGAGCCGCGGTGCGATTGACGCTCGGGCGCGCGATGGTTGCATTCATTCTCGGTCTCCTCCGAATCCGGTTGTCCTGTGAGCCTGAGCTCGGTCTGGCGCCGGCGCCGGCTCAACTGCCGCAGTGCCGCCCGCGCATCAGTGCCGCCGGCGTGCACGGTACAGACCGGCACATCGATCGCAAGGTCGCTGCCGGGGCGCGGAATATCGCTGCACCAGGCTGGGAATCCAATGTTGGACGCAATGCGCAGCCGGGCGCGGGCGTAGACGATCCCATGGGCCCGCACCGGCCTTGCGGGGCTCGCGCGCGAGCCGCGGGGCAAGCGCCCGCGACAGGCGTTCAAGTGTGCATCGAACAGCCCGTCGGGCCAATCCGCGTCGTACAAGTCCATCGTTGCCGACGGGCGCGGGTTGATCTCGAGAACGGCCGGACGATCGTCGTCCAACAGAAAGTCGACGCTGTTGCAGCCGACCAGTCCGGTGTGCTCGATGAGCGCCTGCAGCGCATCGCGAAGGGTGCGGGACACCGCAGCCGGAACGCCGATTGGACCCACGGCTCCTGCGTAGGTGTATCGCCGATCGCCGACGCCTCGCGTCAGCTGGCGCGAAATGCCGATCACCTCGGCGCGCCGGCCATTGGCCAGAAACAGCAGCGACAGGTTCCGACCCGCTGCGCGGCGCTGGAAATATCCGTCCCGCGCGGCCGAATCGCAGTCCACCAACGAGGCGTCGACCACGTGAGAGCCCCCGGTCGCGCCGCGCCGCTTGAACAGCCAGCCGCGACGCCGCTCGGGCCGCGCCAACACGGTCGGCGGATGCGCAATGCCCAGCCGGTCCAGCAGGCCGAAGAATTCGGCCGGATCCTTCAGACGCGCGACCAGCTCGGGCGGATTGCCGAGCAGCTCGCGGCCTCGGGCCAGCAGCGCCAGCGTCTCGGTGTCGTCCTCGAAGCCGGCCCCGTAGACCAGTCCGAGGCATCGTGATGGTGGACACAGCCGGGCAGCCCGTAGCAGCAGGTCCTGCCGATCGAATCCCGCCCCCTCGCCGGCGCGCGGCTGCGCCGCCTCGCTGTGCAGCGCAAAGCGGCCGGTGTCGGCGTCGTCGAACAGATCCAACGCGCACACCGGATGGCGCGCGCGCGCGGCAGACTGCACGAGCAAACGCGCCGAGTGCGCCACCACCAGAAAGCGGTCCGCTTCAGACATCGGATCGGTTCGCGCAGTGCCCGGTCAGACCGCTTCCAGTCGATCGGCCGCAGGCGCTAGTGTCCCGAGTCGGGGCTCGGTTCGCGAGCCAGTTCGAAGGCGTCGCGAAAATCCAGGAACACGGGGCGATCTGATGAACGCATTTTCTCGAACAGAGCCCGCTGCACCTTGAATTTGACGTTGCCAATGGCCAGGGCCCCGATGCCGAGCGCGCGGCCCGATCCGGCCACCAGCGGCTTGCCGCGGTCCATCGCGCCGACGCCTTCAATCCCCTCCGGCGGCACCGCGTTCACGTCGGCCGCCACCAGCAGCTCGCGCGCCGCGGCCAGCTCGTCGCGACTGAACAGCCGCACCCCCGCTTTGCCGCACGACAGCAACACGTGGCAGTCGCCGAGCATCGAACGTTTCTGCTCCGAGTCGCTCGCAGAGCGGCCCCGGATCATCGCGCCAAAGCGGGCCTGGCACATCGCGGCCACGCTGCGCGCCCGCACCTCGCTGTTGTGCGAAACGATCGTCACCTGGGCGCCGGCGCCGGCGGCCAGCACCGCCGAGCAGACCCCGACCGGGCCGATGCCGTAGACGACGACATTCAGTCCCTGCAAGCCCGCGCGGTTGGAGGCCCTGAGCAGGCGCTCGACCTCGGCCACCATCGCGGCGGCCGTCGTGTAGGCACCGCTCGGATCGGCGAACACCGACGCCTCGAACGGCGGCACCATGGCCGCCTGAGCCGTCTCGAGCATCTCATGCGCCAGCTCGACCTCGCGGCCCCCGATGAAGATGCCGGTCCGTCTGACTCCGTTCGGGCCGCGCGAGAAGATCGCGTCCTGCGTCAGCGGGGCCACGTCATCAATGGTCACCTGCGTATACGGCATCACGGAATCGAACCCCGCGTCCAGCGCCATGTTCACGTCGAACGGACTGGCGTGGCGCGCGGGCGTCAGGAAATGCAGGATGTACCGATGTTCCATCAAAATCGACCTTGATTGCGCAAATGGGAATGGGCCCGAGCGGCCCGCTCAGGCCGCGACCGCCCGGCCCGCGATCGCATACACCGGATGCAATTGAGCGCCGCGGTTGCACCCGCGCGCGATCTCGATCGATTCGGCTTCGATGCCATCGCGCGCACCGGACAGGCGCTGCACCGCGGCTTCGGCCGCCGCCTGCCCGCCGAAGATCGCAAATCCAGTCGGACCCCAGGAGCTCTGGCCGTAGGCTGCGGCGCCCCAGTCGGCCAGCCGTTGTAGGCCACGCTCGACGCGCCGGCTCGCATAGCGCCCGCCCTGCGCCGGGGCAAAGTGATCACCGATCCTTTGCTGCAACTGGGTCAGCGCGGCACCGAATTCCTCGAGACGCGCTTCGGCCAGGGCCGGCAGCAGCTTCATCAACACCAGGCGCGCCAGGCGCTCGGCCTCGCGCTCTGGGAAGTGCGGCAGATCCCGGAACGCCGCAACTTCGCCTTCACCGTGCAGGCCGGTCAGCTGCCGATCGAACAGCAGCACCACGCGCCAGTCTTCCGGAAACGGCAGCCGACTGATAACGGGTGGGGCCGCATCGGCATCCCCGCGACCGCCGTCGACGACGAAGCCGCCCAGCTCGAACACGCCAGCACCGATCCCGGAGCGCGCGCCGCGCTGCAAACCTCGCGCCAGCTCCGGGACCGACACGATCTGTCCGGACAGCGCGCACAGCGCAACCGCGGCGGCCAGCGTGATCTGCGTTCCCGAACCCAGACCGGCATGCGACGGGATCGCCTCCTCGATCTCGACCCGTGCTGCAAGGTCGACGCCGTATCGCTGGTTCAGCGCACTCAATACATGCGAAACCCGCTCGGCTCCCGGACCGACGACCTCGGTTTCGGCCGCGTGCGACGCACGCAGCCGCACGGCCGGGCGGTCGATCGCCAGTCCGAGGCTGCCAAAGCGACGACCGAGTCCGCCATGCAGGTCGACGAAACCGAAGTGCAGCCGTGCCGGCGCCGTGACCCGGATATGAGCAGGGGTCGGCACTGCGTGACGGGATGCACCAGCCGGGCTTTGCATGGTTCTATCCGTGTCGGCCGCGTGGCAGCAAGCGCGGTCCCATGAAGGCCGCGGGGGAAGCTTCAGGGGCTCGCAGCCTACTCGAAGCCGATCCTCCCCGCGCGAAGGATACTACCCTGGATGTGCCTGCCAGGCTCAACGTCCTCGTGGCTACAATCGCCGCATGCTCGCGAGCCAAACCGGAAGTCAACAGCGCTCTGCCGCGGCCATAGTCTGCACTTGCCCGTTCTGCGGTCTGCTATGCGATGACGTGGGCGTCAGCGCGTCCGACGGTGGGACCGTCAGTGTCTCGGCGCGCGGCTGCGAATTGAGCCGGGCAGGCTTCGCGCGCCAGTCGGCTGCGGGGCAGGATTCGGCGCGCGTGGGCGGATCTGCCGCGACGTTCGAGCAGGCTGTCGAGGCTGCGGCCAAGATCCTGCGCGAGGCCGTGCAACCGCTGATCGGAGGACTCGCTACCGACGTAGCCGGCATGCGCGCCGCTGTCGAGCTGGCCGACCGTTGCGGCGCCGTGCTCGATCACGCAGGATCCACGGCCAAGTTCCGCAATCTGCTGGCGTTCCAGGATCGCGGCGCGATCACGACCACGCTGGCGGAAGTGCGCAATCGGGCCGACCTGCTGGTGGTCGTCGGAACCGACGTGATCAGCCGCTTTCCCCGCTTTTTCGAGCGGATCGCCGCGCCGGGAGGAACCCTGTTCGGCCTGAAGGACAAGGATCGCCGCTCGATCTTCCTCGGTGCGCGGCCGCCGCCGGACGCCCCGGGGCGCACCGATTGGATCGCATGCGGGCAGCCGGAGCTGCCCGATGTGCTCGGCGCGCTGGGCGCCTTGGTGGCCGGCGTCCGGCTGGATGCACAGCACGCCGGTTCGGTGCCGCTCGAGCGGTTGCGCGAGCTGTCGAACGCGATGCAGGCGGCCCGCTACGGCGTGCTCGTCTGGGCCGCAGCCGACCTGAACTTCCCGCACGCCGAACTGAGCGTGCAAGCGATCCAGCGCACGCTGGCGGCGCTGAGCCGCACAACGCGCTTTTCGGGAGTTCCGCTGGGCGGCAGCGAAGCCGACCTGACGGCCGACGCCGTGCTGCTGTGGCAGGTCGGCTGTCCGTTTCGGACCAGCTTCGCGACCGGCCGGCCCGAATACGATCCTTACCTGTTCGACGCGCGCCGGCTGCTGGCCCGCCGCGAGGCGGACGCGCTGACGTGGATCTCGACGCTGTCGGATCTGCCGCCGCCAGAGGATCTTGAAGCGCCGCTGATCCTTCTCGCGGGCCCGAATGCGGCCGCCGCCGACCGCGCCGACGTGTATTTTCCGGTCGCGACCCCCGGCCTCGACCATGCCGGCCACCTGGTAAGAACCGACAAGGTGCTGACGATGCGCCTGGTGGCGACGCGCCCGAGCGAGCGGGCCTCCTGCGCGCGCGTCTTGCGCGCCATCTGTCAGGAATTGCCCTGATGCTGATGCGGCTGGCCGGCGGCCGGATGATGGATCCGGCGCATGGAATCGACGGGCAAGCGCGCGACGTCTACGTGCGCGACGGACGCATCATCGACCCGCCGGCCGATGCGGCGGCCGCACAGACGCTCGACGTGTCTGGCCGCATCGTGATGGCGGGTGCGATCGACCTGCATACGCACATCGGCGGCGGCAAGGTGAACCTCGCGCGGCTGCTGCTGCCCGAGGACCACCGGCAGGCTTGCGATCCGCGAACCGCGCTGACCCGATCCAGCTGCGGCCACGCGACGCCCGGCACGCTGGCAACCGGCTATCGCTACGCCGAAATGGGGTACACCGCCTGCTTCGAGCCGGCCATGCTGCCGATCAACGCGCGCCAGACGCACCTGGAGCTGGGCGACACTCCCATCGTCGACAAAGGGTGCTATGCGCTGCTGGGCAACGACGACTTCTTCCTGCGGATGCTGGCCGCGGGACAGCCGCAGTCACGGATCAACGACTACGTGGCCTGGGTGCTGGACTGCACGCATTCGATCGCGATCAAGGTGGTCAATCCGGGCGGAATCAGCGCGTTCAAGTTCAACCAGCGCAGCCTTGACGTCGATGAGGAGCACGCCTATTACCGCGTCACTCCGCGCCGGGTGCTGCACGCGCTCACACGGGCCGTTCACGAACTGGGCGTGCCGCACGGCCTGCACGTGCACGGCTGCAATCTGGGCGTGCCGGGCAACGTCGATACGACGCTGGCCACGATCGGGGCGGCCGAAGGCTTGCCGATCCACCTGACGCATGTCCAGTTTCACAGCTATGGCACCGAGGGCGATCGCAAGTTCTCCTCGGCGGCGGGCCGCATCGCCGAGGCGATCAACGCGAATCCGAACGTGAGCGCCGACGTCGGGCAGATCATGTTCGGCCAGACCGTGACCGCCTCCGGCGACAGCATGGCGCAGTTTCGCAACGCGGACGTCGGCTCACCGCGCAAATCGGTGATCATGGATATCGAGTGCGACGCCGGCTGCGGCGTCGTACCGTTCCGCTACCGCGACCAGAGCTTCGTCAATGCGCTGCAGTGGGCTATCGGGCTGGAAATCTTCCTGTCGGTGCGCGATCCCTGGCGGATCTTCCTGACGACCGACCATCCGAACGGCGCCCCATTCACCACCTACCCGCACCTGATCCGGCTCCTTGCGGACCGCGCGTTTCGCAACGAGATGTTCGAGAAGATCAATCCGGACGCGCGCGCCGCCTCGATCCTCGGCAGCCTGACGCGCGAGTACTCGCTGTACGAGATCGCGATCATGACGCGCGCGGGGCCTGCGCGCACTCTCGGCCTGGCCGACCGCGGACATCTGGGCGCCGGCGCCGCGGCCGACATCGTCGTGTACCGCGATGATCCCGACCGCGAGCGGATGTTCAGGACGCCCGAATACGTATTCAAGGACGGCCAGATGATCGTGCGCGACGGGCGCCTGGTAGCGGTCACCCGCGGCAGCGTGCACGCGGTCAAGCCGGAATACGACCGCTCGATCGAGGCCGAGGTGGCCGAATACTTCGAGCGCTACCAGACCACCTCGGCCGATGGTTTCCGGATCGATCGCGACGAACTGTGCGAGTGCGGTTCCGAGCTGATCGTGCACGCATGTCGCGAGGCCCGCAGGTGATCGTGAACGGCGTCTCGGTGGACGACACCTTCGCGGAGGCCTTCGCGATGCGCGGCACGCGCCTGATCATCACGGCTCAAACGCTGGGGTGGGCCCGGACGGCCGCCGTCTCGATGACGGGGTTCGCGACCTCGGTGATCGGATGCGGCCTCGAGGCCGGCATCGAGTGCGAGCTCGACGGGGCGCGGACGCCCGACGGACGGCCGGGCATTGCGGTGCTGCTGTTCGCAACCTCCAGCAGCGAGCTCGCCAAGCAGCTGGAGCGGCGCGTCGGTCAATGCGTCCTGACCTCGCCGACCAGCGCGGTGTTCTCCGGGATCGCCAGCGGCCGGCCGCTGCCGCTGGGCAAGACCTTGCGCTACTTCGGCGACGGTCACCAGATATCGAAAGTGATCGGGGGGCGCCACTACTGGCGCGTTCCGGTGATGGACGGCGAGTTCATCGCCGAGGACACGGCGGCGATGAGCGACGCGATCGGGGGCGGCAACTTCCTGATCCTCGCGTCCGGCGCCTCGCAGGCACTGGCGGCCGCGGAAGCCGCGATCGAGGCGATGCGACGGGTGAGCGGCGCGATCATGCCGTTTCCGGGCGGCATCGCCCGTTCCGGCTCCAAGGTCGGCTCCAAGTACAAAGCGCTGATCGCATCGACCAATCACGCGTTCTGCCCAACGCTGCGCGCCAGCGTCGACTCCGAGCTGGGGCCGGATGTCGAATGCGTTCTGGAAATCGTGATCGACGGCCTGACCGAGGAGGCGGTGCGCCATTCGATGCAGGCCGGACTGCGGGCGGTGTGCGCTGTGGGCGCTGCCGGCGGAATCCTGCGGCTGAGCGCAGGCAATTACGGCGGCAAGCTCGGCAAGTTCCACTTCCCGCTGCGGGCGCTGCTGCCGTGACAGAACTGGTGTTGCGGCTGCGCGCGGCGCCAGCGTTCCGGCTGGATCTGTCGCTGCTGACGCCGGAGCGGCTGGCGGGGCAGACCGCCGACGCGGTCGCGCGGCTGCCGCTCGCCTACGGGCGCCGCAGCGTGCCGGTGGGCGAGTGGTTCGACGTGCGCGGCACGGCCGGTCCCCGGATCCTGATCGAGGGCGACGGCGTGCGCCTGGACCGGATCGGCGCCGGCATGCAGGACGGTCAGATACGCGTCGAGGGTGGCGCCGGCGCCTACCTCGGCATCGGGATGCGCGGCGGCCGCATCGACGTGAGCGGAAGCGTCGATGCGTACGCCGCGAGCGGGCTGGTGGGGGGCTTAATGCGGATCGGCGGAGATGCCGGCGATTACCTGGGCGCGGCGCTGCCCGGCGAGCACCGCGGAATGCGCGGCGGAGTCGTGATCGTCGGCGGCCGGGTGGGCGACCGCGCCGGCGATCACATGCGGCGCGGTTTGATCCTGGCCGAGGGCGCGTGCGGCGATTACTGCGGATCGCGGATGCAGGGCGGCACGATCGCCGCGCTGGGCGCGTGCGGCGCGCGGCCGGGCTTCGCGATGCGGCGTGGCTCGCTCGTGTTCGCCGGGCCCCCGCCCTCGCCGGGGCCGACCTTCAACGACGCCGGGGAGCTCCCGCTCGGGTTCCTGGTGCTGCTGGCGCGCTCGTGGAAGGAGCTGCCATCGCGGTTCGCGTCGTTGAGCCGGCCGTCGATCCGTGTCCGACGCTGGGTCGGGGATCTGGCGTTCGCGGGACAGGGTGAATTGATCCACTGGCCGGGTTAGCCGGCTACGAACTGACCCAGCAGCTCAAAGGTCCTGCCGGCATCAAGTGATTTCCGGGCCGGCCAGCCGGACCCGCTTCGAATTCAAATCGACCCGTTGACCTGCAGATCGAGGAATACATTCGATTCCGGCTCGAACACGATTCCCCAGAAGGCCGCGCCGCCATCGCAGATGATCACCGGCGTCGATTTCTCGTCGAAGTAACCAGAAACGCTCACCGGATAGAAGTTTCCATATATCAGCCGTTTCCCGTTGACAACAATGCCGACATATTGGCGGTGATATTCCACGTCGTCCGGGATGCCGGGCTTCCGACCGGCGCCATAGCGAACGTATTTGGGCAGCAGCAATTCGAGTTTTTGGATTTGTTCGGGTGACGGATTCCAAAACTGGGAAACATTCGCCGGCGCAGCGCGGGAGCATTGCCTCAGCAGCGATTGGCCGGCATCGACCGGCAATATGAAAAGGCCGCTGCCGGGCAGCTTGATCTGCGGGGACTGCGCGATCGAGGACCCTGCCGCTGCGACTGCGCAGGCGAGCAGGAGGCCGGATGACCGCAACATACCGTAATGCTCCGTGAGCGGATCGGCGAGCCGATCCTACTTGGGCACCCCGGCGGAGGCGAACGTCAGCGTCTCGTCGATCACGGCCTCGTCCGCGGACGATCCGCTGGGCGCCCCGACGACGCCTCGCATCTCGTACACGACACCGGGGATCGTTTCGCAGATCGTGAAGACGTACTGCTTGGTGGCCAAGCGGTCGAAGCGTTCGCGGTTCGGATCGGAATCGTACGGCGAGATGGTGATCTGCTGCGCCCGCATCGTGCGGCCGCCAAAACGGATGTCGACGTCCTTGATCTGCGCCGACTGGGCCAGCGCCGTGCGGATCCTTTGCCGGAAGTGATTCGGTTGCCCGCCGGTCAAGCGCGACATTTCGCGGATTTCCCGCTCCAGATAGAACAGCAGCACCGGATTGCCCTCGGCACGCTCGACCTCCGGGTACTTGATCTGGCGCTTTCCGGAGAAAAATCTGACCACGCCCTTCCTGCTGCCGTCCGGCCCGGTGGTGATGTCGATGTCGACCGTATCCGAAAAGCCCGTTTCCAGCGTTCCGCTTTTGTGGAATGCATAGTGCAGCCGGCTCGGCGGCTGCAGCTCCTTCAGGTGCGGCGACATGAACAGCAGCGTCTCGGCCCGCGAGATCTCGCTCGATTCCGCGCGCGCAGTGCCAGGCCCGAAAAGCAGCGCGAAGCTCAGCGCGGCGGCCGCAACCGGCGCGACGCGGCGCGCCGCGCGTTGACGGTCCTCGCGCCGGACCGCGCGGGCGCTTGGATGGCGATAAAACGGCATCCCGAACCGCTTCTTCAGTTGCCCACCTGAATCAGGTTGCCCCGATCGTCCAGCAGCGGGACTCCATAGGACAGAAGGATCGAGTCGATTTCCTTCTTGTTGCGGGCGATAAGGCCAGCGATCCGATCACGCCACTCCTTTTCGCCGAAGCGTACGCCCATCGAGATCTCGTAGTCGAACTTGATGTCCGGGCTGGGCGGAAACGGCAGGACCTGCATTCCCGGCGGCTTGGCGTGCCTGACGAAGTAGCCGGCAATCGGTCCCCAGGCGAACGCGACATCGACATGGCCGGCCGCCAGTTCCTTGTCGATCAGCTCGCCGGGGTACGCCTCCGGGTCTCCGGACTGCGTGGCGAACGGCACCGCCTGCTCGATCAGGTTGTTCTTCAGAAGCCAGTCGGTCGGCGGCGAGCGCCCCACCAGCCCGAAACGCAGCTTTTTCAACTTCGCCGGGTCTATCTTCAACAGGTCATCGGGCGCATGGATATCGTCCAGCCCTTTGCCCTTCGGAATCACCATCGCCCAGGTCGAGTGGTAATAGGCGGGCGTGGTCAGCGTCAGTTCGTATCCGACCGGAACTCCGATCACCAGATCGCACTTGAAGCGGTCCTGGTCTGCGTCGCGCGCTCTCAGCGTGTTCCGGATGAACCCCATGCGCTGAGGAAACCAGGTGTACTCCAGCTTCCAGCCGAGTTCCCGCGCCAGCAATTCGGCGATCCGGTTCTCGTAGCCCTCGCCGTTGCGGTTCGACAGCGGCATGTTGTTCGGATCGGCGCAAACGCGCAGCACGCCGTCACCGGCCGGCGGGGGAGTGTCGGCGGCGCGCGCGCCGGCCGCAAACGCGAGCGCCGCCGCAGCGGCCGCGATCCAGTTGCGCGGACGGATCGGCCCGGTCACTCGATTTCCTTCAAATGACCGGTCGGGATGGCTCCGTCCGAGCGCCCCTTCAGGAACGCGTACAGGTCGTCGAGGTTGTCGGCCAACGACTTGATCCCACCGAAGTTCGGCATGCCTTTGTCGATGCGGCCCTCGAGAACGCACTTGTTGAAGTCCTCCCGGGACAGCGTTTTCAGGTCGTCCACCAGCGAGGGGCCGACCAGACCCTCCTGGTTCGCGCCATGGCAGCGCTCGCACGCCAGCGCGCGCCAGGTACGCCACCCCTTCATCGTGTTGGCATCGACGTGGTTGCCGTCAACCACGCGGTACAGCGGCTTGTCCCCGCCCCCGCCCGCTGCAGGGCTCGCGGCCGGTTGCGGCGCGGCGGCCGGTTGCGGCACGCCAGCCGGTTCCTGCTTGGCGGCGCCTGCGGCCGGCTGAGGCCCGGTCACGGGCGGAGCGTCGTCCGCCGCGGCGAGTCCGGCCGCCCCGGTCAGCGCGGCGACGACGAGGGTCCACACCCAGCCGCGAAACAAAACACTCATTCGATCCCTTTCAACTTTCCTGGCTTGATGGCGCCATCCGAGCGCCCTTTCAGGTATGCATACAGGTTGTCGATGTTGTCGACCACGGTCTGCACAGCGCTGAAACCGGGCATCCCCTTTTCAACTCGCCCGTCCAACACGGCCGCCTTGAACTCGTCCTTCGTCATAACCTTCAATGACTGCACAAGCGATGGACCCACCAGCCCTTCCTGGTCCGGCCCATGGCAACGGTCGCACGCCATCGCTCGCCAAGTTTGCCAGCCCTTCAACGTATTGGCGTCAACGTGATCGCCGTCGACGACGCGGTACGGAACGGCATCGGCGCTGCCGGCGGGCGCCGGGACCGCAGCCCGATCCGAGCCGGTCGCCGCCGGCACGTCAGCTCCTGGAACGTTTGTCGGCGGATCATCCGCGTAAACGGGTTGAACTACTGCAATCGTCGAAAAAAGCGCAAGCGCACTGAACGAAGCCGCTCCCATTGTCTGCCTCCCGCCGCCCCATCGTTTGGGGTTCTGCTCTCGATGGGTCGCTCCGTCCTAGCGGCACACGCTAGGCAACAACAACGCGCCAGATCCTACCTTGGTGTACCAGAGTTCGCCTGGACATGCTGCGCCGCGCCATCACCTCCGTCGATCCCACCGGACATCAACATCCGGTAGTCCGGCCCGACCGGAACCCCGTTGCGACGCGGCGCGACGCGGGAACTGCGGGACTTTGCGGCTCGCCTCTCGATGGAAATGCCGACCTTGACGCCATCGCCCAACACGCCGAGTTTGACGACCGTCACACGCACCCACGGCGATCCGAATTCGTCGAGCAGGATGCCGGCGATGGCCTGAGACATCTGTTCCAGCAAGCCGAACCGGACACGGGCCAGCTCGGCCCGGATCCGCTCCGAAACCGCCGCGTAGTCGACCGTGTCGGCGACGTCGCCCGATCGGAACACCCGGTCGCCCGGCACTGCGATCTCCAGGTCGATTTCGACCGGGCGCGAAGAGGTCCGCTCGTCCGGGTAGATGCCGACCATCGCCTCGACGCGCAGGCCGCTTAGAAAGATCTTGTCCATGTCGGTTCCGATTCGCTCGTGACGCAGCTGGCGGAAACTGCGCCTGCTGCCACCGCATAAAAAAGCGCGCGAGCCAGGCTCGCGCGCCCCTATCGACAACGACTCGAAGTTATTGCGACAGCGTGAAGACCGTCAGCTGACCGCCCAACTCCGTGTACTTGGACAGCTCCTTGTAGCCACCGACCGCACCCAGGCCGTCGGTGTCCTTCTCCAGACCCGCGGCCATGCCGATGCCGGCCCAGCCACCGATCCCGGACAGCACACCGATGTACTGCTTGCCCTTGTAGGTCCAGGTGTTCACGTTACCGATGATGCCGGACGGCGTCTTGAACTTGTACAGTTCCTTGTTGACGTCGTTCGCATCGACGCACTTCAGGTAGCCCTCCAGCGTTCCGTAGCAGGCGATGCCGCCGTCGGTCGTCAGCACGCCGCTCCATACCGAGAACTTCTCGGGATGCGACTTCACGATCTTGCCGGTGCCCGCATCCCACTCGATCAGCGAGCCCATGCTGCCCTGCATCCCGTTGACCGGGGTCGTCGGGCCCGGGAACATCGTCAGCGTGGCCCCGACATAGGGCTGGCCGGCGGTGTACTCGACCTTGAACGGCTCATAGGTCATGCAGACATGATTGGTCGGAACGTAGAAGTGGCCGGTCTGCGGATCGAACGACGCCGGTTGCTGGTCCTTGGTACCCAGAGCGGCCGGGCACACGTCCTTGGTCGTCACGTCCTGACCGTTGTGCTCGGTCGAGTACTTCGGAACGCCTACCGGTCGGCCAGTCTTCATATCGACGCCCGTGGCCCAGTTCACCGACGGGTCATACTTCTCGGCCACGAGCAGCATGCCGTTGGTGCGATCCAGCGTGTAGCCGAAGCCGTTGCGGTCGAAGTGCACCACGGTCTTGGTCGGCTTGCCGTGCACCGGGATGTCGGCCAGGATCATCTCGTTGATGCCGTCGAAGTCCCACTCGTCGTGCGGCGTCATCTGATAGACCCACTTGACCGAGCCGGTATCGACATCGCGCGACCAGATCGACATGGACCACTTGTTGTCGCCGGGACGCTGCGTCGGGTTCCAGGTCGACGGGTTGCCAGAGCCGTAGAACATCTGGTTCAGCTGCGGGTCATAGCCGTACCAACCCCACGTCGTGCCGCCGCCGATCTTCCACTGGTCGCCTTGCCAGGTCTTCAGCGACGAATCCGCGCCAACCGGAACCGTCTTGCCGTCGGCGTACGTCGTTGTCGTGCTCGGGTTGATCAGCATGTCCGTGTCCGGACCCATGCTGTAGCCCTTCCAGACCTGTTTTCCGGTGTTGATGTCGTACGCCGCGACGTAGCCGCGAACGCCGAACTCGCCGCCCGAAATGCCGGTCAATACCTTGTCCTTCATGATGAACGGGGCGTTGGTATTGGTGGCACCGACTTTCGGATCGCCGTTCTTCACCGACCAGATCACCTTGCCGGTCTTGGCATCGAGCGCGACCAGCGTGGTGTCAGCCTGCTGCAGGAAGATCTTGCCTTCCGCATAAGCCAGACCGCGGTTGACGGTGTCGCAACACATCACCGGAATCACCGACGGATCCTGCTTCGGCTCGTACTTCCATTTGATCGTCTGGTCTTCCAGGTTCAATGCCCAGACCTTGTTCGGAAATGCCGAATGGACATACAGCGTGTCGCCGATGACCAGAGGACCGCCCTCGTGTCCGCGCAGAACGCCGGTCGAGAAGGTCCAGGCCACTTGCAGCTTGTGAACGTTGCTCTTGTTGATTTGATTCAGCTTGCTATGGCGCGTGAGGGCGAAATCGCCCGACTGCGCAGCCCAGTTGTTCGAATCGGCTTCTAACTTGGCCAGATCAGAATTCGCCATCGCGGTACCCGCCATCGCTGCGGCTGCCGCTCCGACTAATAGAAAGCGTATTCCCCCATGCATGAGCGTCTCCTTACGTTTGCCCTCAAAGCTGTCGCGCGCCTCTCGCGAGCCGCACGGCCGCCGCTGAACGCTGATTGCAGTATCCACCTCACGCCCTTGAATCACCGCCGGCAAGACCTCTGGTGCTGTCTCACCGGGATGAATTGTCCGTGCGTTTCGGTTTGCGTTATTTGACAATCCGCGATCTGCCATTGAAGTTACAGCAAAATTCGGCGCTCTGGCAATCCCGCTGCCATCCGTTTTTCATTCACGCATGCTGTGGTGCAGCAAACAAGACCCCGCCTGCATCATCATGGTTCGTCGTTAATCTCAAAGCCCGCGCTCTCGACCGCGCCGCGCGCGAAGCCAAACCTGATATGCCAGCGACGGTATACCCTAGGCGTCGAATGCGCCTTGAGAATGCACCTTGAAGGAGCACTTGCGATGAGCACGTCGACGAAGCGGTCTGAAGTCGCCTACTCCGAGGAGCAGGTCGCCGAGCGGCTCGCAGCCGAGCTACCGCACTGGACCTACGAGAACGGCTGGATTCGCCGCAAGTACCGCACCGAGGGCTGGAAAGGCACGCTGATGGTCATCAATGCCGTCGGCCATCTGGCCGAGGCGGCCTGGCACCATCCGGACCTGGCGGTGTCGTACGCATTCGTGATCGTGAAGTTGTGCACGCATACGGCCAAAGGAGTCACCGACAAGGACTTCGCCCTCGCGAAGAAGATCGAGGAGGTGATCCAGTGGCAGCCGGGCCTGGAGGGCGGGCCGCTGGAAGGCACGCCGCGCGACGATCAACGCTTCCGCTACATCAAGTACGACTAGCCCGCAGCCGGCGCGCGATCCCGATCGGCAAACGACGGATCGGCCCGATCGCAAAAACGAGAAGCGCGAGCGCAATCGCCGCCAGCGGTGCGCGCGCATCGACCGGCACCGCGAGGCTTCGCGTGCATCGTTGGTCCTGCAGCAGGTCGGCGACGTCGGTCGTCGGCTGCAGGCGCACGTAGCCAAGACCGGTGAGCGCGGCGAGCTCGCGCAGGTGCGACTGCTTCAGCGAACTGAGGTGTTCGCTGCCCGCGGGTGCCCCGGCTGCCGACCCGGCCGAGCCCTGCTGAACCGGGTCGAACGATTCGCGCGGGGGCGCCTGCATCACGTCCTCCGGACCCCAGAGTCCGATCGGGTGCCCCGTGGGGTCGAACTTGGGAATCGGGCGCAGCGCGTCGCCGCCCACGCCCACGATGATCCCGTGCGGGTCGGTCGCGTCGTCCGGCACGATCGGGACGAAGTCGCTGCGCAGCGGCGGCGCCTCGTGACCGTCCGTGAAAAACACGATGGCCGGATGCTCCGGTATCCGCGCGCTGATTCGCAGAGCCGACATCAGGCCCTTGCTGATCTGGCTGCCGCCGGCCCACGCCATCGTGCCGTCGATCCGGTCCAAAGTCGCCGCCAGCTCCGCGTAATTCGCACACACCTCCACCGGCAGCAGCAATACGTAAGTGCGGTACTCGGTAAACACGGCCCAACCCAGCCGTGCGCCGCACGGCAACCGTGCCAGCGCGCGGCGCAGCCGGGCTTTCGCAAACGCGAGGCGGCTCGCCGGTTGTCCGTCGAGCAGCGCATCTAGCGTGTTCATGCTTTGCGTGATGTCCAGCACCGCAATGCCGTCCAACACGCGCTGCGGCAGCACCGGATGCGGCGCCGCGAGCGCCAGCGCGGTCAGCGCACTGGCGGCCAGCAACGCCGCCCGAACCGGCAACGCGCCGCTTGCGCGAGCGAGCAGGCGGCTAAGCGCCGCGAGGCTCATGGCAGCCCGAGCGTGAACGCCCGCATCGTCGTGACCGCGCGCTCGCCGGTCAGGATCTGCGGAGCGCCGGTGTCGTCCGGATCCGGATCCGGCGCCAGGCGCAACGCCAGTTCCAGGTTGAATTTGGCGTCCCACAGGTCGGGACGCTCCAGCAGCGCGCTGCGATAACTCTCCTTGGCCAGTTCGAGCAGCGGCAGTGCCGACGCGTCGGCGCCGCTTTCGCGCACCCTGAGCGCCTCCTTCAGGTACAGATTGCCCAGGTCGTACAGCGCAACCTGGCGCAACTCGCCGCGCGAGGCATCGGCGGCGCGTCGCAGCAGCGCGGCCGCCTGCGCGACACCACCGGCGCTGAACGACGGTCGAGCCGCCGCGACCCACAGCCGGGGATCGCTTGCGGTCGATGCGAGCTGCGCCGGCTGTTCCGGGCGACGGGCCAGCCGCTGCGCCAGTTGCCGATTCACTTCCTGCGCGCGCGCAAGCTGCCAGCATTCGAGCGCCAAAGCGCCGGCCATCGCGGCGCTGGCAAGGAGCAGCGCGATCCGGAGCGCGCCCCGAGCAGAGCGCTTCACGGGACCACCTGCCATGGCCTCACCATCCGCAGGTTGGCGAAAACCATCACAGCCGCCGCGACCAGCGCGAGCGCGAGCGGCCAGCGCCGCAGGTCAGCGCCCGCCCGCAGCGTGCGCAGCTGCAGCGGCGCGCGCTCCAACCGCCCCAGATCGACGATCGCCCGCTGCAGAGCGTCGGCATCCTCGGCCTCGTACACGCGATACGGGCTCTTCAGGCTGCGGAAGTACCGATTCAGCGCGCGCTCCGGGATCACGTCGTCGGCCGGCGAGTCGCTGCGGCCCGCAACCGACAGCCCGGGGCCGAAGCGGGAGCGGATGTACAGCCAGTACAGTGCGATCCGCCCCCGCAGATAGGCATCGGCGATGCGTTCGCGGGTGACCGGATCGAGCTGCGCCCCGCCGTCCGACACCAGCACCACCACACGCGAGCCGGAGTAGACGCGACGGTCAAAGTAGCTGGCCGCCGCCAGCAACCCGAGACCGACATCGGTGTCTGCGAGCGCGCGGCTGGTGCCGGTGGCGCCGATCGCGCCCTGGATCACGTCCTGGTCCTGCGTGAACGGCAGCACCGGCAGCGGAAAGGTGCTGAACAGCACGAGCCCGAACAGGTCGTCGGCGCGCTGGCGCGCGAACTCGCCGATCAAGCGCTGCGCGACCTGCGCCTTGGTCTGTCCGCTCAGGTCCAGCACCGCGTTGGACGGCTTGCCGAACGGCTGGTCCATGCTCAGGCTGCGGTCCAGCAGCACCACGATCTCCGCGCCACGACCGACCGTCTCCACCGTCGTTTCGGGCGAGCGCGGCGCGGCCAGCGCGATCACCAGCGACGCGATCGCAACGCTCGCGCACCCGCGCAACAGCCGGCCGGCCCAGCGCGACAGCGCGTCGGGCGCGATCATCAACAGCGCGGGGTAATGGGCCTGCGCGGCACGCGCGCTCGGCAGCCACGGCAGCAGCGCCAGCGGCAGCAAGCACAGCAGCGTGCGATGCTCGAACACGATCACCTTCGGCGTTCCAGGTCGGCCAGCTGGCCCGCCACCGCCAACAGGCGCTCGCGAGGCGGCGGAGGCGCCTCGCCGAAAAACGCGGCGCGCGAGTCGGCCAGCAGGGACTGCACCGATGCCCGGGCCGGCGCCAGCCACGGGTGAGTCCCGAACAGCAGCTCCACGTTATCCAGCGCCAGGGTCCGGCCGGCCGCTTCGTCGAGTGCCTGGTGCAAGCAGCGAAGCGCGCGACGCCGCGCGGCGACATCATCGCCGCGCAGAAACGATCGGTGCAACGCGCGCCGGGCGCGACCGAAAGGTCCGGCTGGGCGCCACCCGAAGCGAGGTGCCAGCGCCGGCGCCAGCTGCACCGCCGCCAGCGCGATCAGTGCGGCCGCGTACGCGAGCACCCGTTCGCGCCGGCTCGCGGTGTCGATCGGCCGCGGGTCGAGGTCAGGCCGAACGTTGTCGGCCTGGATCACGTCATCGGGGCCGAAGTGCGCGACCGGCGTCATTGCCACGGTAAACGGGCCGACGTCAGCTTCCTGCGTGTGTCCGTCCGGAGCGATCACGCGCACGCGCAGCGACGGCAGGTTCTCCTGTTGCGGTTGGAGCGGCACGTTGACGATCTGGTAGGCCAGCCGCACGCCATCCGGCACGAAGGCGGCCTCGCGCAACTGAAACCAGCGGCCGTAGCGGCCCGGCCGCGGCAGGCTGGCAGGATCCACGGTGCCGTCGCGGGCCCGATCGACCAGCAGCCGGCGCTCCAGCACATCGCCCACCGTGTAGCCGAACGGGCGCGGCTCCGCGGTTTCCACCGACAGCGCCCACGCCGCGCCGGCCAGCGGCGCCAGCGCCGCGGCCAGCAGCGCCCTAGGCGCGATCCTCGCCATGAAAGTACGCATTGAGCGCTGCCGCGTGAAACGCGCCATCGCAGAAAAACGGACGCCAGCCGTAGTCGGCAAATCGCGCCCGCAGCTCGGCGCGGCGCTGCGCCCCGGCGCGCGCCATCGCGGCCGCCAGGGACGGGCGGAACCAGACGGCGCGGCGCTCGCCGCTTTCCAGGTCCTGCACTTCCGCCAGACCACGCCGCGGCCAGCGGTCGAACTCGTCAGGGGCCCACAGCACCACGGGCACGACATCGCGCGAGGCCAGTGCGGCGCACGCGGCCCGCAGCACGGGCTCGGGCCAATGAAAGTCCGAAGCCAGGAAAACGAGCGCGTCACGCCGCCGGCCCAGTCGCAGCGCGGCCAAACTGATCGCGCCCGCGCCGGCGCCGTTTAAATGGGCGCCGCGCAGCCGCCGTGCCAGCTCCACCGTCGCGCCGCGACTGCGGGTCGGCGCCAGCGTCCATTGCTCCCGCACGGCCTCGTCGGCACCGACGAAGCCGATCGCGTCGCCCACACGCCAGGCCGAATGCCCCAGCGCGTCGACAAAGTCGGCGAGCGCGTCCTGCTTGCGCGGCGCCCGGCCGAACGTCATCGAGGCCGACAGGTCGGCCAGCACGATCAGGGTCGCGCTGGATCGCTGGCGGGGCAGCCGCACGATCCAATGGCCGAACGGATCGCGCGCCGACACGTGCAGATCGAGGCGCCGTACGTCCGGAAAGATGGCCAGCGGCGCGAACCCGTGCACATCCAGCCCCGGGCCGGGCGCCCGCGAGTGGTGCCGACCGGGCCGGCCGTGCATGGGGCGGCGCGCCAGCCGGTACAGGATCTCCTGACCGGTGTCGCCGGCGCGGCGGTCGACCATCACGGAGCCGGAACGCGATCCAGAACCCGCGCCAGCAGGCGCGGCACCAGTTCGGCGCGCCGCAGTTCGAACACCGGATCCAGCACGAGCCGGTGCGTCATCACTTCGTGCCACGGATCGCGCAGGTCCTCGGGAGCCAGGTAGTCGCGACCGTCGAGCCAGGCCCGCACGCGCGCCATCCGCAGCAGCATCGAAACGCCGCGCGGGCTGGCCCCCGCGAGCAGCAGTCGTCCGACATCGGCGCCGTCCAGCACCAGGCCGTGCGCCGCCGGCCGATTCAGCACGTCCCACAGCGCCAGCGCGTAGCGCCGCAGCGCGTCGCTGGCGCGCACCGAGCGCTGGATCGCCTGGGCGCACTGGCGCAGCGAGTGGAAGTCGAGCACCCCGCGCGGCACCCGCTCGAGCAACTGGTCCGCGTCATGGAACTGCGGCTCGCTGATCAGCAGCCAGCGCAGGTCCTCCTCGAGCGGCGCATCGACCGACACTTCGATCATGAAGCGGTCGCGCGCGGCCGCGGCGAGCTCGAAGGTCTCCTCGCGTTCGACCCGGTTGCGATCGGCGAACACGGTGACGAACGGCAGCGAGCTGTCGCGGTTGAAAGCGCGCACGCTGCCTTCGGCCATCACGCGCAGCAGCAGCGACTGCACCTGGGGCCGCGCGCGGTTGATCTCGTTGAAGAAGAACACCGCCAGATCAGGGCCATGATGCAGCAACGGTCCCGGCTCGACCCGTGGGCGGCCCTCCGCGTCGATGTAGGCGTGGTAGATCAGATCGCTGGGCATCAGGTCCACGGTACCCTCGATGCGCTCGAATCCGCCCCCGATCGAGCGCGCGAACGCGCGCAGCAGCGTGGTCTTGCCGACGCCGACGTTGCCCTCGAGCAGCACGTGGCCGCCAGCCAGCAGGGCCATCGTGGTCAGGCGGATCGCGCGCGGCTGCCCCACGACCGCCTGCGCGACACCGGCTTCCAGTGCGAGCGCGTGTTGGCGCCAGCGGTCGAATTGCGTCAGATCGGTCATGCGGCGGCTCGGGCCCGGATCGAATGCAGACCAGCTCGGCCTCGGACCTGGTCGTGGTTGCTAGGATAACAACCGGCTTCCGATACCCGATGGACGATTTTCCGATGCCGGCGGCGCGCCGCCTGGCGTGGCTCGCGACGAACGCGTGGCTGATCGCGCTGGCGCTCGCCGGCCGCTGCGCCGTCGCCGAGTCGATCACCCCGCTTGCGGTCACGCCGGTCGGCGCGGGCGCGTACGTCTTCTACGGAACGCAGGAGGAAACATCGGCCGCCAACCTGGGCGCGATCGCCAACGTCGGTTTCGTGGTCGGTGACCGCTGTGTTGCGGTGATCGACACCGGCGGCTCGCCGATCGAGGGCGCGCAGTTGCGCGCGGCGGTGCGGGCGGCGACCGACCGGCCGGTGTGCGCGGTGATCAACACCCACATGCACCCCGACCATGTGTATGGCAACAGCGCGTTTGCGGCCGATGATCCGCAGTTCATCGGCCATGTGCATCTGGGGCCGGCGCTGGCGGCGCGCAGCACCGCCTACGCCAGTGCGCTGCGGCGGGCGCTCGGCGAGCAGGCGGGCGATTCACATCTGGTGATGCCGACCCGCCTGGTGGCGCCGGGCCAGCCCTTTTCGCTGGACCTGGGCGGGCGGACCCTGATCCTGAAGGCATGGCGCACCGCACACACGGACAACGACCTGACCGTCTACGACGAACGCACCGGAACCTTGTGGGCCGGCGATCTGCTGTTCGCGGGCAGGATTCCGTCTCTGGACGGCAGCGTGACCGGGTGGCTGGCCGCGATGGACGAGATCGAGCAGATGGGCCCGCAGCGCATCATCCCGGGCCACGGACCTTCCGGCAACTGGCGCGACGCTGTCGCGGCGCAGCGGCGCTACCTGCGGGCGCTGGCCGAGGGCACCCGCGCGGCGATCCGCGCGCACCATCCGATCGGCCGGGCGCTGCAGGAAGTTGCGCGCGAGGAGCGCGACCGCTGGCTGCTGTTTGACGGGTATCATCGACGCAACATCACGGCCGCGTACGCCGAGCTCGAATGGGAAGAATGAACCGGAACGATCCGATCTGGCTGGTGGGGGCGCTGCTGCTGGCCGGCGTGCTCAGTGCGCCGGCGCGCGCGCAGGAAACGCAGACCGAGACCTGGCGCAAGGTGCGCGAGGCGCAGTTCGCCGGCCGCGCCTTCGAGGCCGATGCCGATCAGGTCGTGTCGCTCGAGGCTCCGAATCGCGCCGAGGACGCGGCCGTGGTGCCGATCCTCATTCACGCGGCGCAGCCGCAGCAGCCGCAGCGCTGGATTCGCAGAATCTACCTGGTGATCGACAAGAACCCGTCGCCGCTGGGGGCGGTGTTCACCCTGACACCGGACAGCGGCCGGGCCGACATCGAGACCCGGATACGCATCGAGGATTACACCTGGGTGCGCGCGATCGCCGAGATGCAGGACGGCAAGCTGTACATGACGATGAAGTACGTGAAGGCAGCGGGCGGATGTTCAGCGCCCGCCGGCAAGGACCTGGAAGCCGCGATGGCGCGCCTGGGCCGGATGAAAATCCGCACCGAGGGCGGTGTCCAGCTGGATCAACCGAACCTGGTCGAGCTGATGATCAGCCACCCGAACGTGTCCGGACTGGCGATGGATCAGGTCACGCGCCTGTACGCCCCGCCCCGCTTCGTCCGGACGGTGCAGGTCAGCTATGCGGGCAAGCCCGTGATGAGCGCCGACATCGACTTCACGATCAGCGAAAACCCGAACTTCCGCTTCTACTTCGTCCCGCACGCCGATGGCGATCTGAAGGCCGAAGTGGTGGATTCGAGCAACGCGACCTTCGAAACCTCGTTTGCGATCCGCAGTGCGGTGGCCGCCGGGTCCTGACCGGATGCGGCGGGACGCGCCGCCGGGATCACTTCGGCACGCTACACAGTTTCTTCGCGTCGGCTTCGACCTCACGAAACCGCTTGGCGGCCGCGCGCTCGTCCGGGGAATCGCGGAACATTCCCATGCCTTCCCCCGGCATCGTCTGGTAGCGCGCGATCGTCGAGGAATCGATGAACTCGTCGTACTTGTATTTCTGCGCGATCGAGTCGATCACGCAAGAGCACTTGTAGACGTACACGCTTGAACCGCCGTTGCGGTACATGCATTCGAGCACGTACTGCACGCGGTCGGCAGTGGGATAGTCGTAGGCGAACGCCGCGGGGGCGGCGAATGCCGTGAAGGCAAGCGCGATAGCGGCGATCGAAACGCGCATCGACATGAAAGGATTCTCCCTGACGCTCCGTGCGCTCGCGCGCCGGGGCGGACCGTGGTGTGTTGTGGGTGCGATTATTGCGCACTTGCGATGCCGCCCGCTCCGCGCCCTGGCGGCCGCGTGGCTGGCCGCAGCCGCGCCGGCGTGGGCCGCGGCCGATTACGGACCGCTGCAGCGGATGGCGCCCGGCGTGTACGTACAGCGCGGGGCCGACGAGGCCGCCTCCATGGCAAACCGGGGCGCAGTGGCCAACCTGGGCGTGCTGGTCGGCTCGAGCGGCGTGATCGTCGTGAACACCGGCAGCAGCGCCGAGCACGGCGCCGCGCTGCTGGCCGCGGTGGCGCGGCTGACGGATCGGCCCGTCGTGCTGGCGATCGACACGCAAGCCAGCCCGGACCAGGTGCTGGGTAACTCGGCCTTCACCGCGCGCGGCATCCCGGTGCTGGCGCATCGCGAAACCGACGCTTTCATGCACAAGCACTGCGATGCCTGCGTCGCCGATGTGAAAGCCACGGCCGATACCGACGCACTGGCCGCAACCCGCGTGGTCTGGCCGACCCGGCTGATCGAAGGCAGCCAGACGATCAGCGCGGGCGGCCGCACGATTCAAATTCTGCATTTCGGCTGGACCGAGCAACCCGGATCCGTGGCCGTGCTGGACAGCGAGTCCCGCGTGCTTTTCACCGGCGACATCGCAAGTTTCGGGGTCGTTCCGCAGACGCAGCTCGGTCGGCCGTCCCAATGGATCGACGCGCTCGGCCAGCTGCAAGCGCTGGCGCCCGCGATCGTGGTGCCGGGTCACGGTGCGCCGGGCCCCGCCCGCCGGCTTGAGCAAATGCGCGAGTACCTGCGGTCGCTGCAGGACGAAACGCGCGCCGCCTACCTGCGCGGCGACGGCTTGCTGGAGACGGTCGAGCATCTGGAGCTTGCGCGTTTCCGCAGCTGGGCCCTGTACGAAGCGCATCACCGGCGCAACGTGCACTTCGCCTACCTGCAGATCGAGGAGCATGACCTATTCACGAACACCCGCTTCGAAAAGCGGCCGCGTTTGCCGTAGTTCTCGGCTCACGAACCCCAGCTTCGGAAAGCGGCCCGAGGTGCTTCGGTCCACCCTTTAATGCACGACCCCGATCGTGAGCTTGCCCGGACGGCACGTCGTGTGCACGTCGCGGCCGCACGGCTCCGGATGCAGATCGCGCGACAGGCAGATCCGGGCCTCCTCGAGCTTCGGACCCCGGCAGCGCAACGCGATCGAGCGGCCGGTCAGCGACGGGTTGGCCTTCACGAACGCGGAAACGATCTGAGCGGCAGTCAGGCTGCGAGGCTTCTCGCCGTCGAACTCGGACGGAATCGACAGTCGGCCGATCGCCTGGATCAGCGTCACGAAATAGTCGTGAGGAGACAAGCCGCTGCAGGTGCCGTGCACGACCCACTCGTGGCGGATCAGGCGCTCGTCGGGCATCGCCGATTTGACGCGTTCGATCGTTGCCGGATCCAGCGAATCGGCGCCACCGCAGTGCTCCGGACCGCCGCCGCCCGCGTACTGCGGCCACAGACCATGCACCGTAAAGCCCCGCCGCAGTCCGCACTCGGGACGATCGGCCGGATGCGACGCGCAGAACGTCGGCGCCCACGACAGCGCCAGCACGTAGTAGTCGAACGGGGCATCGGCCGACTCGTAGTTCGCACGAGCCGGCAAAGCCGCAGCCAGCATCAGGCCGGCTGCGCAGCAGCTGATGAGCGTGCGCACCGCGCTCACGGCGCGGTCCCCGCCTGGGCCGGCGTATCGACTCCGAGAATCTTGTGCACCCGGGTCGACGTAGTCGTGTATTGCAGGTGGATCGGCTTGTTCGGGAATACGTAGCGGGCGGCGCCGAATGCGGCCAGCGCGGCCTCGTGGAAGCCCGACAGGATCAGCTTCTTCTTGCCCGGATAGATACTGATGTCGCCGACCGCGAAAACACCCGCCACGTTCGTCTCGAATCGCTCGGTGTCGACTGCGATCGCGCGCTTCTCCAGTTCCAGACCCCAGTCGGCGATCGGGCCCAGCCGCGGCGTCAGCCCGAAGAAAACCAGCAGCGCATCCAGCGGCACGCGCGTGACCACCTGATCGTCGGCGCCGGTCAACTGCGCCGCGACCAGGCGACCGCCGGCCTGCTCGAAACCGGTGACTTGACCGGTGATCAGACGGATCCGGCCCTCGGCGACCAGCTCGTGCATCCTGGCCGCGTTGGCCGGCGCGGCGCGAAACTCGTGGCGTCGATGAACCAGCACCAGGCTGTCGGCCGAATGGGTGCCGTCGCGCGCGAAATTCAGCGCCCAGTCGAGCGCGGAATCGCCACCTCCCGCGATCACCAGCCGCTTCCCGGCGAACGCGCCCGGATCGCGCACCCGGTAGAACAGCTGCGTGTTCTCGAAATCGGACAGGCCCTCGACCCTCATCCGGCGCGGCTCGAAGGCGCCGACGCCGGCCGCGATGATCACGGTGCGCGTCAGAAAGCGGGTGCCGCGCGAGGTCTCGAGCAGGAAACGGCCGTCGTCCTGGCGCTGCAGCGCGCTGACCGTCTGGCCAAGGTGGAAGGTCGAGTGAAACGGCTCGATCTGCTTCAGCAGCGACTCGGTCAATTCGCGTCCGGAGACCACGGGAACCGCCGGAATGTCGTAGATCGGCTTGTCCGGATACAGCTCCATGCACTGGCCGCCGATGTGCGGCAGTGAATCGACCACGTGCGCCTTGATCTCGAGCAGGCCGAGCTCGAACACCTGGAACAGGCCCACGGGTCCCGCACCGATGATCACCGCGTCGGTCTGGATCGGCTCGGCGCCGACCTGGTCTGCGTCCGGAGTTTCGGTGCGGTTCAGTGGCGGGCGTGAGTGCGTGGACATCGGCGCGATTTGGATTGGATGGGCAATTCGATGTGCGGCTTCAATGCGCCGCGGTGGACGTTCGAGTGTAAAGGCTGTGCGTGGGCCGCTTTTCCGTCACGCCGGAATGGCCGGAGCGAACTTGCTCCGGTGCACCGAGAAAAAGCTCCTGACGTTACGCACGTTGGCCTGCGCGCTCAGCGCGCGGTGGGCGAACGCGTGATACGCCGCCATGTCCGCCACGTAGACGACCAGCACGAAGTCGGGTCCTGCCGACACCCGGTAGCACTGTTGGACGGCGGATTCCGGGTTCAACTGCTGTTCGAACTGCGCCAGCAATTCGGCCGATTGCCGCTCCAGCGTAACTTCGACGATCGCGGTCAGGCCGGCGGCCAGCGCCGCGGCCGACACGATCGCGATCTGTCGCTCGATCACCCCCTCCTCCACCAGGCGGCGCACCCGGCGCAGGCAGGTCGGGGCCGACACATGGACCCGTTCGGCCAACTCCTGGTTCGTCAGCGCGCAGTCCTGCTGCAACACGTTCAGGATGCGGCGGTCCGTTTCGTCGAGCTGTGTCATTCAGGATATTGCATCAATAGGCAACATTCTTTCATTATATTTCACAGAATCATCCACTAGAAAGAAGATGTTGGGGGCACTGATAAAATGCAACTTAATTTCTCAGCCGCCCATTTACGATCCGTAAGCTTATCCAGCAGGAAAGGCTTGCCATGTGTGGGATCGTCGGCGCCGTTGCGCAGAGAAATATCGTTCCGACCTTGGTAGAGGGTCTGCGGCGACTCGAATACCGTGGCTACGACTCGTGCGGAGTCGCCGTCCACGCCGATGGCGAACTGAAGCGGCTGCGCAGTGTCGCGCGTGTGGCCGAGCTGAACCACCAGGTCGAGTCGCTGTCGTCCTTTCTCGGAATCGCCCACACGCGCTGGGCGACGCACGGCGCGCCGACGACCGCCAACGCGCACCCGCACGTATCGGCCGGGCCCGGTGTTCCGAAGGGGGGCGTGACTCGACGCGCCCGCGTCGCCGTAGTCCATAACGGCATCATCGAGAACTACGAGGGCCTGCGGGACGAGCTGAAGTCGAGCGGGTACACGTTCGAGAGCCAGACCGACACCGAGGTGATCGCGCATCTGATCGACCATCACTACCAGGGCGATCTGTTCGAGGCGGTGCAGGCGGCGGTGCGCGAGCTGGAGGGCGCGTACGCGATCGCGGTGTTCTGCCGCGAGGAGCCGCACCGGGTGATCGGCGCGCGTTCGGGCAGCCCGCTGGTGATCGGTGTCGGCATGAACGAGAACTTCCTCGCATCGGATGCGCTGGCGCTGGCGGGGGTCACCGATCGCTACATCTACCTGGAAGAAGGCGATGTCGCGGACCTGCAGCTGGGACGCGTGTGGCTGGTGGACCGCCACGGCCAGCCGGTGCAGCGGACGGCGCGGACCCTGAGCGCGTTCTCCAACGCGGTCGAGCTGGGCCCGTACCGGCACTTCATGCAGAAGGAGATTTTCGAACAGCCCAAGGCGATCGCCGACACGCTGGACCAGGCGATCGCGCTGGATCCGCTGCTGTTCGGCGAAAAGGCCGACGATGTCCTTCAGGGCATCGACCGCGTCCTGATCCTGGCCTGCGGAACGAGCTATTACGCCGGTTGCGTAGCGCGCAGCTGGATCGAGTCGATCGCCCAGGTGCCGACAGAAGTCGAAATCGCCAGCGAATACCGCTCCCGGATCTCGGTTCCGGATCGGGCCACGCTGGTGGTCGTGGTGTCGCAGTCGGGCGAGACCGCCGACACGCTGGCGGCCCTGAGGCACGCCCGGTCGCTCGGAATGACGTACACGCTCGCGGTGTGCAACGTGGCCACCAGCGCGATCATGCGCGAGACCCGGTTGCAGTTTCTGACGCGCGCCGGCGTGGAGGTCGGCGTCGCCTCGACCAAAGCCTTCACCACCCAGCTGGTTGCGCTTTACCTGCTGGCCACGACGCTCGCGAAGATCAAGGGGCGACTGAACGCAGCTCACGAGCGCGACGTGGTGCGCAGCCTGCGCCACCTTCCCGCGGCGGTCCAGAGCGTGCTGGCCTTGGAGCCCAACGTGATCGCCTGGAGCGACGTGTTCGCCCGCAAGGAAAACGCCCTTTTCCTCGGACGAGGAATGCACTTTCCGATCGCGATGGAGGGCGCCTTGAAGCTGAAGGAGATCAGCTACATCCACGCCGAAGCCTACCCGGCCGGCGAGTTGAAGCACGGCCCGCTCGCGCTGGTGACCGACGAAATGCCGGTGGTCACGGTGGCCCCGAACGACCTGCTGCTGGAGAAGCTGAAGAACAACATGATGGAGGTGCGCGCCCGCGGCGGGCAATTGTTCGTGTGCGCCGACGCCGGCACGCACATCGAGCCCAGCGAAGGCGTACACGTGATCCGGCTGCCCGAGCACTACGGCGACCTGTCGCCGCTGCTGCACGTGGTGCCGCTGCAGCTGCTCGCCTATCACACCGCCGTCGCGCGCGGGACCGACATCGACAAGCCGAGGAACCTGGCGAAGAGCGTGACGGTGGAGTAGGCGCGCGCCGAATGGGGCTGGGGGGCGTCAAAATCGCCTCAGGGCGATTTTCACTCCTCGCCCGTGTCATTCGATGTCCCCAGCGCGAGTGACGCCGACTGGGGACGATCAATGGGTGGGCACCCACCCGGTGATTACGCGTACATCCGCCCACCAGCGGCGTATCGTGGGGAGCAGATGGACGCCCGGCATGGGTGCAGAGAGCGAGCAATGGAAGTTCTGATCCTTGAAACCAAGACAGGCAGGCTGGCTGCAAAGATCGCGATAGTTGTAGGTCGGAACTGTTTGGTATCGAAGCAGGAGTGCTTTGGCCGGGCCTGGAAAGTAGCCGTTGCTGTCAAGAGCATCGACCCAACACGCCGTAACGATTACAGCTTCAAATTCGCGTAGTCGAGCAGATTGCGGCGCCCCCGTGCGCAGGCTGGGCACCTACTAATAGCTTCCTCGTGGCGTTCGTTGTCAGCGGGTCCGCAATGCCGCCAAGATGAGCTGAAACAAGCGGCTCGGGCCTTGCTAGGCTAGCGGCCGACGCGCCTCGCTCAATGGGTCTTCTCCGACACACGGGCGATCAGATCGTCGATTCTTGACAGAAAAAGCTTGAGTAGCGCAGAAGTGTTGGCTCTATGGTGGCCGACGACCAGGTCGATGGTTGGCACTTCTCCCTCAAGGGGTCGACTGACGACGGACCAGGGAAGAAAGTTCTTCGCGTAAATCGGCAGCAGAGCGACGCCACGCGTTGACGCCACCAAGGATATCGCCATCGACAGGTTGTCGGCCTCGTGATCCGGAGTGATGTCGATTCCGGAGCGCTTGAGGTACTCGTCGATCACAGCGCGCAGCACGGGCGCTGTATTCGACACGCCGATGAACGTCTCATCCGCGATGTCGTGCACACGGATGGCGTCATTCGAAGTCAGCGGGTGATCGCTCGGCAACACGACGACCAGTGGTTCCTTGGCCACTGGCCTGAAAACCAGATCGGGCGCGTGCAATTCGGGTCGGAGAAACGCCACGTCCAGCTTTCCCCTCACGAGCGCTTCTGCAAGGTCGGGGGAATACCGACTGGACACCGTGACCTCGATGTTGGGCAGCTCGTCCCGCAGGATGCGCATGGCTTCCGGGAGCCAGTCCATCTCCTGTCCCGTCAGGAAGCCAAGGGCGAATGACAGTTTGGCAGGCTGAGCTGCCCGGCGCGCGGCTTCGCCGGCGGCTTCGACCTGGGCCAGCGCCAGCCGCGCGTGATCGAGAAAGGCCCGGCCTGCGGCCGTCAGCTCGACGCCGCGAGCACTGCGGGTCATCAGTTGCGCGCCGACCTCATACTCGAGATCCCGCATCTGCCGGCTCAAGGACGGCTGCGCCGTGTGCAGCCTTTGCTCGGCCGCGACGGTCAGGCTGCCCTCCTCGGCAACCGCCACGAAGTATCGAAGATGCCGCAGCTCCATGTGCGATCTCATGCCTGCCAGGTATGGCGACCAGCTTACAAAGTCTTGGTCAGCTCGACAAGAAGCGCTTAGATTCCGCCACATACGCGACACTTCCAAGCAAGGGAGCCAATGATGACCAACCTCTCAGGCAAGACCGCCCTCGTTACGGGTGCCTCCCGCGGCATCGGCCGCGCCAGCGCGCTCGCCCTCGCGACGGCCGGGGCGCAGGTTCTCGTTCACTATAGCCGCGGCGCTTCTGAAGCCGAGGCCGTCGTCGCTGAAATCCGCAAGGCCGGTGGCCGCGCCGATGCGGTCGGCGCCGACTTGGCCGCCCCGGACGGCGCGCACAAGCTTGCCAAGCAGGTCCGCAAAATCGTCGGCGATCGCCTGGACATCCTGGTCGCCAATGCAGGAGTGTCCAAAGCTGCAACGATCGAGGACACGTCGGTGGAAGACTTCGACCACCTGTTCGCCGTCAACGTCCGGGCGCCTTTTTTCCTCGTCCAGCAGTTGCTCCCGATCCTGGGCAAGGGCAGCAGCATCGTCCTGCTGTCTTCGCTCGGTGCGCACGCCTCGGTCGGCACGCTCCCCGCGTATGCGGCTACGAAGGGCGCGATCGACACGCTGGTGAAGCACTTCGCCTCCGCCCTTGGCGAGCGCGGCGTGCGCGTCAACGCTGTCGCGCCCGGCGTCGTCGAAACCGACATGTCCAGCTTTGCCAAGACCGATTCGGGTCGTAATTCCACGGTGGCGATGCAAGCGCTGAAGCGCATTGCGCAACCGGAGGACATCGCTCCCGTCGTCGCTTTCCTCGCCTCCGACCAGGCTCGGTGGATCACTGGCGACACCGTTCGAGTGGACGGTGGCTCCAAGCTCTGAGCCGCCGACTCAATCCTTGGCGAGAGGAACTTTCACATAGCGCCCTACCCGGGCTACGATCCGTAGCAAAGGCCTGACTCGGGAGGCGGCGACCAATGGCCAAGCACGGCACGGACCAGTTATTTGGTGGTTCGATCCCGTTGCTGTACGAAACGCACCTGGTTCCGCTGATCTTCGAGCCGTACGCGCGCGATCTGGCCAGGACGTTGGCTGCGCGTGCGCTCAGCAACGTGCTGGAGGTCGCGGCCGGTACGGGTGTGGTCACCCGCGCGCTCGATGCGACCTTGCCTGATCACGTCGCCATCACGGCGACGGATCTGAACCAACCGATGCTCGATCAGGCGGCGACCGTAGGAACGAAACGCACCGTGCAATGGCAGCAGGCCGATGCGATGCAGTTGCCGTTCCACGACGGCACGTTCGACGCCGTCGTCTGCCAGTTTGGCGTCATGTTCTTTCCCGACCGACGCCAGGCGTATGCGCAAGCGCACCGCGTGCTGCGTTCAGGCGGGCTCTTCATCTTCAACGTATGGGATCGGATCGAAGAAAACGAGTTTGCCGACACCGTGACCCGGGCGCTCGAACAGGTGTTTCCTGCGGATCCGCCGCGCTTCCTCGCGCGCACGCCGCACGGCTACCATGACCACCCACTGATCGCGCGTGAGCTGGTTCAAGCCGGCTTCGATTCAACGAAAATCGACATCACCACGATCGCGGCTCGCAGCCGGGCTGCGTCGGCACGCATACCTGCCATTGCGTACTGCCAGGGAACGCCGCTACGCAATGAACTCGAGGCGCGCGATCCGGCGCGGCTGGGTGAAGCAACCGACATCGCTGCCGAAGCGATCGTCCGCCGGTTCGGGCACGGCGCCGTCGACGGCAAGATTCAGGCGCACGTGGTTGGCGTTACGAAGTGAGCGACCGAGCACCGCTCGATGTTGAAAGCCGCCAGCGACCGCTACCCAGATCTGCGCGATGCGGTGCGCGCGCTGTGCTCGCAGTTCCCTGACGAGTACCACCGCAAGCTCGATGAGCAGCGTGCCTACCCCGAGTCGTTCGTCGATGCGCTGACCAGGGCCGGCTGGCTCGCTGCGATGATTCCGTCCGAGTACGGCGGCTCGGGCCTGGGCCTCGCCGAAGCCTCGGTGATCATGGAAGAGATCAACCGCAGCGGCGGCAATTCCGGCGCCTGCCACGGACAGATGTACAACATTGGCACGCTGCTGCGCCACGGATCACCCGAGCAGAAGCGGCATTTCCTGCCGAAAATAGCCAGCGGCGAATGGCGCCTGCAGTCGATGGGCGTCACGGAGCCCGCCACGGGCACTGACACGACGAAGATCCGGACGACCGCGGTCAGAAAGGGCGACCGCTACGTCGTCAACGGCCAGAAGGTGTGGATTTCGCGCGTGCAGCACTCCGACTGGATGATCCTGCTCGCCCGCACTACGCCGATCGCCGAGGTCTCGAAGAAATCCGAAGGGATGTCGATCTTCATGGTCGACCTGGGCCAGGCAGTGAAGGCGGGCCTGACCGTGCGGCCGATCGCCAACATGGTCAACCACGAGACCAACGAGCTCTTCTTCGACAACCTGGAGATCCCGGCCGAAAACCTGATCGGCCAGGAAGGCCGGGGCTTCCGCTACATCCTCGACGGCCTGAACGCCGAGCGCACCTTGATTGCTGCCGAATGCGTCGGCGACGGCTACTGGTTCATCGACCGGGTGACCCGGTACGCGACCGAGCGTGTCGTGTTCGACCGCCCGATCGGCCAGAACCAGGGCGTGCAGTTTCCGATCGCCGAGTGCTACATCGAGGTCGAAGCCGCGAACCTGATGCGCTGGCGGGCTTGCGAGCTGTTCGACGCGGGCGAGCCCTGCGGCGCCCAAGCCAACATGGCGAAGTACCTCGCGGCCAAGGCGTCGTGGGAGGCCGCCAATGCCTGCATCCAGTTCCACGGTGGCTACGGCTTCGCCCACGAATACGACATCGAGCGCAAGTTTCGCGAAACCCGGCTGTACCAGGTGGCGCCGGTCTCGACCAACCTGATCCTGTCCTACGTGGCCGAGCACGTGCTCGGGCTACCCCGCTCCTTTTGAGCGCTCCTATGCGGCCTCTGGACGGGATCACGGTCGTAGCTCTGGAGCACGCGATCGCGGCGCCGTTTTGCACGCGCCAGCTCGCCGACCTCGGGGCGCGCGTGATCAAGATCGAGCGCCCTGGCGTGGGCGATTTCGCACGCGCCTACGACAGCCGGGTGCGCGGGCAGGCTTCCCATTTCGTGTGGACCAACCGCTCCAAGGAAAGCCTGACGCTCGACCTCAAGCACGCCGAGGCCCCGCTGATCCTGGCCCGGCTGCTGGCCGGCGCCGACGTGCTGGTGCAGAACCTGATGCCGGGCGCCGCGGCGCGGCTGGGCCTGTCGTACGAGGCGCTGCGCGCCGCCCATCCGCGTCTGATCGTGTGCGACATTTCGGGCTACGGCGCGGATGGACCCTATCGCGACAAGAAGGCCTACGACCTGCTGATCCAGAGCGAGTCCGGCTTCCTGTCGGTCACGGGCAGCGCGGAGGAGCCGGTCAAGGCCGGCTGCTCGATCGCGGACATCGCCGCCGGCATGTACGCGCTCAGCAACATCCTGGCGGCGCTGATCGAGCGCGGCCGCACCGGCCAGGGCAAGCGCATCGAGGTCTCGATGCTCGAGGCCATGGTCGAGTGGATGAGCTATCCGCTGTACTACGCGTTCGACGGCGCGCCGCCACCGCCGCGCGCCGGTGCCGCGCACGCGACCATCTACCCCTACGGCCCCTTCCCCACCGGCGACGGCAGGACCGTGATGCTTGGCCTGCAGAACGAACGCGAGTGGCGGGCGTTCTGCGACCAGGTGCTGCGCCGACCCGAGCTGGCCGCCGACGAGCGTTTCAGCACCAACAGCCGGCGCACCGAGGCCCGCCCGCAGTTGCGCGAGATCATCGTGCAGGCGTTTGCCTTGCTGACCGCCGACCAGGTGGTGGCGCGGCTCGACGAAGCGCAGATCGCCAACGCGCGCATCAACGACATGCGCGAGGTCTGGGAGCATCCGCAGCTGAAGGCGCGCCGGCGCTGGGTGCAGGTCGACACGCCGGCCGGCCCAGTGCCGGCGCTGCTGCCGCCGGGGGCGGCCGATGTCGACGCGGTGCGCATGGACGCCGTGCCGGCACTCGGCCAGCACACCGAAGCCATCCTCGCCGGCCTGGGCTACGGCGCAGCCGATATCGACCGCCTGCGCCGGCTGCAGGCGATCTAGTACTTTACGAAAGCCGGATCGGCGCGGAGATGGCAACGCGGCAGAAGACTGCGAGACAAGGGAAAGAAAAACAGGGAGGGATCATGAAGGTCAGCGGCAACACGCGCATCGTTCTATCCGCTCTCGGCCTGGCTCTGGGCCTGCTCTGCGGGGCGCACGCCCAGCCAGCGCCGATCGTCATCAAGTTCAGCCACGTGGTGACATCCGACGCCCCCAAGGGCAAGGCCGCCGACTACTTCAAGAAGCTGGTCGAGGAGCGCACCAAGGGTCGGGTCAAGGTCGAGGTCTACCCGAACAGCTCGCTGTACAAGGACAAGGAAGAGCTCGAGGCGCTGCAGCTCGGCTCGGTGCAGCTGCTGGCGCCGTCGGCATCGAAGTTCGGGCCGATGGGCATCAAGGAATTCGAGGCCTTCGACCTGCCCTACCTGTTCGACAGCTACGACAACCTGCACAAGGTCACGCGCGGCCCGGTCGGCGCATCGATGCTCAAGCTGCTGCAGGCGCACGGCATGACGGGCCTGGCCTTCTGGGACAACGGATTCAAGGAGTTCACCGCCAACAAGCCGCTGCACTGGCCCGAGGACTACAAGGGTCAGAAGATGCGGATCCAGTCGTCCAAGGTCCTCGACGCGCAGATGCGCGCGGTGGGAGCGATCCCGCAGGTGATGGCGTTCTCCGACGTCTACCAGGGGCTGCAGACCGGCGTGGTCGACGGCAACGAGAACACGCCGTCGAACATCTACACGCAAAAGATGCACGAGGTGCAGAAGTACATGACGATCACCGATCACGGCTACATCGGCTACGTGGTGGTCGCCAACACCAAGTTCTGGGACTCGCTACCGCCCGATCTGCGCGCGATCCTCGAACAGACGATGAAGGAGGCCACCGACTACGCGGACGACATCGCCAAGAAGGAGAACGACGACGCGGTCGAGGCGATACGCAAGAGCGGCAAGACCCAGATCATCGAGCTCACCGCCGACCAGAAACGAGCGCTGAAGAAGGCGATGCTGCCAGTGCACCGCCAGATGGAGGACCGCGTCGGCCGCGACGCGGTTCAATCGATCTATAAGGCCACCGGCTTCGATCCGGCGAGCCTGTGAGCGGCCGACCCTCACCCCCAACCCCTCTCCCGCAAGCGGGAGAGGGGGGCGTCTCGCCATGGCATCCCGGCCAGGCCCTGGCGCATTTCGCCGCGACGCTCGACGCGCGCGCGCTGCCGGCCGCGGTGCTGCGCCGGGCCGAGGACCTGATGCTCGACTGGTTCGCCTCGGCCCTCGCCGGCAAGCAGGCACGGCCGGTCGAGGCGATCGCGCGCTTCGCCGAGAGCATGGGACCGGCCGACGGGCCAAGCGAGGTCCTTATCCATCGCAGGCTCACCAGCCCGTTGACGGCCGCGGTGGCCAACGCGGCGTCGTCGCATTTCGCCGAACAGGACGACCTGCACAACGGCTCCGTGTTCCATCCCGGCACGGTCGTCTTCCCGGTGGCGCTCGCGGTGGCGCAGGCACTGGGGCGCAGCGGCGCCGAGCTGCTGGCCGGTGCCGTTGCCGGCTACGAGGTCGGGATCCGCGTGGGCGAATTCCTCGGGCGCTCGCATTACAAAGTGTTCCACACTACCGGCACGGCCGGCACGCTCGCTGCCGCCGCCGCGGCCGGCCGCCTGCTGCGCCTGACGCCGGAACAGATGATGAACGCCTTTGGCTCCGCAGGCACGCAATCGGCCGGCCTGTGGGAGTTCCTGCGCGAGGCGGCCGACTCCAAGCAGCTACACACTGCGCACGCGGCCGGCGCGGGCTTGGCGGCCGCCTATCTCGCCCGGGACGGCCTCACGGGCGCCAGCCGCATCCTCGACGGCGCCCAGGGCCTGGCGGCCGGCATGTCGCGCGACGCGGACCCTGCGCGCCTGACCGATCGCCTCGGCACGCGCTGGGCATTGGCCGAGACGTCGTTCAAGTTCCACGCAGCCTGCCGCCACGCGCATCCGGCGGCCGATGCGCTGCAGCAGCTCTTGCAGCAGCACGCTCTGGCAGCGCAGGACGTGAAACGCATCACCGCGCTCGTGCACCAGGGCGCGATCGACGTGCTCGGACCGGTGGTCGATCCGCAGACCGTGCACCAGGCCAAGTTCTCGATCGGCACCGTGCTCGGCCTGATCGCCGTGCACGGGCGCGCCGGCCTCGACGAATTCGATCGCCACTACAGCGACCCGGCGGTGGTCGCCTTCCGCCACAAGGTCGCGATGCGCCTCGATGCGGAGGTCGACACCGCGTACCCGGCGCGCTGGATCGGCAAGGTCTTGGTTGAGGTCGCAGACGGCCGGCGGCTCGAAGGCCGCGTCAACACACCCAAGGGCGATCCCGGCAACACGCTGAGCCGGCCCGAGCTCGAAGACAAGGCGCTACGGCTGGCGCGCTACCGCGACGGCGCAAGCGAAGACGAAATGCGCGCGATCATCGCGCGCATCTGGAGCCTGGCCGAGATCGGTCGCGTGACGACCTTCCTGACCCCGTGACAAATCACTTGCCCCCCACGCCCACGTCGACAAACGGCAGCGGCGTGTGCGAACCCAAGTGGACGGGCATCGTGCCGTTCCACTTGCGAATGGCCTCCAGCCGCAGGTAGCTCTCCCCGCCCTGCGCGTTGATCGTGCGCGCCTGGAGTTCGATCGCCTGGGCTTCCCCTTTGGCCGCCTGGCTGGTCAGCGCAAGCGCCTTCGCCCTCGGACATCCAGGGAACGTATCGAGGCAATGCGCGCGGCCCGCCAACTTTGACTCTGCAGTGAGGCACGCGAATAATGCTGCCGTGACCCACCCGAGCACACAGCGAGTCAAGACCGGCGGCCGCTTCCGTCGCGCCGTCGTTTTGCTCGCGCTCACGGCCTGGACGCTTGGGGGCTTCGCTTGTCCGATGCCGGATCACGGCATGGGCGCAGTTCAGGCCCACGACCACGCACCGACGCCTGGCGGCCATATCCATCAACATGGAAAGCCGCCAAGTCACCCGGAGTCTGACCTGTGCTGTGAACTACTCTGCAACGCCCACGCGATCGCGCAGCCCGTGGCTACGCTAAAACCCGAAAGAGCGCCCGCGCTGCTGTTTGCGGTGGCAGGCGTGGCTGTCCCAAGTCTTGTTCCCGAGACTGATCCGGCCCGGCCACCGATTCCTCTATCCAACGGCCCGCCGAGAAACCTCTCCCAGCGTTTCGCCTCGTTCTGGTCTCACGCTCCTCCTGCTGATCTCTCCTGACGAGCGCTTCGGGCCTTAGCGCCCGTTTGGCTCATATAGCCCGCCCAGCGCACGGCCCCATCCGGGCGGCTCGGCGGCTGCTCGGCATTTGCAACAGTGTTCTTGAGATCGAGAATGACGATGACCAAGAACCGACCGAGACGTGTCAACCCGTTCAACTCTTCACGGCGGCGGTTCGTGCAGGGCGCGAGCTTCGGCGTGCTTGCTCTGGGCGCAACCAAGACACTCTCGCAGGCGTCGGACACTGCCGAGCGCCAGGCACTGTCCGGCACGCAGTTCGACCTGGAGATCGGCGCACAGGCGGTGAACTTCACCGGACAGCGACGCGTTGCAACCGTGGTCAATGGTCAGCTCCCCGGGCCGCTTCTGCGCTGGCGCGAAGGCGACACGATCACCTTGCGCGTCACCAATCGCCTGCCGGCCCCGAGCTCCATTCACTGGCACGGGATCGTTCTTCCGGCCGACATGGATGGTGTGCCGGGCCTGAGCTTCGAGGGCATCGCGCCGGGCGAGACCTTCACCTACCGCTTCCCGGTCCATCAGTCCGGTACCTACTGGTATCACAGCCACTCGCGCTTTCAGGAACAGACGGGACTGTACGGACCGATCGTGATAGAGCCGCGCGCCGGTGAGCGGCACCGTGCGGATCGGGACTACACCGTGCTGCTGTCGGACTGGAGCGACTGGGATCCCGAACACCTGTTCGCCACGCTGAAGCGTCAAAGCGACTACTTCAACTTCGGTAAGCGCACCGTCGGCGATTTCTTCAAGGACGTTCGGGAGAAGGGTTGGCAGTCAACGGTCGCAGAGCGACGCATGTGGGGCGGGATGCGGATGACCCCCACCGATCTGGCCGACGTCTCGGGCTACGCCTACACGTACCTGATGAATGGCGCGGCGCCGGCGGCCAATTGGACTGGCCTGTTTCGCCGCGGAGAGAAGGTGCGGCTGCGCTTCATCAACGGCTCCTCGATGAGCATCTTCGACGTTCGAATTCCCGGGCTCAAGATGACCGTGGTCGCAACGGACGGACAGGACGTCGAGCCGGTCATCGTCGACGAGTTTCGGATCGGAACGGCCGAGGTCTACGACGTGATCGTGGAGCCTGCAGAAGAACGGCCGTACACGATCTTCGCGCAGTCGATCGACCGATCGGGGTACGCCCGCGGCACGCTCGCGCCGCGTCCCGGGCTGCAGGGACAGATTCCGGCGCTTGATGCGCGACCGCTGCTCACGATGACCGACATGGGCATGGGCCACGACATGAGTGCAGTGTCGGCAATGGAGGGCATGGAAGGGATGCAGGACATGCCGGGGATGCGCCACGACGCCAAGAGCGAGATGACTCCTGGGACCGTCACGCAGGCACCGTCCGAGCCCACGCCAGGCGTCGATGCGCGAGTCATGCAACCGAAGAACACCTTGTCAGACCCGGGCGTCGGGTTGCGCGACAACGGCAGGCGCGTGTTGACCTATGCCGACTTGCACACACTGGGTGGACCGATCGATCCGCGCCCGCCGCAACGCGAGATCGAACTGCATCTCACCGGTCACATGACGCGCTTCATGTGGTCCTTCGACGGCAGGAAGTTCTCCGAGGCCGAGCCGCTGCGCTTCACTCACGGTGAGCGAGTGCGCATCGTCCTGGTCAATGACAGCATGATGACGCACCCCATTCACCTTCACGGCATGTGGAGTGAGGTCGAGTCGCCGGATGGCGCCTTTCAGGTCCGCAAGCACACCGTCCTCGTGCAGCCGGCCCAGCGCTTGAGCTATCTGATCACGGCCGATGCGCTCGGCCGTTGGGCGTACCACTGCCACCTGCTCTTTCACATGGAGGCCGGCATGTTTCGGGAGGTGATCGTCGCACCTGGATCTGGTCCGGCGCAGCAGGGTTGACGGCATGCATGCAGTCCCACGCGTCACGGCCATCGCGATAGCGCTACTCGCGGCGGTATCGGCACGGCCTGAGAGCGAATCGCAGCATGTGCCACCTGGGCCACCGACGAAAGCCATGCCCGATATGCCGTATCGCGAGATGGTCAAGATGATGGGCATGGACGACACCGCGCCGATTGCCATGGTGCTGCTAGATCGCCTGGAGTGGCGGGGTAGGGCCGGCGCAGATGCGGGCGCGTGGGATGGTTACGCCTGGTACGGCGGCGATTACAACAAACTCTGGTGCAAGACGGAGGGCGAACGCACGCGCGGGCGGACCGAAGATGCGCGCGCGGAGCTGCTCTGGGATCGGATCGTCACGCGCTGGTGGAGCCTGCAATTGGGGGCGCGACAGGACTTCGGCGCGGGTCCGCCACGCCGGTGGGCCGCGATTGGAGTGCAAGGCCTGGCGCCGCAGTGGTTCGACATCGAGGCCACGATCTACGCCGGTGATGGCGGGCGCACGGCCGCGCGATTGCAGGCGCAATACGAGCTGTTGTTCACGCAGCGCCTCGTTCTCCAACCGGAGCTTGAGATGAATCTGTACGGCAAGCGCGATCCGCAGCGAGGCCTCGGTTCAGGTCTATCCGATATGGAGCTCGCTCTGCGCCTGCGCTACGAGATTCGGCGCGAGTTCGCTCCTTACATCGGCGTGACCTGGAATCGCGCATTCGGCGCGACTGCAGACTTCAGACGTACGGACGGCGAGGGTATCGGCGATGCACGCGTGGTCGCGGGCGTGCGCGCCTGGTTCTGACAACCAGACACGCGCTACCAACAACATCCTGGCAATGGGTGACTCATGAACGTGCTGAAGATCGCCGCACTGGCCCTCATAACCTCAGTAGCTGTGGGCCTTGGAATCCTGCTCTCCGGGGTCTTCAATGTCGCGGCCGATGATCCTCATTGGGCAGCTACAAGATGGCTGCTGGAGGCCGCTCGCGACCGATCGATTGCGGCGCGCGCGGGTGGAATTACCATACCGCCGCTCGGTGACCCGACCCAGATCGCCATCGGCGCCGAACACTACTCGCAGATGTGCGCGAAGTGCCACCTCGCGCCGGGCACTGAGAGCTCGGAGCTGCGTCGCGGGCTCTATCCCCAGCCGCCGAATCTTGTCGATGCCTCAGATCTCAGTCCCCAAGAGACGTTCTGGATCATCAAGCATGGGTTGAAAATGACCGGCATGCCCGCCTGGGGTGCGACCCACGACGATGACAGCATCTGGGCGATCGTTGCGTTTCTGCACAAACTTCCGGAACTCTCGCCGGAAGCCTATCGCGCGATCGTAGGTGCGCAGAGCGCAGATGCGCACCCGCACCAGCATGCGCAGCATCACGACGCGAACGAGGCCGGTCACGATGAGGGCGCGCTTCCGAAAATTGGACCGGCCAAGGGTCCTTAGTTCCGGTGCCTTCAACCCTGCCGTCCACATGGTGAGCCTTCAGAAAGCCCGCGGCGAATTCGCTCCGGGCCTGGCTGGGAAAAAATTGACGGGTGATGTCGATTCGGTACCCCGCCCATCGACTAGGGAGTGGGAACCACTTTCGCGCTGGGATAGGCTTCCGTGGCTTTGAAGCCGACTGGCAGCGGTGTTGCTCGCCTACCCTAACAGGAGAGATCCATGCAGAAGATCACCCCTTTTCTCTGGTATTCCAAAGAGGCCGAGGAGGCTGCGGCGTTCTACACCTCCATCTTTCCCGACTCACGCGTCACCCATGTCACCTCTTTGCCGAGCGAATCGCCCAGCGGCCCGCCCGGGTCGGTGAAGGTCGTCGAATTCGTTCTCTTCGGTCAGCCCTTCATCGCCATGAGCGCCGGGCCGCTCGACCCGTTCAACCACGCGGTGTCCTTCGTCGTCAACTGTGACAATCAGGCCGAACTCGACCGCTACTGGAACGCGCTTCTCGAGGGCGGCTCGGCCGAGCAGTGCGGCTGGCTGAAAGATCGCTTCGGTCTCTCGTGGCAGATCGTCCCGACCGTTCTCGGTGAGTTGATGGCCGCGCCCGATCGAGCCAGGGCCAAGCGGGCGTCGGACGCGATGATGAAGATGGTCAAGATCGACATCGCTGCCCTGCAGGCCGCATTTGCGGGAACGCGCGGAGCCTGATCCTCCTATCGATCGGGGCGTCCAAGTTGCACGACACCGGACCAGCGCGCGTCGCCCAGTTTCCTGGGGTCGGGCTCGGGGAAGAGCAGGAATATCCTCAGGAACCATGGCAAGCGCCGCAATTGCGCGGCCGCGTGGAAAATAGAGCGCACTTTGGCGACCCTCCAGCCGAGTGCCTCGAAATAGGCGATGCCGCTCGGCGGCGCGAATCTCATCGGTGCGTTCGCCAGATGCGCACCCATGCTCTTGCGCATCAACTGAACAAGTGCCGGGGACGCCAGATCGAGGATCCACCAGCGAATGCCCGCTTGAGCGCACAGGTCCGCCGACAGCGCACGCACCTGCACTTCGTCGAAATAGACCAGCAGACCCTCGGTGACGACGAGGGGCCGGGTTGATGGTCCAACCGCTTCCTTCAGCGCCGCGGCGCGTGCGCCCGCGTCGGCCAGATCGACCTTCATCCGGCGAAGCTGGCAGCGCGGTTGGGCATCAGCGAGCAGTCGCTCCTTCTCCTCGATCAGGTTCGGCAGATCCGCCTCGACCCATTGCAGATGCGCGGGCAGGTCGAGCCGATATGGACGGGTGTCCAGGCCGGCCGCCAGATTCAAAACGCAGTCGCAGCCCTGTGCGATCGCGTCCATCAGCAGATCGTCGATGAGCTTGGTGCGCGTGATCAGGGGCCAGCCGCTGCGCGCCTGTGCCGGCATCAAGGCCGCGATGGCCCGCCCTCGCTCACCCGCCAGCAAATCCGCGTACGGATCGTGGAACAGAGCGTCCGCCCTCGCAGACTCCCAAGCGCGGTAGACGGCAACCCACCGCGCGGTATCTGAAACGTTGGAGACTGGCGAAGCGCTCATAAACCAGGTCGTCGCTGGACGCCGTTCGTTATCGAAGACTCAATTCAGCCCTACGATATCCTACGGCGGCTTTGGCTCGGCCGTGGCGGGGGGACGATGCCGGACTATTCGATTGTCAGCACGCTCGTACTGGACGTTGGCTATCTGGAATGGAACCCCGCCGGGCGGCGTACTGTCGTGCTGGTGCACGGCTGGCCTGACTGCCCGGAAGGCTGGACAAAGGTCGCCGAGCGACTGGCCGGCGTCGGCTATCGCATTCTCTGTCCCGCCCTGCGTGGCTTCGGGCCAACGCGGTTTCGCGATTCCAATACGCCGCGCAGCGGCCAGCTCTCGGCGCTGGGGCGGGACCTGCTGGAGTTTGTCGATGCGCTGGGTCTGGTCGGGCCAATCCTCGTCGGCCATGACTGGGGAGCCCGTGCAGCAGCCAACGCTTGCGGACTGCGCTCCGGTGCGGCGTCCTATCTGGTTCTGTTATCGGTCGGCTACGGGACAAACGATCCGAATCAAACGCTCACGTACGCGCAAGCGCGAAACTACTGGTATCACTGGTTCATGGCCACATCGAGAGGGCAGCGGGCCGTCGAGCAGGATCGGCGCGCCTTCACCCGCATGATGTGGGACACGTGGTCACCCGCCGGCTGGTACACGCAGCAGGACTACGACCAGGCCGCCGAGGCTTTCGACAACCCGGATTGGGCCGCCATCGTCCTGCATTCGTACCGTCACCGGTGGGCTTACGCGCCCGGCGATCCTTTCTACGCTGCGGATGACGCCCGACTGAACCCGGCGCCGGTATTGTCGGTGCCGACCCTTGTACTCCACGGGAATGCGGATGCCTGTAACCATCCCGACAGTTCCGAGGGCAAGGAAGGTTTCTTCAGCGGTCCATACCGTCGTATCTTGTTGGGCGGCGTTGGGCATTTCCCTCAACGGGAAGCGCCGCAGGACGTCGCCGATGCGATTGCACGGTTCTGTAGCCTTGCCTCTTAGCGGAGCAGGAAAGACGCTTCGGAGGGGGTACCCGCGTGAATGATCTGGCAGGATCGTGGCGGGTCAAAGTCGGCGCCGACGAAGAGACCTCTGCGGTTTTCGAGCCCGCCCTCGCCCATCCTACCGGCGCACTGTTCATTTGCGCACACGGCGCCGGCGGTCACATCAATGACCAGCGCGCGCTCGCCGCCAGTGAGCAGTTGCGCAGGCGCGGCCTGCAGGTAGTCCGGTTCAACTTCCTCTATCGCGAGAAAAAATCGAGTGCCCCCGATCCGATGCCCCGCCTGAAGCAGTGTTACGTCGCCGTTGCCGAGCACGTTCGCCGGATCGTGAAGCCGCAGATGCTGATCCTCGGTGGACGGTCGATGGGCGGGCGGGTCGCGTCCATGCTCGCTGCCGACTCGTATCCCTGCGATGGCCTGCTGCTGCTCGCGTATCCGCTGCACCCGGCCGGCCGGCCGGAGAAGCTGCGCGACGCACACCTCGAACAGATCCAGGTTCCAGTCCTGTGCTTCAATGGCACGCGGGACGCGCTTTGCCAGCGCGACCTGATGGACCAGGCGATCGGCCGCCTGTCCGACCGATGGACCATGCATTGGCTGGAGGGGGCCGATCACAGCTTCCATGTTCTGAAGTCATCGGGGCGCACCGACGAGGATGTGTTGGCCGAGGTGGGTGAGGCCTGCAGAGCATGGGTTGGCCGGGCGGTCGGAAGCTGAGCGTAGGGACTTTCGCTTGCCAGTGCCTTGCTCAGGACGCCATCCGGGAGGAGCAATCCACTCAACGCTGGACGCGGTCGCCGTATGGAATTACGGCGTCATTCCATCAACGCCGAAGTGGCCAAGCATTGTTCCGTGCGCTCGAAGCGCCGCGGCGGATAGGGTGGTTACCCCGTCGAACGATCGCGCACGCGACTTGGGTAATTTTTCGACCAAGGATCTGGGTTCCTGGCCTTCTCCGCAATGAGACCGCCCGGGCCTTCCTATGGGGAATAACCCACCCCGAATCTCTCCAGACCTCTATTCAGGTGTTGAGTGCATCGGCTTTGAACAAGGAGTCTGGCAACATCCGCCGGCCTTGAGCCCCGGGTTTGGAGCGAGCGTTGGGCTCGCACAGGGCACTCAGGCGGAGGAGACTCTGATGAGCATCTTCGTGCGCAGGAGGTTTGCCCAAGGAAGATTTGACTGCCGTAAGGTATCCGCGCCATGTTGCACTCGCGTGGCCGCGCTTTTCGCTGCTCCAGCGCTGATCGGGGCCGCGTCGCTGGCGGTACCCGGTATCGCGTTCGCAGGTCCGTGCAGCGGCCTGGGGGCACCTATCACGACCGAAACGAGGTGCCTTACCGCGATTCAGATCCCGGGCAATCCGCTCCGGTCGTTCGATATCAGCTGGGTCGACGCGGATCGCTCTGAGTACTACCTGAGCGACCGCTCGAATTCGGGCATCGACGTCATCGACACGAAGAGCAACACCTTCAAGCGGACCATCGGCGGTTTCGTCGGCGTCAAGCTCAACGCCGCCGGCGGCGTGAACAACAATATCTCCGGCCCCGACGGCGTCACGTCGCATGGCAGGTGGCTCTACGCCGGTGACGGCGACAGCACGCTGCATGTGATCGATCTGGATGCCCCCGCCCAGTCCGCCACCCAACAGGTCGTCAGCACCGGCGGCACCATGAGAGTGGATGAAATGGCATTGACGGCGGACGGCACCTTGCTGCTCGCGGCAAACAACGCAGACGACCCGCCATTTGCGACACTGTTGGCGGCCAATGGCGATATGAGTGCCAGCAATACGCATGTGATCAGCCGGATCACGGTCGACCCTGCCATCGTTCCACCGGGCTTGGGCTTGTCGCTTGAGCAGCCGGCGTGGGAGCCCAAGACCGCGCGCTTCTATGTGTCGATTCCGGTCATCGCGAACAACCCGGCGGGCTGCAATTACGGACAGTTGCCCGGCGCCATTACCTGCGACGGCGGGCTGTTGGTGGTCGATCCGACCGCCCTGACGACGGCGTCCGTGCAGATCGGGGCCTTCGAGAAGAAAACGAACACGGGGGTGGTAAACCTCAGCGGGTGTGGACCGAACGGTGCCACGGTCGGGCCGAATGGCAATCTGCTCCTGGGCTGTACCCCGCAGAACAACCCCAGCAACACCACCACGCTGGTCATCAAGGCGAAGAACGGGCATTCTGCCGCCATCGGCGGGGTTACGGGCTCGGATGAGGTCTGGTACTGCGACGGCGACGAGCGCTATTACACGGCCTCCAGCCGGGCGTGTGGACTGCCGGGTGGCTGTCCGGCGCCGCTTGGCGGGGCCGTGCTCGGGGTGATCGACGCGAAAACGAATCTGCTGATCGAGACCATCCCGCAATCTCAGAACTCGCACTCGGTGGCGGCTGATTCCAAGCTCAACCGCATCTACGTTCCGCAAGTGGCGCCGTTTGCGGTGATCCGCGCCGGCGGGGATACCACAACCGTGGGTGCGGGAATTTGCGGCAGCAATAACGGTTGTGTCGCTGTCTACGAAGATGGCAATGCCAACGTGCAGCAGGTTGGCAACCATTAGCGAGCGACGAACGTCGTGCCGGCCCGGCCCTGAAACGGGATCGGGATTCGGCGGTATCGTTCGCGGATGGGAAGCAGTGAGGGCAACGACGTGCTCGAGCTTTTTCATCCGGCGACCCGGGCCTGGTTCGCGTCGGCCTTCGCTGCGCCGACGGCCGCACAGCTCGAAGCGTGGCCCGCGATCAAGGCCGGGCGGCACGCGCTGGTCGCCGCGCCGACCGGTTCGGGCAAGACGCTGGCCGCGTTTCTGGCCGCGATCGACGCGCTGGTGCGCGAGGGCATCGAGCATGGGCTGACCGACGAGACGCACGTGCTGTACGTCTCGCCGTTGAAAGCGCTTTCGAACGACATCCAGCGCAACCTCGAAGCGCCCGTGGCCGGAGTCCGTGCCGAACTGGAGCGGCTGGGCCTGCCCGATGTCGAGATCCGCACGCAGGTGCGTACCGGCGATACGCCGCAGAGCGAACGCGCGAGCATGCGCCGTCGCCCGCCCCACATCGTCGTCACGACCCCGGAATCGCTGTACATCCTGCTGACCAGCCGGTCCGGCCGCCGCATGCTCGCGACGACCCGCACGGTGATCGTCGACGAGATCCACGCGCTGGCGCCGAACAAGCGCGGAGCGCACCTGGCGCTGTCGCTGGAGCGGCTGGAGGCTCTCACCGGGCGCGAACCCATACGGATCGGGCTGTCGGCCACGCAGAAGCCGATCGAAGAAATCGCACGCTTCCTGGTCGGCGACCGAACCGATGCGGGCGGCGTGCCGGCCTGCGCGATCGTGGATACGGGTCACGTCCGCGCGCGCGACCTCGCGATCGAGCTCCCGTCTTCCCCACTCGAAGCGGTGATGTCGGGCGAAGTGTGGCAGCAGGTCTACGACCGGCTCGCCGAGCTGGTGCGCGAGCACCGCACGACGCTGATCTTCGTCAACACGCGCCGCCTTGCCGAACGCGCGGCACGCCACCTGTCAGAACGCATCGGCGATCAATACGTGACCGCCCACCATGGCAGCCTCGCGCGCGAGCAGCGGCTCGATGCGGAAAGGCGCCTGAAGCGCGGCGAGTTGCGCGCGCTGGTGGCGACCGCCTCGCTCGAGCTCGGAATCGACATCGGCGAGGTCGATCTGGTGTGCCAAATCGGCTCGACCCGGTCGATCGCCGCGCTGCTGCAGCGGGTCGGCCGTTCGGGTCATGCCGTCGCGGGAGTGCCGAAGGGGCGACTGTTTCCGCTTTCGCGCGACGAGCTGTGCGAGTGCGCCGCGCTGCTGGACGCCGTTCGGCGCGGCGAGCTCGACCGGCTCTCGCTGCCGGCCAAGCCACTGGACGTGCTGGCGCAGCAGATCGTTGCCGAGGTCGCATCGCAGGAGTGGAGCGAGGAGGCGCTGTTCGAGCGCGTGCGGCGCGCTACCCCATTCCGCGAGCTCACGCACGAGGAGTTCGCCGAGGTGGTTCGAATGCTGTCCGACGGCTTTCACACCCGGCGCGGGCGCCGCAGCGCCCATCTGCATCGCGATGCCGTCAACGGCGTGCTGCGCGGGCGGCGCGGCGCCGCGCTGGCGGCTGTCACCTCGGGTGGAACGATTCCCGACACGGCCGATTACACGGTCATGCTCGAGCCGCAGGCGCAGGTGATCGGCACCGTCAACGAGGACTTCGCGGTCGAGAGCCTGGCCGGCGACGTGTTCCAGCTCGGCAATCATTCCTACCGGATCATGCGGATCGAGCGCGGCACCGTACGCGTCGAGGATGCCCACGGCCAAGCGCCGACGATGCCGTTCTGGCTCGGCGAGGCGCCCGGCCGCACGGCCGAGCTGTCGCAGGCGGTCTCGGACCTGCGTCAGGCGATCGCAGAGCGCCTCGCCGCCGGCGGGCGCGCACAGGCCCTCGCCTGGCTGAGCGGCGCGGTTGGCCTGGCGGCAGCGGCCGCGGAACAGGTCGTCGACTACCTGGCGGCCGCGAATGCGGCGCTCGGCGTGCTGCCCACCGTCGACACGATCGTGCTCGAGCGCTTCTTCGACGAATCGGGCGGCATGCAGCTCATCGTGCATTCGCCGCTCGGCAGCCGGATCAATCGTGCGTGGGGCTTGGCGCTGCGCAAGAGGTTCTGCCGCAAGTTCGACTTCGAGCTGCAGGCGGCGGCGACCGAGGATGCGATCGTGCTGTCGCTCGCCACCGCCCACAGTTTTCCGTTGGCGGACGTTGCGCGCTACCTGTCGGCCGGCACGGTTCGGCCGCTGCTGGTGCAGGCGCTGCTCGATGCGCCGATGTTCGGCACCCGCTGGCGCTGGAACGCGTCGGTGGCGCTGGCGCTGCTGCGTTTCCAGGGCGGTCGCAAGGTCCCTGCCCAGCTGCAGCGGATGGCGGCCGAAGACCTGATGGCGACGATTTTCCCCGACCAGGTCGCCTGCGGCGAGAACATCGTGGGCGACCGCGAGATTCCCGACCATCCGCTGGTGCGGCAGACGATCGACGATTGCCTGCACGAAGCGATGGACATCGACGGGCTCGAGCGCGTGCTGGACGCGATCGAGCACGGCAAAATCCGCGTTGTCGCACGCGACCTGACGGAGCCTTCGCCGCTCGCGCTCGAGATCCTGGCCGCGCGGCCGTACGCCTATCTGGACGATGCGCCCCTGGAGGAGCGGCGCACCCAGGCGGTACTGGCCCGCCGCTGGATCGACGCCGAAACGGCGGCCGACCTGGGCAAGCTTGATCTTGACGCGATCCGGCGCGTGCGCGAGGAGGTATGGCCGGAGGCCCTGGTCGAGATCCTGCGCGACCGCCTGCAGGGCCTGGGGCCCGTCAGCGCGCGCGAGCTGGCCGCCTCGCTCGCGTTGCCCGAGTCGCAGATCGATGCCGCGCTGCTGGCGCTCGAATCCGAGGGCTCGGTGATGCGCGGAAGCTTCACGCCGCTCGAATTGAGCAACAGCGCGCACAACGGTGCGGGCATCGGGTCGGCACCCGGCGCGACCGAATGGTGCGAACGCCGGCTGCTGGCGCGCATCCACCGCTACACGGTGAACCGGCTGCGCCGGGAGATCGAACCCGTCGAAGCGCGCGACTTCCTGCGTTTCCTGTTCGAATGGCAGCGCGTGGCGCCCGAAGCGCGCGTCGAGGGCGCCGACGCGGTGGCCAACATCGTGGCGCAGCTCGAGGGGTTCGAGGCGCCCGCCGCCGCCTGGGAGACCGAGATCCTGCCGGCGCGGGTCAACGAGTACGACCCGGTGTGGCTCGACGAGCTGAGCCGCGCCGGCCGCGTGGTGTGGACGCGCATCGCGCCGCTTCACGCGAGCGGCGAACGCACTCCGAGCCCTGTCCGCACGACGCCGATCGTGCTGGCGTCGCGACGCAACCTCGCGATCTGGGCCGCGCTCGCGCGCGACGGCACCGGCACGCCGCCGACGTCGCGCGCGCAGCGGGTCGTCGAGTTCATCACGGCGCACGGCGCGTCGTTCTTCGACGAGATCGTCGAGGGCACCGGGCTGCTGCGCACGCAGGTCGAGGACGCGCTTGGCGAGCTGGTGGCGCAGGGCCTGGTCAATGCCGACAGCTTCGGCGGCCTGCGCGCGCTGCTGGTGCCCTCGGAGCGCCGCCGCAGCCTGGACGGCCGCGGCATCGACCGCGGCCGTCGATTGCGCCGCACGGCGTTGTTCGGGATCGAGGACGCCGGCCGCTGGGCGCTGGCGCGACGCATGCGGCCGGCAAGCGCAGCCGGCCTGCGCGACGCCGTCGAGGATCCCGAGGTCGTCGAGCATGTGGCACGCACGCTGCTGCGGCGCTACGGCGTCGTGTTCTGGCGCCTGGTCGCGCGCGAAGCCGATTGGCTGCCACCGTGGAGAAACCTGCTCAGGAGCTACCGGAGGCTGGAAGCGCGCGGCGAGATTCGCGGCGGGCGCTTCGTGTCCGGCGTCACCGGGGAACAGTTTGCCGTACCGGAAGCGATCGGCCTGATGCGCGACGTGCGCCGGCGCGAACGCGCCGGCGCTCTGGTCAGCCTGAGCGGCGCCGATCCGCTGAACCTGGTCGGCGTCCTGACCCCCGGACCGCGCTTGCCCGCACTGACCGGCAATCGCATTCTTTACCGCGATGGCGTGCCGATCGCGTTGCTCGCGGCCAACGAGGTGCGGTTTCTCGAGGCGCTGGACGCTGAAACGCAATGGTCCGCCCGCGCCGCGCTGCTGCGGCGCCAGGTGCCCGCGACGCTGCAGTTCCTCGCCTGAGGGGCGAGAAGCCCGAATCCTTCCTTGGGATTCGTCACGGGACGGTCATTCGGTCGTTTGAAGCGCGAGCGCCATCCGGACTACATTCGCCATCCGTTGCCGGCATCGATGTTCGTTCCCGAGATCTATTGACTCGGTCGCAGACCCCGCCGCCCGGCGCGCGGCGGAAAGATTCGATAAAAGTCGGACGAATTTGATAGACGGCGCATGACGCTCGTCGGATGCTGCGCGTCGGCTCGCGCACCAGCAGAGTCGAGTGTTCGCGAAATTCGAGGAGAAATACACGATGAACGTCATCAAACCGTTCCTGTTCGCTTTGGCCGTCTTTGCCGGCGGCCCGGCCGCTCTCGCCGAGCAACACTGGGTTGCGACCTGGGCCACGGCTCCGGCAACCAGCTTCGTATACGTTCCCCCCGTCGCGCCGGCGCCGCCTGGGCCGCCCACTACATTCGCTCCGGCCAACATTCAACCGGACCTGGCCTTTCCCTTTCCGACCGCCAACACATTGGGGGCGACCGAGCAGACATTCCGCTCCATCGTCAAACCCGATCTCTGGGGCAAGCGGATGCGATTTCGCTTTTCCAACGTCTTCGGGAGCCAGTCCGTGACCTTCGACGAGGTCACCGTCGCCCTCCAGGAATACTCGGCAAACGTCGTTCCGGGCACCCTCACGCGGGTGACGTTCAACGGCGAGGCGTCGGTGACCATCCCGGCCGGCCAGGAAGTCTTCAGCGACGGAATCGAGCTCCGTTGGGCCCGGGACGACGATTCGGCAGGTGTGCAAGGTCGCAACCTTGCGGTGAGCTACTCCGTTCAAGGCAACAGCGGGCCGATGAGCTTTCACAGCGGGGCGAACACGACTTCCTACATCACGGCGCCCGGCAGCGGCAACCACACCGAAGACCTGGACGTGTTCGCTTTCGAGTTCACCACGACATCCTGGTTTTTCCTGGACGCCGTGGATGTCATGGCTCCGGAAGACACGGTGGTGATCTGCGCCTTCGGCGACTCGATCACCGATGGCACCCACACGACTCTGAACATCAACGATCGGTGGATGAACACGTTGTCGCGCCGGTTGCACAACGCCTACGGAAGGAAGGTCAGCATCGTCAATGAGGCGATCGGGGGCAACCGCGTTGTCAATCCTGTGAACCCGAATGCAACCTCTGGTCCCGCTGCGGTCGACCGGCTCGACCGGGACGTGCTCGGGCTGTCAGGACTGACCCATGTGATCTGGCTCGAGGGTATCAACGACCTCGGAGCCGGCCACACGACCGACGCGATCATCGCCGGCTATCAGAATATTGTCAGCCGCTTGCACGCGCGGGGTATCAAAGTCTTCGCCGGCACAATGACCTCCGCGCTCGGTATCAGCGGCGTCGACCGGGGCGACAACGGGCCGGGGCACGACGCCAGCCGGAAGGTCCTTAACAACTTCATTCGTACGTCCGGGCTGTTCGACGGCGTGGAAGACTTTGACGCGGCCACGCTGGACCCGAATACGGGCAACATGCGCGCGGAGTTCCTGCCCAACAGCCAATTCACCCAGCTGCCGTGGGACTACCTGCACCCCAACCACGCCGGCTATAACGCGATGGGCATGGCGGTCGACATAGCGCCGTTCGCACCCTGAGCTCGGAGCGGAGCGCGTCGCCGGACGCGCTCCGCTCCGGGAGGAGCCGTAAAATGGCCGGATGACGCTACTGGCCGACGTGGTCGCAACGTCGCGCCGTGTTGCCGACACGCCAAGTCGCAACGCCAAGATCGCCGAGCTTGCGGCGTTGCTGCGCACGCTGGCGCCGGCGGAAATCGGGATCGGCGTCGCGTATCTTTCCGGCGAGCCTCGCCAGGGGCGAAGCGGCATCGGTTACGGGCTGCTGCGCGACGCGCGTCCGGACGTGGTGGTCGGGGCGCCATCGCTCACGATTGCCGAGGTCGATGCAGCGCTGGAGCGCCTTTCCGGAACCACCGGAGCAGGCTCGAGGAGCGAGCGCACGCGCATCCTGTCGGCATTACTGGGGCGCGCGACCACCGAGGAGCGCGACTTCCTCGGCCGGCTGATGCTGGGCGAGTTGCGGCAGGGTGCGCTCGAGTCCTTGATGATCGATGCGGTCGCGGCGGCTTCGTCCTTACCTGCTTCCTCGGTGCGACAGGCCGCCATGGTCGCCGGCGGCATCGCCGCCGTCGCGCATGCCGCTTTGACGGAGGGCGCGGGCGCACTGCGGCGATTCGCCCTCGAGCTGATGCAGCCGATCGCGCCGATGCTCGCGCAACCCGCGAACGACGTCGCCGAGGCTCTCGGCATGCTCGGCAGCGCAGCGTTCGAGTGGAAGCTCGACGGAGCGCGGGTGCAGGTACACAAGGCGGCCGACCAGGTGCGCATCTTCACGCGCAATCGCAACGACGTGACGGCCTCGGCGCCCGAGATCGTCGACGCGTTGCGTTCGGTCGAGGCGCCGCAGCTGATCCTCGACGGCGAAGCGATCGCTTTGCAGGCCGACGGCGCTCCGCACCCGTTTCAAGTCACGATGCGCCGGTTCGGGCGCACGCTCGATGTGTCGGCCATGCAGGCGTCGCTGCCGCTGTCGGTATTTTTCTTCGACTGCCTGCGGCACGGCGCAGACGTGCTGACCGAAGCCCCGCTGTCGGAGCGCTTCGACATCCTGTCGCGCGCGCTACCTGCCCGCCTCTTGATGCCACGCATCGTGACGGGCGAAACGGCTGCCGCGCAGGCTTTCTACGACGATGCGCTGCAGCGCGGACACGAAGGCGTGATGGCGAAGTCGCCGAGCGCGCCCTACGAGGCGGGTCGGCGCGCGGCGTCGTGGCTCAAGATCAAGCGTGTGCACACCCTGGACCTGGTCGTGCTCGCCGCGGAGTGGGGTCATGGCCGGCGCAAAGGATGGCTGTCGAACCTGCATCTGGCCGCCCGCGACGAAGCCGCGGGCGGGTTCGTGATGCTCGGCAAGACATTCAAGGGCATGACCGACGAAATGCTCGCCTGGCAGACCGAAGCGATGCTGGCGCGAGAGATCTATCGCGACGAATGGATTGTCCGCGTGCGGCCGGAACTCGTCGTCGAAATCGCGTTCAACGACCTGCAGGCCAGTCCGCACTATCCAGGGGGACTGGCGTTGCGCTTCGCTCGCGTGAAGCGCTACCGTACGGACAAATCGGGTGAGGATGCGGACACGCTGGAAACCGTCCGCGCGATCTATCGGGGTCGGCTCGCGCGGGCGACGGCCCTCTAAATGGATTCCGCAGGACCCGGGCCCTGCTGCGGATGGGCCGGGGTATCGTGCCGTCGGGGGATCCTGCGATATGGAAGCCAACTACATCCGGGAGGACGTGCCGGGCGGCGTGCCGATCAAGATGTGGACGCGCGGCGTGCCGGTCGAGGACGAAGCCAGGCGCCAGCTGGCCAATGCGGCGCGCCTGCCGATCGTCTTCAAGCACATCGCCGCCATGCCCGACGTGCACTTCGGGATCGGCGCGACTGTCGGCTCGGTGATCCCGACCTTCAAGGCAATCATCCCGGCCGCGGTCGGGGTCGACATCGGTTGCGGGATGATGGCGGCGAAGACGACGCTGCGGGCCGAAGCCCTTCCGGACCGCTTGGCTCGGCTGCGCTCCGCGATCGAGCGCAGCGTGCCGCACGGCCGCGCGCCCGGCAAACGCGACCCGGGTTCGTGGCAAAACGTGCCTGATTCGGTGGACACCGCCTGGGCGCAGCTCGAGCCGGAGTTCGCCGAGCTGTGCCGCCACACCCCGAAGCTCGAAAAGACCAACCACCGCAGCCACCTGGGAACGCTCGGCAGCGGCAACCATTTCATCGAGGTGTGCCTCGACGAGGACGGTTTCGTCTGGTTCATGCTGCACTCGGGCTCGCGAGGTGTCGGCAATGCGATCGGCACGATGTTCATCGAGCTGGCCCGGCAGGACGCGATACGCCACGAGACCCAGCTGCCCGACCGCGATCTGGCCTACTTCGAGGAAGGCTCGCGCCACTTCGCGGACTACGTGCGCGCCGTCGGGTGGGCGCAGAGCTACGCGGCGCTGAACCGCGAGGTGATGATGCGTCGCGTGATCGAGGCGGCGAAGACGGCGATCGCCAAGAGCTTCCGCAGCCACGTCGAAGCGGTCAATTGCCATCACAACTACGTGCAGCAGGAACGCCATTTCGGCCAGAACGTGTACGTCACGCGCAAGGGCGCGGTCAGCGCCCGGGCCGGGCAGCTGGGCATCATTCCCGGCAGCATGGGCACGCGCAGCTACATCGTGCGCGGCAAGGGCAGCCCGGAGAGCTTCGAGAGCTGCTCGCATGGCGCGGGCCGCGCGATGAGTCGCGGGGAGGCCAGGCGCCGCTTCACGCTCGCCGACCACCGCGCGGCGACCGAAGGGGTCGAATGCCGGCAGGACCGGGGCGTGATCGATGAAACGCCGGCGGCCTACAAGGACATCGACGCCGTGATGGCCGCGCAATCCGACCTGGTGGAGGTGGTGCACACCCTGAAGCAGGTGGTGTGCGTGAAGGGGTGAGGCGACCGCCCATCACGTCATGGGCGGCAACCCCTTCAATTCGATCCCGGCCTGGCGCAGCGCGGATGCAACGGCCGCGGCGATCTGCACGCAGCCGGGCGTGTCGCCGTGTATGCACAGCGTGAGCGCCTGCAGAACAAGTTCGCTGCCGTCGGCTGCGACCACGCGATGGGCCTGCGCGATCCGCAGCGCCTGCGCAGCGGCGACTTGCGGATCGCGGATCAGCGCGTCCGGCAGCCGGCGCGAACGCAGGCTGCCGTCGGGTTCGTACGAGCGGTCCGCGAACGCCTCTGCGGCCACTTCAAAGCCCGCCTGCCGAAACGCTTCCAGCATTGGCGAGCCGGCCAGCCCGACCAGGATCACGTCGCGCCGCCACCGCGCCACGCCCTCGGCGATGGCGCGCGATACACCGGCGTCCCGCGCCGCCAGGTTGTACAGCGCCCCGTGAGGCTTGACATGTCCGACCGTCGCCCCGCATCGCCGCGCGACCTGGGATAAGGCGTCGACCTGCCGGCAGACGGTTTCGGCGATCTGTGCAGGGGTCATCGAAATTTCCAGACGGCCGAAGTTCGCGCGATCGGGAAATCCCGGGTGCGCGCCGATGCACACCCCGTGCCTCAACGCCTGCCGGATGGTCGTCTCCATGATGCGCTCGTCGCCGGCATGAGCACCGCACGCAACGTTGGCCGAAGTGATCGACGCCATCAGCGCCTCCTGCGTGCCATCGAAGACGGCCTGCTCCAATTCGCCCAGGTCGCAGTTCAGATCCATCCAGTCCTCATCGTGTCGATGCCATCGTTCAGGTCAGCAGCAGCCGGTCCGACTCGAGGCAGGATTCCCGCTCCAGCAGCAGTGCGCGGGCCCCCTGGTGCGAGACCCGCTCGAATTCGACGACGTCGCGCGGACGCAATTGTCCAACCGACGCAAGGTCGGCTGCAATCACGTTGCCGATCACCGGGTAGCCTCCGGTCGTCTGCTGCTCGACGAACACGATCACGGGTTGGCCGCCGGCCGGAATCTGGATCGCACCCAAAGCGACCCCGGCCGTGACCATCTCGCGTTGCGACCGCGCCTGGGCCGCCGCGCCTTCCAGCCTCAGACCCATTCGATCGGAGGCCTCGGTCACCCGATAGGTCGTTTCGAGGAAGGCGCGTTGCGACGCTGCGGTGAACCAGTCGAACTGCGGCCCCTCGGTTACGCGCAGCCGCAGGCGCGGCGCAAGGCGCTGCCCGATCTGCGGATTCAGGCACCGCGCGGCGGGCGGCCGGCAGGGGCCGACTTGCAGCAGATCGCCCTTGCGAAGCGGGCGCCCGTTGAATCCACCCAGCGCGCTCAACACGTGCGTCGAGGCGCTTCCAAGAACGAGCGGCACGTCGAATCCTCCACTGACGCACAGGTAGCAGCGCGCCCCCGAACGGGTCGATCGCATTCGCAGCACCTGGCCCTTGCGGACCGGCTGGACGATCCACGGCGCGACCGGTGTCTTCTCAAGCGTTGCGCCGAAGTCCGATCCGGTGATCACCACCCAGGTATCGATCTCAAACCTGAAAACGCCTCCGACCAGCGTCATCTCGAGAGCCGCAGCTCCTTCGGCGTTTCCAAGCAGACGGTTGCCGATCCGCAACGCGATCGGGTCGGCAGCGCCCGACGCCGATACGCCGATCGGACCGAAGCCCTCGCGGCCGAGATCCTGAACGGTCGTCATCAATCCGGGCACTTCGACCCGAATCACACGCCACCCGCCTCGATGCGAGCGTATTCGTCCCGACAGATCGGGCGGAAGCGCACCTCGTCGCCGGGGGCCAGCAGCGACATCGGGTCGCGCTCGGCCCGAAACATCGAAAGCGGCGTCCGTCCAATCAGCCGCCAGCCGCCCGGAACCGGGCTCGGGTATATCCCCGTCTGGTGTCCCGCGATTCCGACGCTGCCGGCCTCGACACGCCGTCGAGGTGACGCAAGTCGCGGCGCGGCGATCTCGTCGGCCACCGTGCCCAGATAGGCGAAGCCGGGAACGAAGCCGAGGAAGTACACCGTATACGTCCTCTGCGAGTGAAGGCGGACGACCTCTTCGATCGGCAGGCACCGGAGCGCGGCGAGGCTGGCCAGGTCGGGGCCGAAATCACCCCCATAACAGACCGGAATTTCCACTTGCCGGGCAGGCGCGGCCGGCTCGGTGCCGAGTCTGGCCAGCCGGGCGCGCACTTCCCGCTCGATGTCCTCGTGGGCGGCCCGGCGCGGATCGAACTTGATCAGCAGCGAGCAATAGGCCGGATGCAGGTTGAGCGTTGCGGCGACGGGCGTGTTCTGCAGCGAGACCAGCAGCGTGTGCACCCGATGGTGCGCCTCAAGCGTGATCGCGTCGCCGAATGACACGAGCAGGCTCTGGTCGCTCGCGTATTCGAATCGGGCGCCATCTGCGGCGGTGCCCGGGCTCACCTGGATTCGCGTCCGTTCTCCGGGCTCTGCGGACCGGCGTCTGGTCCCGCAATCTTACCCGGAACGGCCGCGCGGACTAAGCAAACAGCGGGACGATCCGCGCCTCGCCGCCGCGGTCGAGCGCGGCGCGCACCGCGGCGTTCGCGCTTGGCAGATTCTCCATCTGGGAACCGGTCAGCGGCATCGCCAGGTGGAAGCCCTGGCCGAGCTCGCAGCCCAGGTCGCGCAACACCCTCAGCTGCGCCGCCGTTTCGATGCCCTCGGCGATCACGGACTTCTTCAGCGAGCGGCCGAGCATCACGATCGCGCGCACAACCTCGGTTTCGTTTGCGCTCGCCTCCAGCTTCTGCACGAACGACGCATCGATCTTCAGGCTGCTGATCGGCAGGCTCGACAGATAGCTCAGCGAGGAATAGCCGGTGCCGAAGTCGTCGATCGAGATGGCCACCCCCTGGTTGCGCAGGTAACTCATCGTGTCGCGAGCGCTTTCGAGGCGGTCCATCAGAATGCTCTCGGTGACTTCCAGCGTGAGCTGGCTCGGCGAGATGCCCGACTCCCGCAAGGTCCGGGTCACCTGCTCGGCAAACGTCTTCTGGCACAGGTCGTTGCCCGAGATGTTCACGTGCATCGTCAGGCTGCCGAGCTCGGGCTTGCTGTCGCGCCACGCGCGCAGCTGCTGACAGCTGCGTTCGGCCGCCCACATGCTGATCTGGCCGATCAGCCCAGATTCCTCGGCGATCGGAATGAACGTCTTGGGCTGAATCGCGCCATGGGTCGGATGGTTCCAGCGCGTCAGCGCTTCGCACCCGGCCAGCTTTCCGTCGGACAGCCGAAAGATGGGCTGGTAGGCGAGCGTCAGCTGCCCGGTCTCGATGGCCCGGCGCAGATCGTTTTCCAGATGGAGCTGTCGAGTCACCTGCTCATGCAGACTCGCATCGAACACGGCGTAGCGGGCCTTGCCCTGCGTTTTGGCCCGGTACATCGCCAGATCGGCGTCCCTGAGCACGTCGCCCGGCGCGCGGTAGCCGAAGCAGCTGAACGTGATCCCGATGCTTGCACTGATCGAGATCTCGGATCCGCTGATCAGGAACGGAGTGTGCAACTCCCGCAACAGGCGGTCGGCCAGCGCCATGGCCTGTTGCGGGTCCTGGATATCGTTCATCAGGATCGCGAATTCGTCGCCGCCCAGGCGCGCCACCAGATCCTGCTCGCGCACCTGATCGAGGATGCAGCGGGACACCTGCACCAGGAATTCGTCGCCGGCACGATGGCCGAGGCTGTCATTGATGATCTTGAAGCGGTCGAAATCGAGGAACATCACGGCGAACTGATGGCGCGCTCCGATGTGACTGCGCTCGATGGCCTGCTGCAGGCGTTCGTTGAAGCGGGTGCGATTGGGCAGGTTGGTCAAGCCGTCGTGATAGGCGATGTGCTGCAGCCGATTTTCGGCGCTGCGCCGAGCCGTGACGTCCTGGGCCTGAACGATCAGGCAGGGTGCGCTGGACTTGAAATCCGAGAAGAGCGAACAATGCAGCGACACCCATACTTCGCCGCCGTTGCGATGCCGCCAGCGAAGCTCGACCGAGGTGTCTTCGGCGCCGCGCTCAAGCACCCACGCGAGCCGCTCGTTCAGAAGCCCTGTTTCCTCGGCGATCGCGAACTCGGGCAGCCGGCGACCGATGATGTCGCCGGTGGCGTAACCGAGCAGCCTGCTCAAGGCCTCGTTGGCCTGCAGCACCTCGCCATCGACCGTGACCAGCGCCATCCCGATCGACGCGTGGGTGAAGGCGCTGTGAAAGCGGCGCTCGCTCTCCTGCAACTCGCAGGCATGGCGGGCGGCCTGGGCCGCTTCGCGCTCGGCCGCTTCGAGCCGGGTCTTGCGGCTGTGCTCGGCCACTTCCTGCTGGCGGAAGTAATAGTGCAGCGTGGTCATCAGCATCGCGATGATCGGCGTGGCCGCCAGCAGCACTGCCACGCCGAAGCGCGCGAACACCAGATACAGCAGCGTCGCCACCGACGCCGTGCCCGCGTAGGCGATGCCGACCCAGCCGAAGCTGCCAACCCACTCCGACCACACGATCATCTGGCTGCGCTTCAGGAACACGACCAGCGTGACCAGCAGGGTGTTCAAGAGAAAATACAGAACCGCGAACAGCACCGACGAGATGAGCAGCACGCCTTCGTTGTACAGGTGCTGCGATTTGAGCGTCGCCGTCAGCGCGGTGAACAGCGTGCCGGCAACGAACATCGACAGCGCAGCCATCAGCGGGCTGGCGATGCGGCTCGTCCAGCGAGTCGATGTGCGCATCGCACCGACGCCGGCTTCCCCGGCGGAAGCCAGCGCCGCCGCCGCCGGCCCGTGCATCAGCAGCAGCAGGAAGATGAATATCTCGCCGGCAGCAAACGAGCTCTTCGAGCGCGGAATTTTCACCGGAAAGGCGCCCGCGATCATCGCCACTGCGATGCCCACCGCGAGCTGCAGCGTCGCGCCAGCCGGCAGCGCCGCGACCCGGATCAGCGAAAGCCCGACGCTGGCCGCGCCGAGCGCGACGACCGCCCACCAGTAAACCGCCGTCTTGCGGTTGTAGTCCGGCATCAGCGCCCGGTGCAGGCGCAGCCACCAGGCTATCGAGGCGGGACTCGTAGTCGCGTCAGATGCGCTCATCAACTGTTTCCAAGGCCGGCGGATCCCACATCAGTGTTCGCCGACCACGGAGCCCTTGGTATTGAAATTGCTGCTCGAATTGTTAAA
>VBCK01000159.1 GCA_005882215.1 Betaproteobacteria bacterium | reverse complement strand
CGCCAGTTTGGCGGCAGAGAGGGAGTCGTAAAGCTTGTCCCATTGGGGGATGATCGAGAACTCAATCTCGTGCGCGGCGCCTGCCCTGTCTAAAGTGCCGGCCTGCAGTCGCTTCACGATTTCACTGTACGCACCCAACGCGTTTGCTTCCTTAGGCGCAAACTCTATCAAGGCTTGCTGAAACTTTAGTTCTTGCAGTGCAGGTCCGTCTGAGGGGAAAAAGACGTAGGTTGCCGACCCTAGGAGCAACACGCCCAGTAATGACGCGCCGACCAGGCGCGGCAGCGGAGCGCGCCGCTGAGCTACATCGAGGGGGCGTGCGAGCATGAATCCCATCAGCGCGCCACCGACCAAGCCACCCAGATGCGCAGCATTGTCGATGCCAGCGTGCGAGAACCCGTTCAAGAGGTTGTAACCGATAAACGCGAGTGCGCTGTTGCGTGTGGTCGCCATGACCGACATTGGTACTCGGTTGCGCTTGTCGAGCATGAATACGAGCAACCCGCCAAACACGCCAAATATCGCTCCGGATGCGCCTGCACTGTTTATGGACGGATGCCACAGCAAACTCGCGACACTCCCGGATACACCGGCGAACAAATAAAGCAGCAAGAAATGAGCGCTGCCGTACATTCGCTCGACCAGACACCCAGCTTGATACAAGGCGAACATATTCAGCGCCAGGTGAAATATGCCGAAATGAATGAACATGGATGTCAGCAAACGCCACCATTGACCGCCCAGAGTCATCGGACCGAAATTCGAACCCCACCGGACTGCGACGTCGCCGTCCGGCACAAATACCCCGGCTCCTTTGATGCTCAGGAAGACGAATACCAGGACATTAAGGGCGACCAGTGCAAGCGTCACTCTGGCTTTGGAGCCCACCGATTGGAGGCGACTTTCGAAATCCTTCGCTTCCGCGATGGTTCGCGCGGCGGCCTCCGTCACCGTGTCGGGCAAAGCGGCAGCGATCGTGCGCGCTATGTCTTCGCCGGCCGTTTGAAATTGAACTGCCACGGTAGGCTGCTCCGGCGTGAGAACGTCGAAGCGCAACAGTTTGCCGCTTTGCACGACGTTGACGATCTGATGGCGCTGAAATGTGACGTTCGCCGCAGAGCCGAAGCCGAAGAATTCATTCCGCTTGCCGCGTAAGTAAATGGAATCCGCGGCAAATTCGATTTCCCCTCTACCGGTCAATTCAAGCCAGTTTGTCTGACCCGAAAACGGGACCTTTTGCGGGCGAAAGCGAACCTTAAAGGTGACATTACCTATCGGCGGGGCGTTCGGGGGCGCTATCTCATCGATCATGGCATTGGCAGGATGAACTGACACCACCAGCACGCGACAATCGCCATCGCGCGACCGCTATGTAGAAATCTAGCATCACCTTCGAGAGGACCGCTTGTACCTCACCAGCCCTACGGTTTTGACCAATCGCATGACTGCGCGACCGCAGACTTCAGCCAGAGGACGTCGAGGCCACCGGTCATTCGATAGCCCCTCGAAATGAGCGACTGCGCCACGTCTCGTGTGAGCGCCACGCCTCCCAACGGAATGCCGGCCCGCAGCACTGCCGATTCGAGCCGGCTTACCGCTTCCTTCATCTTCGGATGCTCGAACTGGCCGCTGATCCCGAGTTCCGTTGACAGATCGAATGGGGCGATCACGAAGATGTGGACGCCTTCGACTGCGCAGATCTCGTCGATGTTCTTCACGGCATCGACGGTTTCGAGCAGAATCATGCAGACCGTCTCCGCTGCGGGTCCAGCTGCGTATTCGAACATCTGTGTACCCCAGCGCGAATGGGCCACGAAGGGCCCCCATCCTCGCTTTCCGGATGGGGGATAGCGCATCGCCGAAACGCACCGTTCTACGTCCTTCGGAGTTCGTGCCAGCGGAAAGCAGACGCCTTCCGCTCCAGCATCGAGTGCTTTCTTGACATGCACCTCGTGAATCTCGGGAATGCGGACCAGTGGAGCGCAGGCTGTTCCCTGAGTCGAAGCGATCATTGCGTGAAGCGAAGCGAAATCCACCGGACCATGCTCCTGGTCGAAAATCAGACAATCTGTCCCTGCTGCCGCCATCGCCTGTGTGGCGACCGCCGAAGGAATAACGCAGACTTGGAAATTCAGAAGACGCGACCGGTCGGCCAACTTGGCCTTCAGCGACATGGCCATGCAGTGCACCTCTCAAAGTCTTCACGTGAATCGGGCCCCATGGAGAAGCACCCCGGCCCAGGCTTTCCGGCCGATCGTTATGGCCGAGCCGGCGATTCGATTCCTTGTCTGCCTGTCTCACCCGAGATTATTGACGGTGTGGCAATTTCTCGAAAGTTCGTGTCTTGTACGCGCACACACTTTACTGCACGCGGAAGTAGCATGGGTCGGGTCCTGTCCTCTTCTCTGTTCCCGTGATCTGGTTTCTCGGCTACGCGGCGGCGGGCGCCTTAGTCGGCTTGCTGGCCGGCCTCCTTGGCATTGGCGGGGGGATGACGCTGGTGCCGATCCTTGCGGCGCTCTTCGACGCCCAGGCGCTGGCGCCCGGCCATAGCGTGCACCTGGCCCTGGGCACGGCAATGGCGTCGGCGGTACTGACTGCGAGTGCCAGTGTTCATGCGCATCACAGGCGTGGTGCCGTGGACTGGCGGATCGCGGCGCAGCTCGCGCCCGGATTAATCCTGGGGTCTCTGTTGTCGTCGGTGGCCAGCGGCTGGATCCCGCAACGGGATCTGGCGCTGGCGTTCGCGCTGATCGTCTATGGTGGCGCGACGCAGATCCTGCTGGGCCGGCCTGCCGCCTCCGCCGCGATGCCCGGCCGCACGGCAACGCTGCTGATCGGCCTGGCGATCGGCGTTGTCTGCGGGCTGGTCTCGGCCGGGGGCGCGTTCCTGACCGTTCCCTGGATGCTCTTTTGCGGCGTGCCGATGCTGACCGCGATCGGCACCGGCGCGGCGATCGCCGTTCCCGTGGTGCTCGTCGGCACGATCGGCTACGTGGCAGCCGGGTGGCATGCGACGGGTCTGCCGCCGCTCGCGCTCGGCTTCGTCTACCTGCCTGCGCTGCTCGCGCTCGTCTTTGCCAGCAGCCTGACGGCGTCGGTGGGCGCGCACCTGGCCCATCGCTTGCCCGTTGCCGTGCTCAAACGAATCTTTGCGGTGCTGCTGTACGCGCTCGCCACCCGGATGGCAGTCCATTACTGGTGAATCGCCGGACTCGCTACTTGGGAGCCAGCTCCTTCGGCACATCGATTTCGCCCTTTGATTCGAAGCGAAGGCCGCCAAAGCGCGTACCGGCCAGGCGCCCGTGCAACGTGTAGTCGACAATTGGCCGCTCACTGGTAGCCAACCCGATCGCCTGACGCACGACGGCCAACGCTGACACGGATACCGGCACGGAAATCACGATTTCGCCAAAACGCGGAACACTTCGGCGCTCGTCGCTGACACCAGTGGCAAACGGTGACCCGCGAACCTCGAGTTCGATCGAAATGCCGTCAAAATCCAGCGCCGCGTCATTCGGGTTCTGCACGCGCAGCTTGACGGCCATGCGCAGCTCCATGCTTTCGCCGGGCAGGGCTTCGATGCCAACTACGTTGACCCGTACTGGCTCAGGCTGGCCCAGCAGGGCACAGCCGGCCAACATCCAGCCCGTGCACAACGCGCTCGCCCACTGGCACAGAATCCGTCGGCGCACCGACCATCTCCGTTGTGCAAGGGCGGGAAGTCTAGCGCCCGGCTGCAGCATCAGGGCGCAACAATGGCCCGGCGCTGATGGTCACGCGGCGGCGAAGAACGATGCGTGGCCGCGTTTCAAGCCGGCAAGAACCGCTTCAGAAACGTCAGCACCCCCATCCAGTGCGTCTCGGCGCCGGCCGGGTTGGCATCGACGCGCAGCGTGGACGAGCCGTGCGTCGAATTCGACTTCGACAGCAACTGCTGCTTGTCGGCGCTCTTCACCGCCTGCAGAATCTGCGCCGATTGGCCAACCTCGTCGGAACCCGATGCCTGGTCAATGTAGACGGGCACCTCGACTTTGCGCGCAGCATCACGGACCGCAGTCTTATTCTCCAGGTACTCGCCCGGCGAAAAGGCGACCACCCCGTTCACGTCACCCGGGTGCCTGGCGGCCAGCAGGAAGACGAGCGCGGCTGAATAGCTGGAGCCCCACACCACCACGGGAGCGCCGCTGGCATTGGCTTTGGCCCACGCAAGCGCCGCCTCGAGGTCAGGCAGCGCTTCTTCGTAGGTCGCCTTCCGTCCCAGCCCGGCAGCCGTGCGGTTCGTTCCACCGAAGGCGCCGTCGCCCGAACGCTGATCGATCGCGAGTACGGTGAAGCCGGCTCGCGCAAGGCGCGGCGCGATTGGCGCATATTCGGCGCTGCTCGATTCGGCCTGATGGAAAGCGACGATTATCGGGGGCTTCGCGCCGGCGGCGCGCCAGACCTCGCCGAACACCTTGGCGCCATCGGCGGCAGCAAGCTGCACCGTCTCGGCGGACACGGCGGGAAGCGCCAGTACGGCAGCGAACGCTGCGCTGAGGAGCCGGATCATTGACTCGAGACCCCCCTTAGCCGGCCGCCTGGCCGACCCCAACGCGGGCCGGCTCCAGGGGCACGAAGATCCACATCAGCAGGTACACCAGCACCCCGGTACCGGCGCACAGCGCCAGGGCCGTGAACACCAAGCGCCACAGCCAGGCGGCAATGCCCGTGGACTGGCCGATTCCGCCGCAGACGCCCCCCAGCCAGCGGTCGTCCCGGCTGCGGCGCAGGCCATTGATGGCACGCACGATGGGCGCCTGGCCCTGCGGTGCCGCCGATCCGTTGAGCACGCGCGCCTTGGCACGGGAGAATTCGTCGTCCGACAGGATGCCGCGGCTATGCAAGTCGCCCAGTTTTCCCAGCTCATCGCTCTCGGCCATCGCGCCCTCCAGGTATTCGTTGGTCGGTACGCAAAGGGTACCGCGGCCGCGCCCAAAATCCAGCCGCGTGCGACGAAGTGCGGATCTGGGGGGTGAAACCTCAATCCGTGACGCCGCGTTGCCGGTTGGCCAGGGCGGCGATCTTTCGAGGCGCCGATTCGCGCGACATCAGGGTGGCGCAGCTGCCGATCAGGATGGCACCGGTCATGTACCACGCCGGCGCGAGTGGACTGCCGCTCGCACCGATCAGCCATTGCAGTATGAACTGCGTCGATCCGCCGAAGCATGCGATCGCCACGGCGTACAGCGTGGCGAGCGTTCCGGAGCGAATCGCGCCAGGCAGCGATTCCGTGATGCCGACCAGAATCGGAACCGACGCCAGGTCCACGAGCAGGCTCAGCACCGCCATCGCGGCGTACACGATCGCCACGCCGGGCGCCCGATTCATGACGATGAAAGTGGGCACGGCCAGCACGACCAGCGCAGCGAACGCGGCGAGCGTGACGGGCCGGCGGCCGAAGCGGTCGGACAGGATCCCGCTGAACAGGGCGGCCAAGGCTTCGGACAATCCGACCACCATGGTCGCGCCAAAGGCGAGATTGGGGCTCATCCCCAGGCTGTCCTGAGCGTAGGTTGTGAGGTAGCTGAGCACGTAACCGGAGACGGTCGTCGCCCCCAGCATGAACAGCCCCAGGGCGAGCAGCCGCACCGGGACCCGGGGTCTGACGGCACGCGACGCGGCGTCAGCCGGTCCTGGCAAGGTCTCCGGCAGCGAGCGGCGCAACCACAGGCCCACCGGCACGATGATCACGCCGACAAGAAAGGCGAGACGCCAGCCCCACTCGTCGAGGGCCGACGGCGACATCACGCTGGACAGGACGAACCCGACGATGCCGGCGGCGACGATGGCCAGGTCCTGTGTGGCGGACTGGATCGAAACGTACAGTCCGCGTCGCTCGGGCGGAGCCGCCTCGACGAGAAACGCGGTCGACGGGCCGACCTCGCCGCCCAGGGCGAAGCCCTGCAGCAGGCGAAGCAGCAACAGCATGATCGGCGCCGCCGCGCCGATGCGGGCAAACGAGGGCGTCAAGGCGAGCCCCAGGATGGCGACACCCATCAGAATGAAGGACAGGATCATCGCCGGCCTGCGGCCGGCCCGGTCGCCGTATCGGCCGATCACGATTCCGCCCAGCGGCCGAGTCACGAAGCCGATGCCGAACGTCGCCAGCGTGAAGAGAAGGCCATGCGAGGTCTGCCCTTCAGGGTAGAAGGTGTGCCCGATCTGGATGGAAAAGAAGGAGAAGCTCAGGAAATCGTAGAACTCGAGCGCATTGCCAATGCCGACGGCAAAGATCTGGTGCAGCCGCAAATGAGCGCGTTGCCCCGAATCCGGCAGTAAATTGCGTTCCAATCGCGGCCCCTCCCCCGAGCGACCGGCCGTCGTTGTGCTATGACGTCACGGCGGATCAGGCTCCGGACCGCCCGCCGCATCCGGCGCGGCATCGACCGCCTCGCCGGCAATCCGGTGCCGCTCGGCCGCCCATGCGCCCAGGTCCATCGTGCGGCAGCGTTCGGAGCAGAAGGGGCGGAACCGGCTCGATTCCTGCCATACGACCGCCTTGCCGCAGGCCGGACACTTGACTTGTCGCACCGACGACGTCATCGCAAGTCTGCCGCCGCGGATCGATCCGATTAGAACGAGCACAGCGCCAGGTCGAACTCGATGTCGCGTTCGATCGGACGCGGTTTCGGTTCGCGATCGGCGGTCGTGAATCGGATCCAGAGCATGTACTTGTTGGCGCTGATCTCGGGTATCGCGCCGAGCGACTTGTCCAGGCGCACCTGCAGCAGCGAATAGGTCCGCCCCTGCAGCATCTGCTGAAAGGAGCCCGCCTGCGCGATCCGCGCGCTGTGCTGGGCGCTTTCCCTGAGCAGGTTCAGCACGATACCCAGCGCTTCGCCGAACTGCGCCAGCGGACCGACCCAGGCCTGCAGTTCGGCGATTCGCTCCGACGCCGGCCGCATCAGCCACGCATGGTAGGACGGCAGGTCGAATTCGCAGGTGCCGCCGGGAATGATGGCGCGCGAGCGAATGCTCATCAGCCACTCGTTGTCACGCAGGTACTGCCCGGCCCGCCCCGGGTTGGCGTTCAGGCCGGACTGCGCGGCATCGATCTGCGCCAGCACCGAGGCCAGGACGTTCTCGGCGACCTGCGGATTGTTGCGCAGCGCCAGCAGCGATTGCTTGTGCCGCTCCAGTTCCTGCAGCAGCTCGCCCCTCAGGTCGGAGCGCGAAGTCACCTCGAGCACCTCGAACAGCGTCAGCAGCGCGGTGTGATGACAGAAGCTGTGCTCCTGCGCGCAGAAGTAATTGAGCTTTTCGAACAGGTCCTCCAGGCGCAGCAGCGTCCGCACCCGCTCGTTGAACGGGTATTCGTACAGGACGTCCTGGGACTGCGGCATCGGAGAAGAGGCAAGATCGGAATTCGAAGATATCACACGGCTCTCCGCCCGCTGGCCAGGCTGGCGTACAGCGAATGCAAGCGAAGGGCGCGCTGCGCGAGCGCTTCCAGGCTCTCCCCGTTGAAGACAACGTCATCGGCCAGCGCCAGCCGCTGCTCGCGGCTCGCCTGCGCGGCCACGATCGCCTCGACCTCGGCCCGATCCAGGCTTCCCCTTCGCACGACACGGGCGACCTGCAGCGCAACCGGGCAGTCGACCACCAGCACGCGGTCGAAATCTTGTGCGCGCGTTGCGCTTTCGGTCAGCAGCGGGACATCGAACACGAGGTACGCGGCGGTCGCAGCCAGCGCCCCGGCCAGCTGGCCGGCGCGCTGCCAGATCATCGGATGAAGCAGCGCCTCCAGGCGCTGCCGCGATCGCGGATCGGCAAATACCCTGGCCCGGACCGCGCAGCGGTCCAGCGCGCCGTCAGGGCCGATCGCCTCGTCGCCGAACTCGGCGCGCAGCGCCCCGATCGCGGCCCCGCCGGCGGCGGTCAGTTCGTGCGCAATCGCATCCGTATCGATCAAGGCCGCACCCTGCTCGACCAGCATCCGCCCCAGAGTCGATTTGCCGGAGCCGATACCTCCGGTCAGCGCGATGGTCAGCGCGTTGTGCATCGGAAACTCACTTCAAGCCGAGCAACGGGGCGAAGCGGTCCCCGTACAACAGGACCAGGAAGCCGGCGGCCGCCAGGTAGGGTCCGAACGGGATCGGGATCTCGCGCCCTCGGCGCGCCAACACGATCAGCACGATGCCGACCAGCGCGCCGACCAGCGAGGACATCAGGATGATCGGAAGCAGCATCTTCCAGCCCAGCCAGGCGCCCAGCGCCGCCAGCAGCTTGAAATCGCCGTAGCCCATTCCTTCCTTGCCGGTTGCGAGCTTGAAAGCCCAGTACACCGACCAAAGGCACAAGTAACCGGCCACCGCGCCGATCACGGCCTGCGGCAGCGGAGCGTAGGTCTCACGCAGGTTCATCAGCAGGCCGATCCACAGCAGAGGTTGCGTCAGGCCGTCCGGCAGCAGCGTGGTGTCGGCGTCGATCATCGCCAGCGCCACCAGGAACGCGGTCAGGACCAGCGCGCCGATCCCTGCGGCCGACCAGCCGAAGTGCGCGGCGACCCAGGCAAACAGCAGCGCGGTCAGCGCCTCGACCACCGGGTAGCGCACCGAGATCGGGCTGGCGCAAAAGGCGCAGCGGCCGCGCAGCGCGAGGTACGAAACGACCGGGATGTTGTGTACGGCGCGCAGCGCGTGAGCGCAGGACGGACACTGCGATCGCGGCACCCACAGGTTGTAGCGCGGCCCCGGCAGGACGGTCCGGCCCTCGATCTCGGCGCTGTGCGCCTTCCAATCGGCCTGCAGCATCCGCGGCAGCCGGTGGATCACGACGTTCAGGAACGAGCCCACCGCCAGTCCCAGCACGGCAGCGATCCACGGAAACAGCGTCTGGATCTCCGTGACCACCGGATGGCCGGATCAGGAAGACGGCAGCGCCGGCTTCAAACGACCTGGCCGAGCTTGAAGATCGGCAGATAAATCGCGATCACGATGCCGCCGATGATCACTCCGAGCACGACCATGATCATCGGCTCGATCAGGCTGGCGAGCGCATCGACGGTCTCGTCGACCTCGCGTTCGAAGTAATCGGCGACCTTCGACAGCATGCTGTCCAGCGACCCTGATTCCTCGCCGATGGCGGTCATCTGGACCGCCATGGGAGGGAAGACCCCGGAGTTCTGCATCGACTGCGCCAGGCTGGTGCCGATGTTGACCTCGCCCTGGATCTGTTTGGTCGCCTCGCGGTAGACCGCGTTGCCCGAGGCCGGTCCGACCGAGTCCAGCGCCTCCACCAGCGGCACGCCGGCCGCGAATGTGGTGGCGAGCGTGCGCGTCCAGCGCGCGACCGTCGCCTTGCGAATCAGCTCGCCGATCACCGGCGGGCGCAGCATGAACCGGTCGACCGCCATCTGGACCGTGGGCGAGCGGCGCCACGACTGGTACAGGAAATAGCCGGTGCCCACGATGCCGATCAACAGCGGAAGCCAGTAGGCCCGGAAGAAGTCCGACATATCGATCACCATCCGCGTCGGCGCCGGCAGGTCGGCGCCGAAGCTGGTGAACACCTGCTTGAAGGCCGGAATCACGAAGATCATGATCACGGTCGTCACCAGGATTGCGACGCCGATGATCGTCGTCGGGTAGAACAGCGCCTTCTTGATCTTGCCTTTCAGCGCGAGCGATTTTTCCTGGTAGGTCGCCAGGCGGTCGAGCAGCGTTTCCAGGATACCGGCCTGCTCGCCGGCCGCGACCAGGTTGCAGAACAGCGGATCGAAATACAGCGGGTACCTGCGGAAGGCCTGGTTCAGGTTGGTGCCGGTTTCGACGTCGCTGCGGATGTCGCTGAGCAGGCGCGACATCGACGGATTGGAGTGTCCGCGTCCGACAATGTCGAAGCATTGCATCAGCGGAACGCCCGCCTTCAGCATCGTCGACAACTGGCGCGTGAACAGGGCCAGGTCCTTGGCCGAGATCCTGCGCCCGCGCGGCAGCGTCTGCTTCTTGATCCGGGTCGCCACGATGCCGCGCCGCCGCAGCGAGGCGGCCACCACCGACTCGCCGCCGGCGCGCATCTCGCCGCGCACGACGCGGCCCGCCTTGTCGCGCCCTTCCCACAGGTACAGGAACTCGCGTACCAGTTCACGCTGACGCGCCATTGCGCCGGTTGCCATGTTTGTCTCCGCTGCCTTCAGTCGTTAGTGCATCCGAGCACCTCGTCGACCGAAGTGACTCCCTGTCTGACCTTCCACAATCCCGACATGCGCAGAAAGCGCACGCCCTCGCGTTTGCCCTGGGCTGCGATATCCATCGAGCTGGCGTTGCGCAGGATCAGCCGCTGGATCTCCTCCGAGATCGGCATCACCTCGTAGATGCCGACCCGACCCTTGTAACCCGAACCCTTGCAGCGGTCGCACCCGACTGGCCGGAACGGCTGCCAGCTGCCGTCCAGGTCGGCCTCCGCGAAGCCGGCGGCGAGCAGCGCCTCGGGCGGCAGCTCCGCCGGCTGCTTGCAGGTGCACAGGCGGCGCGCCAGTCGCTGCGCGGTGATCAGGATCACCGAGGAGGCGATGTTGAAGCTCGGAACGCCCATGTTCGCCATCCGCGTCAGCGTCGACGGCGCGTCGTTGGTGTGCAGCGTCGACATCACCATGTGGCCGGTCTGGGCCGCCTTGATCGCGATGTCGGCGGTCTCCAGGTCGCGGATCTCGCCCACCATGATGATGTCCGGGTCCTGTCGCAGGAAAGCGCGCATCGCGTTGGCGAACGTCAGGCCGGCCTTATCGTTGACGTTGACCTGGTTGACTCCGGCCAGCTGGATTTCGGCCGGGTCCTCCGCGGTCGAGATGTTCACTCCCGGCTGGTTCAGCATGTTCAGGCAGGTGTACAGCGACACCGTCTTGCCGCTGCCGGTCGGGCCGGTGACCAGCACCATGCCGTACGGACGCTGGATCGCGTTCACCAGCGCCTCGCGCTGATCGGGCTCGTATCCGAGCGACTCGATTCCCATCTTTGCCTGCGCCGGGTCGAGGATCCGCATCACGATCTTCTCGCCGTACAGGGTCGGCAGCGTGCTGACCCGGAAATCGATCGCGCGCTGCCCGGTGAGCGCAAGCTTCATGCGCCCGTCCTGCGGGACCCGCTTCTCGGAGATGTCCAGCCGCGAGATCACCTTGATCCGGGTGACCAGCCGCTCCCGGATCGCGAGCGGCGGCTGCGCGACCTCGCGCAGGATCCCGTCGACCCGGAACCGGATCCGGTAGAACTTCTCATAGGGCTCGAAATGCAGGTCGGAGGCCCCGTCACCGATTGCATCGAGCAGCAGCTTCTGCAGGAAGCGCACCACCGGCGCGTCGTCGACGTCGGCCGAGCCGGACTCCTCCTCCTTTTCCGGACTTTCGGCCAGCAGGTCTTCGAAGCTGACGTCGTCGTCGATCAGGCGCTCGAGCGACTGCGAGGCGCTTTGCGTGGTCGCCTCGATCAGCCGCACCAGCTTGTCGTGCTCGACCACGATGATGTCCAGCGCGAGCTGCGTCTGGAACTTGATCTGGTCCAAAGCCTGGTAATTGGTCGGGTCCGAGACGCCCACCGCGAGCCGGTTGCCGCGCTTGCGCAGGGCCAGAACCCGCAGCGACGTGACCAGCTTCTTGTCGATCGTGTCCTTCGGCAGCTGATCGACGTCGATGGCCGCCAGGTCGAACAGCGGGTGCCCGAACGTCTCGGCCGCGAAACGGGCGATTGCGTTGCCCGACAGGCCGATCGTTTCCGCGATCCCGGCCAGCTCGTCGACGAACAGCGTGTTGCTTTGGGTGGCTTTGCGCGCGAGCGCCTCGGCCCGGTCAGGCCGAAGCCGGCCCTGCTGGACGAGGGCGCGGGCAAGCCCGGTTAGAGCGCCAGCGGCGGCGGACGGACCTTGGGTGACGGCGGACATTGGTGGGCGTAGCGCGGCAGCCCAAGATTAGCGCGTACACCCACGCGCCTTAATCGAAAGATGCTGCCGCTAAGCCCCTGAATTGTAAAGCTCGGATCCCAAAAAAAGGGGCCATAGCTGGCCTAAAGGCTGGGGCGTTCCGGGCCACCTCCGTTTCAGGCGGTTGCGGTGCGGATCAGTCGCACGCTGCGGATCGCCTGGTCCTGGACCTGCACGATTTCCAGCACGCAGCCGGGCAGGCGCAGGCAGCAAGGGCCCTCCGGTATCTGCTCGAGCCGCTCCAGGATCAGGCCGTTCAGCGTCTTGGGTCCGTCCAGAGGCAGCATCAGCCCGAGGCGCCGGTTCAGCAGCCTCAGGGCGACTGCGCCGTCGACCACGGTCTGTCCCGACGGTCCCCAGTGCAGCCCGGACTGGCCGGACCCGGGAGCCGGGGTCGTGAATTCGCCGACGATCTCCTCCACGATGTCGTCGACCGTCACCAGGCCGACCAGCTCGCCGTATTCGTCGACCACCAGGCCCAGCCGCTGCCGGTTCTCCTGGAACATCTGCAGCTGCTGCAGCAGCGGGGTGCCGGTCGGGATGTAGTACGGCGCTGCCAGCAGTTCGCGGATCGCTTCGTGGTTCAAGCCGCCGCCCGCGAGCACGGCCAGCAGCTTGCGCACGTGCAGCACGCCCAGCACCCGGCTGATATCACCCTCGTAGACGATCAGCTTGTTGTGGTAACAGGACGTCAGTTGATCGTTCAGCACCGAGATCGGCTGCTCGATGTCCAGCGCCTCGATGGCCGCGCGTGGCGCCATCACGTCATCCACGGTGAGCTGCTCCAGGTCGAACACGTTCAGCAGCAGCGTGCGGTGCTTGCCGCGAAAGAAGCTGCCGCTTTCGAGCACGGCCGTGCGCATCTCTTCCGGCGTCACCCGGGGCGAGGAGCCGGCGCCGCCCTGCGGGATGCGCAACGCCCACAGGATCGCGTGCACGAACAGGTTCACGAACCAGGCCACCGGCGTGGCGAGCCGGCTCAGGAACTTCAGGATCGAGCTCGACAGCAGCGCCAGCGGCTCCGGATACGTGGCGCCGATCACCTTCGGGGTGACCTCGGAGAACACCAGGATCGCGAACGCGATCAGCACGGTCGCGATCGCCAGGTTCCAGTGCTCGTCGCCGAAGTAGAGCAGCGTCAGAGCGGTGAAAAGGGCCGTGATCGCGGCGTTGGCGAACGCGTTGCCGATCAGGATCACGCTGAGCAGTCGATCGGTGCGGTCCAGCAACTGCTGCGTGCGACGGGCCGCGACGCTTCCCTGGCGGACCAGATGCCGCAACCGGATGCGGCTCAGGGCCATCATCGCGGTCTCGGCCATCGAGAAAAAGCCCGAGATCAACAGCAGCACTACGAGAGCGGCGATCTGGGCCCAGAGCGGGAGGTGTTCCACCGCGCCGCTCAGCTTGGATCGGTCGGCAAAGGCGGGCGGTCGAAAGCTGGTCGGGGTGAGAGGATTTGAACCTCCGACTCCTGCGTCCCGAACGCAGTACTCTACCAGGCTGAGCTACACCCCGCGCGATGACAGGCCGCTTCGAACACGGCGCCAGCCGGTCGGCGGCATCCGGACTGCTTCAGCGGTCGCGCCGCATTGCGAACGAAACCAAGTCTAACAGACGGTCGCGAAAAACCGACGCCGGCAACGCGCGCGCGGCCTCGGTGGCGGCGCTCGACTCGAGCTGCGCGCGCCGCCGTGCATAGTCGATCGAGCCGTGGAAGTGCACGATGTGCGCGATCTCGGCGAAGTCGCCGCGCCCGTCCCGGATCGCCTGCTCGACCTGCGCGCGCTGGCCGGGGTTGGCCTGCCGCAGCGCGTGGATCACCGGCAGCGTGGCCTTGCCTTCGCGCAGGTCGTCGCCGACCCGCTTGCCGATTTCGTGCGGATCGCCGTCGTAGTCCAGCACGTCGTCGATGATCTGGAACGCCGTTCCGAGCGCGGCACCGTAGCGGGCGCAGGCCTGTTCCAACGGCGGCTCCGCGGCACACAGCACGGCACCGATGCGCGCCGCGGCTTCGAACAGCGTGGCCGTCTTGCACTCGACCACGCGCAGATAGCGCGCTTCGTCGACGGTCGGATCGTGGATGTTCATCAACTGCAGCACTTCGCCCTCGGCGATCCGGTTGGTCGCGTCGGCCAGGATGCGCATCACGCGTATGTTGTCGACGTCCACCATCATCTGGAACGAGCGCGAGTACAGGAAATCGCCCACCAGCACGCTGGAGGCGTTGCCGAAGGCAGCGTTGCTGGTCGGTCTTCCCCGCCGCAGGTCGGACTCGTCCACCACGTCGTCGTGCAGCAGGGTCGCGGTGTGGATGAACTCGATGACCGCGGCCAGCGCGGTATGCGCCGAGCCCCGGTATCCGAGCGCGCGAGCGACCATCAGCAGTACCGCCGGGCGCAGCCGCTTGCCGCCCGCGCCGACGATGTAGTCGGCAATGGTTCCGATCAGCGCGACCTCCGAATACAGCCGTTCGCGCACGATCTGGTCGACCGCCTGCAGATCGGCCGCGATCGGCGCCAGCAGCAGCGCCAGGTCCTGCGGCGAGCGGGCGGAGGCTCGGGTGGCGGAGGCGATCGACACGGTGGGGCGGCGGGCCGGCACGGACGGAGGCTCATTATATTGAGAGGGCCCCGCAACGGACGGGGCACCTGTGGCGCTCGTTGACGCTGCCGGCCCCAAAATGCGACAATATCCGGCTTCGCGTTGAGGATTCCGATCGAGGTCAGCTGATGTTCGCGGTCATCAGGACGGGCGGCAAGCAGTATCGCGTCAGTGCGGGCGACCGGCTGAAGGTCGAGTCGCTGTCTGCCGAAGTCGGCCAGCAGGTGCAGCTTGCCGAGGTGCTGGCGCTGGGCGAGGGCAGCGATGTGCGCGTGGGCACGCCACTGGTGACGGATGCGTCGGTGACGGCGACCGTGCTTTCGCACGGCCGTCACCCTAAGGTGCGCATTTTCAAGATGCGCCGGCGCAAGCACTTCCAGAAGCACGCCGGCCACCGCCAGGACTTCACGGAACTGAAGATCGAACGGATCGGCTGAAACAGAAGGTTTGATTCGACATGGCACACAAGAAAGCGGGCGGCTCGTCGCGCAACGGCCGCGATTCCCAGCCCAAGATGCTGGGCGTGAAGGCGTACGGCGGGGAGTCGGTCAGCGCCGGCAGCATCATCGTGCGCCAGCGCGGCACTCGCGTCCACCCAGGTGAAAACGTCGGGCTGGGGCGGGACCATACCCTGTTCGCATTGGTGGACGGCACCGTCCGCTTCACGGTCGGCGGCCGCCACAATCGACAGAGCGTCGAGGTCGTGCCCGTCCAATAGCGCGGCGGCGCGGTCCGGGGGCGCCGGTTGAAGTTCGTCGACGAAGCTCGGATCGAGGTGGCCGGCGGCCGCGGCGGTGACGGCTGCGCGTCGTTCCGCCGCGAGAAGTTCATCCCGAAAGGCGGCCCGGACGGTGGGGACGGCGGCCGCGGCGGCGACGTCTGGGTGCAGGCCGACCGCAACCTGAACACGCTGCTCGACTACCGATACACGCGCCGGCACCGGGGCGGTGACGGCGAGCACGGCCGCGGCGCCGATTGCTTCGGTGCCGGCGGTCGCGACGTCGAACTGCGCGTTCCGGTCGGCACGCTGATCGTCGACGAAGCCACCGGCAGCGTGCTGGCAGACCTGGCCGCCGATGGCCAGCGTGCGATCCTGGCCGCCGGAGGGCGCGGTGGCCTGGGCAACCTGCATTTCAAGTCCAGCATCAATCGCGCGCCGCGTCGGCGCACGCTCGGAGAGCCGGGCGAGGCGCGCCGCTTGCGGCTGGAGTTGAAGGTGCTGGCCGACGTCGGCCTGCTGGGCGCGCCCAATGCCGGCAAGTCGACCCTGCTGGCGGCCGTATCCAATGCACGTCCCAAGGTGGCCGACTACCCGTTCACGACGCTGCATCCGCATCTGGGCATGGTGCGTCTGGAACACGCAAAAGGCTTCGTGCTGGCCGATCTGCCCGGCCTGATCGAGGGGGCTGCCGAGGGCGCGGGCCTGGGACACCAGTTTCTGCGGCACCTTTCGCGCACCCGGCTGCTGCTGCACGTGATCGACGTCGCACCCTGCGACGACACGATCGATCCGGTCGATCAGGCGCGAGCCATCGTCGCAGAACTGAAGCGCTACGACGCGGGTCTGCAGCGCAGACCGCGCTGGCTCGTTCTGAACAAGATCGACGCGCTGCCGCAGGACGAGCGCGGCCAGCGCGTGGCCGAGCTGACGCAACGGCTGCGCCGCCGGCTGCGCAGCGCGGCGCCGGTGTTCGCGATCTCGGCGGCCACCGGCGAAGGCTGCCGCCCACTGATGTGGGCCGTGCACGAGTTCCTCGCCCGGCGCCCGGGTGCCTCGAAGTCGCCGCCGGCCGGCGACGTGCGGTTCGAACGGGCGGCCGCGGGCGCGCGATGAGCGCCGCCGCCTCGGCGCTGGCGTCGGCGCGGCGCGCCGTCATCAAGGTCGGCAGCAGCCTTGTCACCAACGAAGGCCGGGGCCTGGACGCAGGCGCAATCGCGCGCTGGGCCGCGCAGATCTCGGCCCTTCATCAACTGGGCAAGCAGGTGATTCTGGTATCCAGCGGCGCGATCGCCGAGGGCATGCAGCGCCTCGGCTGGAGCCGCCGCCCCCAGCAGATCCACGACCTGCAGGCGGCCGCGGCGGTTGGCCAGATGGGCCTGGCGCAGGCCTACGAATCGGGGCTCGCCGCGCACGGCCTGCGCAGCGCGCAGGTGCTGTTGACCCACGCCGATCTGGCCGACCGGGCGCGCTATCTGAATGCGCGCTCCACGCTGATGACGCTGCTCAATCTGGGGGTCGTGCCGGTGATCAACGAGAACGACACGGTGGTGACGGACGAGATCAAGTTCGGGGACAACGACACGCTGGCTGCGCTCGTGACCAATCTGGTCGAAGCCGACGTGCTGGTTATCCTGACCGATCAGGCTGGCCTGTTCAGCGCCGACCCGCGCACCGATCCGGGCGCCGTGCTGGTCGAGCGCGCCGAGGCGGGTGATCCTGCGCTGGAGGCGATTGCGGCAGGCCCGGGCAGCGCGATCAGCTCGGGCGGCATGCTGACCAAGGTGCTGGCGGCCAAGCGCGCCGCCCGCAGCGGCGCTTGCACCATCATCGCCAGCGGGCGCGAGGACGATGTGCTCGTGCGGCTGGCCAATGGTGTGTCGATCGGAACCGAGCTCACGTCCCGGCATCCCGTGCTGACGGCGCGCAAGCAGTGGCTGGCCGATCACCTGCAGTTGAAAGGTCGCCTGACGGTGGACGCCGGGGCCGTGCTCGCGCTGCGCCGCGAGGGCAAGAGCCTGCTGCCGGTCGGGGTGTTGCAGGTGCAGGGCGAATTCGCGCGCGGCGACGTGGTGTCTTGCGTCGGGCCGGACGGACAGGAGGTCGCGCGCGGGTTGACCAACTACTCGAGCGCCGAAGCGCGTCAGATCGCCCGCAAGCCCAGCAGCGAGATCGCCGCAACGCTGGGCTTCATCGAGGAGCCCGAGCTGATACACCGCGACAACCTCGTGGTGCTTTGACGGGCCGCCGTAAGGCGGCTGCGCGGGCCGATGACCGCCCCTCTTCCTTAAGGAGAAGGGCCACGGTCGGAGGATCCGCGCCGATCAGGACTTGCGCTGGTCTGCGCGGAACACGTACTGGGACAGCTCGGACAGGGCTCTCTGGTAGACGACCCGCTTGAACTCGATCACGGCGTCCTCGGGAATCCAGTAGTCGTGCCAGCGCCAGGCGTCGAACTCGGGCTTCTCGCTGCGGCGCAGGCAAACGTCGCACTCACGGCCGATCAGCCGCAGCAGGAACCAGATCTGTTTCTGCCCGCGGTAGTTGCCACGCAGGTCGCGTCGGATCCACTGCTCAGGGACCTCGTAGCGCAGCCACTCCCGCGTGCGCGCCACGATCCGCACCTGTTCCGGACTCAGTCCGACCTCTTCGTACAGTTCGCGGAACATGGCCTGCTCGGGGGTCTCGCCGTGCTTGATTCCCCCTTGCGGGAATTGCCAGGAGTGCTGCTTTGCGCGTTTTCCCCAGAATACCTTGTTGTGGTCGTTGAGCAGGATGATGCCGACATTCGGGCGGTAGCCTTCCTTGTCCAGCATGCCATCACCTGAAGCTATATCATCTGGCGCCAATTATAGGAGCCGCAGGGCGCGGCTCAAATGCGATCCGAGCGGCCTAATCGGCCGCTTTTATTCGAAATTCACTCGTCGAAAGTCCGCCACGCGATGCGAGCCTCGCAGTTCCTGATTTCGACGCTGAAGGAGGCGCCCGCCGACGCCGACGTCGTCAGCCAGCAGCTGATGCTGCGTGCAGGCATGATCAAGAAGCTTGCGGCCGGCATCTACACGTATATGCCCCTTGGGCTGCGCTCGATCCGCAAGATCGAGGCGATCATCCGCGAGGAGATGAATCGGGCCGGCGCCATCGAGTTGCTGATGCCGGTGGTGCAGCCGGCCGAGCTGTGGGTGCAATCCGGGCGGTGGGACAAATACGGGCCGGAACTGCTCAGGCTGAAGGACCGGCATCAGCGCGATTTCGTCCTGCAACCGACTTCCGAGGAGGTCGTTACCGACATCGCGCGTCAGGAAATCCGCAGCTATCGGCAACTGCCGCTCAACCTGTATCACATCCAGACGAAGTTCCGCGACGAGCGCCGGCCCCGCTTCGGCGTGATGCGCGGCCGCGAGTTCACGATGAAGGATGCCTATTCCTTCGATCGCGACCTGGACGGCGCGCTGCGCAGCTACGACATGATGTTCGCAGCGTACGAGCGCATCTTTGCGCGGATGGGCCTGACCTTTCGAGCCGTCGCCGCCGACACCGGCGCCATCGGCGGGACGCGCTCGCACGAGTTTCAAGTGATCGCCGACGCCGGCGAGGACCAGATCGCCTGGTGCCCGGACAGCAACTTCGCGGCCAACGTGGAACTGGCCGAGGCACTGCCCCTGCTGGAGTCGCGCGCCGCGCCGGCGCAGGCGATGCGCAAGGTGGCCACGCCCGGGCGCGCGCGCTGCGATGAGGTGGCGGCATACCTGGGTGTGCCGATCGAGCAAACCGTGAAGGCCGTCGTGGTCGCGCTGGATCCCGAAAAAGGCGTCGACAGCGCTGCCTTGGCCGGACCTGAGATCTGGATGCTGCTGGTTCGAGGCGACCACGAATTGAACGAGAGCAAGGCGGGCAAGCTGCCGGGGTTTGAGCGCGGCTGGCGCCTGGCCAGCGAAGCCGAAATCGTGGATCACTTCGGCTGCCCACCCGGCTACCTCGGTCCTGTTGCTCCGCGCAAGCCGGTGCGCGTGATCGCCGATCGAACGGTGGCCAGAATGAGCGACTTCATTTGCGGCGCCAACGAGGCGGACTACCATCTGGCCGGCGTGAACTGGGGACGCGATCTGCCCGAGCCGCACGCCGTCGCCGATATCCGTAACGTGCTGGCCGGCGATCCGTCGCCCGATGGCAAGGGAAGGCTTCAGATTCAGCGCGGCATCGAAGTCGGGCATGTCTTCTATCTGGGGTCACTCTATTCGGAAAAGCTAGGGGCCACCTATCTGGACGAGCTGGGTCAGACGCACCCGCTGCAGATGGGCTGCTACGGGATCGGCGTCACACGTCTGCTGGGCGCGGCGATCGAGCAGGGCCATGACGAGCGCGGCATCATCTGGCCCGATCCGATCGCCCCGTTCGAGGTCGTGATCTGCCCGATCAACTACCGGCAGTCGACCGGGGTGCGTGAGCAGGCCGACCGGCTCTATCGGCAGTTGTGCGAGGCCGGCGTCGACACCTTGCTCGACGATCGGGGGGAACGGCCCGGAGCGATGTTCGCCGATGCCGAGCTGATCGGAATCGGGCATCGGATCACGATCGGTGAGCGCGGCCTGAAGTCCAATCAGCTGGAATATGCGTCCCGGCGCGCGCTGCAGCCCGAGATGGTTCCGGTCGCCGATGCGGTCGCTTTCATCCGCGAGCGGATCAATCGTTGACACCAAGCGCGCGGCCAGACGGGCGGTCGTGGGCGCGGCGCTTGCGTTGCCGTGGGCTCTGGCCGTGCGGTCGGCGCGCGCCGGCGCCCAGCAGTACGAGCCGCTCGCCGACGCGGTGCGCAGCGCGCTGGCGGCGCGCATCGCCGACACCAAGCCGCCACAGCGCAAATTCGACCGGATCGAGGACAGGGTCGCGTTCGTCAACTGGCTGGCCGAGATGTCGCAGCGCCTGAGCTCGAAGGAACCGGAGTATCGCAACCGGGTCGACCTGCTGCGCACGCTCGACTACGAGTGCACCCGGGCCGGGCTGGACCGGCAGATGGTGCTGGGACTGATCCAGGTGGAGAGCGGCTTTCGCAGGTACGCCATTTCGCCGGCGGGCGCGCGCGGCTACATGCAGGTGATGCCGTTCTGGGCGGGGCTGATCGGGGACGGCGACCAACGCCGCCTGTTCGACATGCGCACGAACCTGCGCTACGGCTGCGTGATCCTTCGTCACTACCTCGACGGCGAGCAGGGGGACCTGTTCCGCGCGCTCGGTCGCTACAACGGAAGCGTCGGGCGGCCCGAATATCCGCAGGCGGTTCTGGCGGCGTGGCGCGGCCAGTGGAATTACATTCCTCGCGCTTCGCAATCCGAGTGAGCTGCGCCGGCGCTTAGCGCCGCCTACTTGCGTGGCCCGCCCGGCAGTCCGCGCGCGGCGCCGCTCATCGCTCCGAGGGCGCGCATCATCTTGCCCACGCCGCCTTTCTGCATCTGCTTCATCATCGCCTGCATCTGCTCGAACTGCGCCAGCAGCCGATTGACCTCCTGCACCGGCACGCCGGAGCCGGCCGCGATGCGCCGCTTGCGCGACGCCTTGATCAGCTCCGGCCGCGTCCGTTCCTGCGCCGTCATCGAGTTGATGATTCCTTCCAGGCGCCGCACCTGCCGGTCCGCCTGCCCGCTGTCGAGGGGTCCGGCCGCTTTCGCGAACTGCGCCGGCAGCTTGTCGAGCAGGTTGCCGACGCCTCCCATCCGGCGCATCTGGATCACCTGCTCGCGAAAGTCGTTCAGGTCGAAGCGGGCGCCCGACCGGATCCTGTGGGCCAGCCGCTCGGCCGCGTCCACGTCGATCGCCTTGTGCACGTCCTCGACCAGCGCGACGATGTCGCCCATTCCCAGCACCCGGCCCGCCATGCGCTCCGGGTCGAGCCGCTCCAGGCCGGTGAGCTTTTCCCCGACGCCGGCGAACTTGATCGGCTTGCCGGTCGCGTGGCTGACCGACAGCGCAGCGCCTCCGCGCGCATCGCCGTCGAGCTTGGTGAGCACGATGCCGGTGAGCGGCAGGCGCGAGGCGAACGCCGTTGCGGTGTTCACCGCGTCCTGGCCGAGCATCGCGTCGACCACGAACAGGGTCTCGACCGGCGCCAGCTCGGCGTGCAGCTGCGCGATCTCCTGCATCATGGGCTCGTCGATGCTGGTGCGACCCGCGCTGTCGACCAGCAGCACGTCGAAATAGTGCCGGCGGGCGTACACCAGCGCGTCGCGGGCGATGCTGAGCGGGGACATCGAAGCATCGGCGGCAAAGAACTCGGCGCCGGCCGCGCCGCTCACCGTCCGCAACTGCTCGATGGCGGCCGGCCGGTACACGTCGGTCGAAACCGTCAGCACCTTTTTCTTGCGCTCGGTGATCAGCATCCGCGCCAGCTTGCCGCAGGTGGTGGTCTTGCCGGCCCCCTGCAGGCCGGCCAGCAGCACGACCGCGGGAGGCTGCACCGCCAGGACGAGCTCCCGTTGTGCAGCCGGCAGGTCGGCGCCCATCAGGCGCGCCAGCTCCTTGTGCACCACGCCCACCAGCGCCTGCCCGGGCGTCAGGCTGCCGAGCACGTCCTGCCCCAGAGCGCGCTCGCGCACCCGCGCGATGAAGTCGCGCACCACCGGCAGCGCGACATCGGCCTCGAGCAGCGCCAGGCGCACTTCGCGCAGCATGTCCTGGGTGTTCGCTTCCGTCAGGCGCGTCTGGCCCCGCATCTGCTTGGCGATGCGCGCCAGCCGTTCGGTCAGTTGTTCCAGCATCGGATCGGGGCCAATCGCCGCGTGGTATAAAGAAACGCGCTATGACAGGCCACGAATTCTACGGTCTTGCCGGATTCTCGACCGCGCTGCTGTACTTGGCGATCGCTGCCCTCAGCTGGGTCCAGCTCAGGACCGAGTCCAAGTCCGATCGCCGCTTCAGGCTGGTGGCGGCGCTGATGGTTCCGGCCCTGCTCGGCCACGCGATCACGCTGGGCTACTCGATGTTCGGTCTGGGCGGTCTGCGCTTCGGATTCGCGCACGCGCTGTCCGCGACGATGCTGATCAGCGGCGCGTTGCTGTGGATCGAGGGCTTCTTCCGAGTCGCTGCTGTTCCGGCAGATCGCGGTCGGCTTCGTGCTGCTCAGCGCGACGCTCGCCTCCGGGGCGGTTTTTTCGGAGGAGCTGTTCGGCCGTCCCTTGCGCTTTGACCATACGACCGCGCACAAGATGGTGTTCGCGTTGCTGTCGTGGGGCGTGTTCGGGGCCCTGTTGACGGGCCGTGCCGTGTTCGGCTGGCGCGGTCGCACCGCGCTGCGATGGACTTTCATCGGCTTCGTGATGCTGCTGCTGGCTTACATCGTAAGCCGTTTCGTGGTCGAAGTGCTGTTGGGCAGGATCGGATGACGACCGTGAAGGCGCTACGAGGCGGTCGGACCCTGTTGGCCGCGGACTGAGGGAAGGCTCGACGATGGCGCGCCTGCTGCTGTGGGTCCTGCTGGCGGTGATCGCCTACGCGGTGCTGAAGAGCTGGTCCCGCTCCGGCGCCGGTCGCGGCGGCGCGGCCGACAAGCCGTCCGAGGCGATCGTTCGCTGCGCGGCCTGCGGTCTGAACGTACCGCGGTCCGAAGCGCATGCTCGCGACGGCATCTGGTACTGCAGCCGCGAGCACCTCGAGCGGTCGCAAGCCGGCCGCTGACATGCGCGAACGCGAGCACGCTGAAGATCGGAGCGGCAGCGACCCGGCCGAGCCCGCGGCGGCCGTCCAGGCGCTGGTGAGCCAGCTGCAGCCCGCGCCGGATCTTCAGATCGAGCCGTCCTAGCGGCGTGTTCATCTTCTATCTGCTGCCGCTCGCCGAGGCGTCCCTGGTGCTGCCCAGCGTGGGCGCGTTTTTCGTCTGCTCGATCGCGGACCTGGTGCTGCTGGGCAACGAAGTGCAGCGCGTGTTCAGTGGCGAGCCCGGGGAAGCGCAGCTGTTCCAGGCCGGCGTGGCCGGCGCCGCGCTGTTCGGAATCACGGCGCTGCTGCACCTGCTGTCGACGCGACTGTCGAGCCAGGAGCAGCTGGCGCGGATGCGAGGGCGCGAATTGGCCAGTCAGCTGCAGATCAACCGGCTGGTGATCTCGCAGATGGAGCAGGGCGTGATCGTGGTCGACGCCCGCACGATGGTGCGGGCCAACAACCGGGCGGCGCGTTCCATGCTCGGATTCGACCCGGAGGCCCAGCTGACCGGCCGGCGCCTGCTCGACCTGGAATCGGCGCAGGAGCTGGGGCACGCGTTCATGAACTGGCTGACCGCGCTCGAGCTGGGTGCGGTGCCGGCGCAGTCCAACATCGTGATCAAGGGCGGCGAGGGTCCGCCAGCCGGCGCGCATCGGCGCCTGCGCGTGCGCTTTGCCCGCCCCGCGTTTCAACCGTCGGACGAGTACGTGATTTTCATGCAGGACCTGCAGGCGGTCGAGGAGCGCGCGCAGCGGCTGAAGCTGGCCGCGATGGGACGGCTGACCGCGTCGATCGCCCACGAGATTCGCAACCCGCTTGCGGCCATCAGTCAGGCCGGGCAGTTGCTGGCCGAGGACGTGCGCGATCCGCTGCATCAGCGTCTGGCGTCCATCGTGCGCGAGAACACGCAGCGACTGAACCGGCTGGTCGAGGACGTGCTGCGGGCGGCGCGGCGCGATTCGCCGCTGACCGACGAGTTCGACCTGTTCGAGTTCTGCTCGGCCTGGCTGGGCGAGTTCGTGCGGGACCGCGGGCTGATCGGGGAGGCGATCCGGCTGGCGGCGCAGCCGGGCCTGGTCGTCCGATTCGACCAGAACCAGCTGCGCCAGGTCCTGTTCAACCTGGTCGACAACGCGCTGCGCTATTGTTCGGGCCGGGCCGGCAGCATCGAAATCCGGGCGGAACCACCGGAGGAGCGGCTCGCGCCGGTGTGCCTGTGGGTCTTCGACGACGGGCCCGGCGTGGCTCCGGCCGATCGCGAATCGATGTTCGAACCGTTCTTCACGACGCACCCGCGCGGTACCGGTCTGGGCCTGTACCTGGCACGCGAATTCTGCGTGGCCAACGGCTTCGACCTGACCTACGGCGCGTGGCCGCATCCGCCTGCCCGCTTCGGATTCTGCCTGCGGTTCGGCCCGCCCGAAGCGCAGCAGGTCGAGCAGCCCGATTTCATGGATACACTGCCCGCCACATGAATCCGGTCCAGGGCTCCGCGGTCGAGCCGTCGGCGCGTGCGGGCACAGGCTCGGCGCGCACGCCGGCCGTCCTCGTGGTCGACGACGAATCCGACCTGCGCGACCTGCTGACGCTGACGCTGGTGCGGATGGGGCTGGACGCCGACAGCGCCGAATCGGTGGCGCGGGCGCGCGAGCTGATGGCCAGCCGCGCCTATTCGCTGTGCTTGACGGATATGCGGCTGCCGGACGGCTCCGGTCTGGATCTGGTGCGCGAGGTGCACGGCCGCGGCGGGCCCAAGATCGCGGTGATCACCGCGTTTGGAAGCGCGGAAAACGCGGTCGCGGCCTTGAAAGCGGGGGCGTTCGATTACCTGACCAAGCCGGTCGACCTGGATCAGCTGCGCCTGCTGGTCCGTTCCGCGTTGCGCGGGCTGTCGGCCGGCGGCAAGCAGGCCGACCAGGACGTGCTGCCGGCACAGGGCGCCCTCGGACGGCTGATCGGCGAGTCGGACTCGATCGTGCATCTGCGCGCGATGATCGGCCGGCTGGGCCAGAGCATGGCGCCGGTGTCGATCTTCGGGGAGTCGGGCAGCGGCAAGGAGCTGGTCGCGCGCGCGATCCACGAGGCATCGGCGCGCCGCGATATGCCCTTCATCGCGGTCAACTGCGGCGCGATCACAGAAAACCTGATGGAGGCGGAATTTTTCGGCTACCGGCGCGGCGCCTTCACCGGGGCCGATCGCGACCGGGACGGCTTCTTCCAGGCGGCCGCCGGGGGCACGTTGTTCCTGGACGAAATCGCCGAGCTGCCGGTCGCCATGCAGGTGAAGCTGCTGCGCGCGATCCAGGAGCGGCGGGTCCGCAAGGTGGGAGCCACCGCCGAGGATCCGGTGGACGTGCGGATCTTGTGCGCGACCCATCAGGAGCTGCAGAAACTGATCGCGAGCGGACGCTTCCGGCAAGACCTGTTTTATCGGCTCAACGTGATCGAGCTGCGCGTGCCGAGCCTGCACCAGCGGGTCGGCGACATCCCCGCCATTGCCGATTCGATCCTGCGCCGGATCGGCGAGCGCTCGGGCCTGCCGCCCAGCCGGCTGTCCGAAGGTGCGATCGAGGCATTGAAGCGACATCCGTTTCCCGGCAACGTGCGCGAGCTGGAGAACATCCTGGAACGCGCGCTGGCGCTGGCGACGGGCGTCGAGTTGCAGGCGCAGGATCTGCAGCTTCAGGAACTGGCCGCGGCACCCGCGCCGCAGGGGCCGGCCCCCGAGGTTGCCGCGCCGCCTGCAGCGCCGGCCGCCCCCGAACTGCCCGGATCCGAGGTCGGAAAAAGCGTGCCGACCGACCTGGAAGCCTATCTGGGCTCGGTCGAGCGCGACGCGATCGTGGCGGCGCTGGCGCGCACCGGGCACAACCGGACGGCGGCCGCCCAGCTGCTTGGAATCTCGTTTCGGCAGATGCGCTATCGGATGCGCCGGCTGGGACTCAAATAAGGAGCGCGCGTCCGGTGGCACAGACGGATGCGGGACTCGTGCTCGACGCGGCGGGCTGGGTCGCGCAGGCGCGCCACCTGCCGTCGCCGAATCAGGATGCTCGGCCGGCCGGGTCCCTGATCGAGCTGCTGCTGGTACACAACATCAGCCTGCCGCCGGGCGAGTTCGGCAGCGGAGACATCGAGCGGCTGTTCACGAACCGTC
>VBCK01000077.1 GCA_005882215.1 Betaproteobacteria bacterium | reverse complement strand
ACGTCTCTTGCACCAGGATCTTGGCCGAGCCCGCCAGCGAGAGTCCCTCGGTGACCTTCGCCTTAACCGTGTAGTCCTGGTACGCGGGGATCGCGATGGCCGCCAGAATGCCGACGATCGAAACGACGATCATCAGCTCGATCAGGGTAAATCCGCGAACTCGCTTTCCCATGTCTGTCACTCGCATCCCGTAAGGAGTTAATGAACCCACCCTAATCTGGTACTCGATACAACGCGGTCTATGCCGCCTTAACGGTCGAATTGGCTAGCTAATTCACGCCATTCCGTGATTCGCAACTATATGGTTGGTACCGCTTTTGTGTCAACTTAGACGAGCGGGTGAATTCCCCCCTTTTTTTGGGTAGGGGCGGGCATTAAGCCCAGGAAGGGGGGACACGATCGCGACGAGCTCGCGTGAAAACACGCTCGCCGCCTGCCGGCGGGCCCGGGACTCGAAATATCGGGGAACAGCGATCGCCGGCGAAGCCGGCGGACTACGACGCGGAAGGCGCCGGCGGCGCCGTCGGGTTGGAGAATTCCATCTTGACGCCCGCCAGCTCGATGACGTCCTTGTCGTTCAGCGGGTGGGCGGCCGAACCGAGGTTGTGGCCGTTGACCATCGGGAATACATCGCCTTCGACGTGCGCGATGAAGTAGCCGGTCGGGCGGCGCGTGATCACCGCGACCTGGTGGCCGGGCCGTCCGATCGTGGTCAGCGCCTTCACCAGCGCCAGCTCCCGGCCGGCATTGGCACCGGACAGTATCTTGACCATCGCGGCGCCGTGGGGCGACTCCTCGAGCGAGGCGCCCGGGGGCCGGATCTGGATCGTCGAGGGCCCCGGACCGTAGAACTCGCGGCGCAGCGGCTGCGAGGTGTCGATGTCGACGCCGCTGCCGCCCTCGGCCCCGCCGTCGACGAGGAAGCGGATCCGGTACTTGCCGATCTCCACCGTATCGGCATGCTGCAGCAGATGCTTCTTGATCGGCTGGCCGTTGACCGTGGTGCCGTTGGTCGAACCCAGATCTTCCAGGTACACGTCGTTGCCGGACATGATCATCACGGCGTGCTCGCCGCTGACCGCCAGGTTGTCGATGACCAGATCGTTGTGCGAACGGCGCCCGATGGTGGTCCGGTCCTTGGTCAAATTGACCTCGCGCAGCACGACGCCGTCCAGGCTCAACACCAATCGTGGCATCGCTTGCCTCTCCGCAGCAGCAGCAACTCCCGCGCCCATCAGTCGTGTCCGTCAGGCTGTTCTAGCATGAGTATCCGATAGCGGGGCATTCTGCCAGTGCCGGGCAGGCGATGCCAGTCAGTGAACTACGGGATCCGGCAGGTGCAGAGTCGTCTCCACCAGCGGCACGTCGTCGTCGATGTCCAGCTCCTGCTGTTCCTCGGCAGCCTCGAGCAGGGACTCCGGGGAGGCCACGCGCACCAGGATCACCGAGGTGTTGTCACGGCCGCCCGCCTCGTTGGCCAGGTCGATCAAGCGGCGCGCCGACTCCACAACGTCGTATCCGCAACCGGTGATCAGGCCCCCGATTTCCAGGTGCGAGACCATCTCGGTCAGTCCGTCCGAGCACATCAGCACGATATCGTCCGGCTGCACGTCGTAGTCGTGCACTTCCGGCTCCAGCTCCGGCGTGGCACCTAGCGCCTTGGTGACCAGGTTCTTGGCCGGCAGCACCCGCGCCTCCTCGGCGCTGACCATGCCGGCATCGACCAGTTCCTGCGAAAACGAGTGATCGCGCGTGATCTGCTCCAGAACCCCGTTGCGCAGGCGATAAAGACGCGAGTCCCCGGCATGCGCCACCCACAGGCGCCCGCCCAGGAACCAGGCGATCACCACGGTCGTGGCCATGCCTTCGTAGGCCGCGCTGTTCAGCGCCGCCCGGAAAATCGCCGAGTTCATCGCGACCAGCGCACCGCGCAGCGCATCGGTCGGGTCGAACAGATCCGTACTTCCGTTGGCGCGCGCCAGCTGCGCACCCAGATCGGTCAGCAGCATGCTGACGGTCATCGTGCTGGCCACTTCGCCCGCGTTGTACCCGCCCAGCCCATCGGCCAGGATGAACAGGCCGATTTCGGGGTCTGCTCCGACCGCGTCCTCGTTCAGCGGGCGGATTCTTCCCGGGTGGCTTTTCAGCGCAAAGTTCAGCGCCAGTTCAGGAGGAATCTCCGACATCGCCTGCTCATCGTCTGCCGGTAACAATCGGTCGCCCGTCCGGTGTCTTGTGCTTTGAAGTTTAGCGTCGATAGCCGGCCCGCGCGCCGGAACCCTCGTCCGCCCCTATGCCGCAAAGCGGAAAAAAAGCCGCCGCCGTGGCCCTTTTTCGACCGACCGGAAACCGAGGTAACTGCTACGGAACAATCGACGCACAGGCCTACAGCACGCTTCGCAACAATTTGCCGATTTCGGACGGATTGCGGGTCACCTTGATGCCGCAGGAATCCATCACCTCAAGCTTTTCCTGGGCTGTGCCCTGCCCGCCCGAGATGATCGCGCCGGCATGGCCCATCCGCTTGCCGGGCGGAGCGGTGACGCCGGCGATGAAGCCGACCACCGGCTTGTCCATGTGCTCATGCACCCACCGTGCCGCAGTCTCCTCGTCGCTGCCGCCGATTTCCCCGATCATCACCACCGCGTCCGTATCGGGGTCGTCGTTGAAAAGTCGCAGCACATCGACGTGCTTCAAGCCGTTCACCGGGTCGCCGCCGATCCCCACGGCGGTGGACTGGCCAAGCCCCAGGTCCGTGATCTGCGCCACCGCCTCGTACGTGAGCGTGCCCGAGCGCGACACGACCCCGATGCGCCCTTTCCGATGGATGTGCCCCGGCATGATCCCGATCTTGATCTCCTCCGGAGTGATCACGCCCGGACAGTTCGGTCCGAGCAGCAGCGTGCGCCGCTTTTCCCGGCGCATCCGGTCACGCACCACGATCATGTCGCGCACCGGAATGCCCTCGGTGATGCAGATCACCAGGTCCAGGTCCGCTTGCACGGCTTCCCAGATCGCCTCGGCGGCGCCCGCCGGCGGAACGTAGATCACCGAGGTGCCGGCGCCGGTGCGCGCTTTGGCCTCGCGCACGGTCGCGAAAATCGGCAGCCCCTCGAACGTTTCGCCGGCGCGCTTCGGATTGACGCCGGCCACGAAACAGTTGCGGCCGTTCGCGTATTCGAGACACGCCTTGGTGTGGAACTGTCCCGTCTTACCGGTGATGCCCTGCGTGATCACGCGCGTGCTGCGGTCGACCAGGATGCTCATCGCTTCATCCCCGATTGGCTTGGCCGGCGGCAGCGACGACTTTCTGCGCCGCCTCGGCCATCGTGTCGGCGGCGATGATCGGCAGCCCCGACTCGGCCAGTTTCTGCTTGCCCAGCATCTCGTTGGTGCCCTTCATCCGGACCACCAGCGGAACGCCGAGCTGCACCGCGCGCGATGCGGCCACCACTCCTTCGGCGATCGTGTCGCACTTCATGATGCCACCGAAGATGTTGACCAGGATCGCCTTCAGCTGCGCGTTGCGCAGCATCAGCTTGAACGCCTCCGTCACCTTCTCGGCGGTGGCGCCGCCGCCGACGTCCAGAAAGTTCGCCGGATTGCCGCCGTACAGCTTGATCGTGTCCATCGTCGCCATTGCGAGGCCGGCCCCGTTGACCAGGCAGCCGATGTTGCCGTCGAGCTGGATGTACGACAGGTCGAACTTGGACGCTTCGATCTCGGCCGGGTCCTCTTCGTCCAGGTCGCGCAGCTCGGCGATATCGGGGTGGCGATACAGCGCGTTGGAGTCGAAATTGATCTTCGCATCCAGCGCCACCACGCGCCCGTCCCCGGTCAGCACCAGCGGATTGACCTCGGCCAGCGACGCATCGCATTCCCAGAAGGCGCGGTACAGACCCTGCAGCGCCGCGCGCGCCGACACCAGGGCCGCCTGCGGCACGCCGATTCCGAGCGCGACCTCGTCGGCCTCGGCGCCGCTCAACCCGGCGACCGGATCCACCATCAGCTTGTGGATCTTCTCGGGCATCCGGGCGGCCACGTCCTCGATGTCGATCCCGCCCTCGGACGAAGCCATCAGGCAGACCCGCTGGCTGACGCGGTCGACCACCAGCCCCACGTAGAGCTCCTTGCGGATGTCGGCTCCCTCTTCGATCAGCAGCCGGCGCACGATCTGACCGCCCGGGCCCGTCTGGTGCGTGACCAGCCGCATGCCCAGGATCGCCGCGGCGTTGGCGCGGACCTCCTCGATCGAGCGGCTCACCTTGACGCCGCCGCCCTTGCCTCGCCCGCCGGCGTGGATCTGCGCCTTCACGACCCAGACCGGCCCTCCCAGCTTGCGCGCCGCATCGACCGCCTCATCGACACTGAAGCAGGCGATCCCGCGGGGCACCGGGACCCCGAAGCGGCGCAGAATCTCTTTGCCCTGGTATTCGTGGATTTTCATTGGACGGACCTCGCTTGCCCGCCGAAGCGCACACGGCGCGCGCGATCTTAGCAGCCCCGAGCGGGCTGACCGTTGAGAACCTAGCAGGCTAGCGCGCCTTCAAGACCCGTCGGATCACGTCGTGCGAAAAGCCGCGCGCGGCCAGAAAGCGCGCCTGGCGAGCCCAGGCGCGCGCATCGGGCGGGGGCGACTTGAAGCGCTTCAGCCACAACGCGTGCGCGGCCGCGTACTCGTCGCACCCGGCCGACTTGAGCGCGGCGTCGATCCGATCTTCGCTCACGCCCCGGCGCGACAGATCGTGCCGCAGGCGCGCCGGGCCGAAACGGGCTTGCCGTGTCCTGACGAACCCTTCGATGAAACGCTCTTCGGACAGCAGACCCTGCTCCTGTACGGTGTCCAGCACCCGGTCCACCTCGGCCTCGGCGGCAGGGTCGTTGGCCGCCCGCAGCAGGCGGCCGCGCAGCTCCGCGCGGCTGAAATCGCGGCGCGACAGCAGCGCGACCGCGCTCCGCAGCAGCTTCGAGCCGGAACTATTCAGATGCCGGCGCCTCTTCGCTGCGCACAGCGATGCCGACGCGTTCGCGGATCTTGTTCTCGATCTCCAGCGCGAGGGCCGGGCGCTCGCGCAGATACTCGCGGGCGTTGTCCTTGCCCTGGCCGATCCGATCGCCGTTGTAGCTGTACCAGGCGCCGGACTTCTCGATGATCCCGTGCTGGCTTCCCAGGTCGACCACCTCGCCTTCACGCGAGATGCCTTCGCCGTACAGAATGTCGAAGTCGGCCTGCTTGAACGGGGGCGCGACCTTGTTCTTGACGACCTTGACCTTGGTCTCCGAACCGATCACCTCTTCGCCCTTCTTGATCGAACCGACCCGGCGGATATCGAGCCGCACCGAGGCGTAGAACTTCAACGCGTTGCCGCCGGTCGTCGTTTCCGGGTTGCCGAACATCACGCCGATCTTCATCCGCATCTGGTTGATGAAGATCACCAGGCAATTGGAGCGCTTGATGGTCGCGGTCAGCTTGCGCAGCGCCTGGCTCATCAGGCGCGCCTGCAGGCCCGGCAGCGAATCGCCCATCTCGCCTTCGATCTCGGCTTTCGGCGTCAGCGCCGCGACCGAATCGATCACGATCAAATCGACCGAGCCCGAACGCACCAGCGCATCGACGATCTCCAGCGCCTGCTCGCCCGTGTCCGGCTGCGAAATCAGCAAATCGTGCAGGTTCACGCCGATCTTCTGCGCATACTGGGCATCCAACGCATGCTCGGCATCGATGAAGGCGCAGGTGCCGCCGATGCGCTGCATCTCCGAGATCACCTGCAGCGTCAGCGTCGTCTTGCCCGAGGATTCCGGGCCATAGACCTCGACCACGCGACCGCGCGGCAGCCCGCCCACGCCCAGCGCGATGTCGAGCCCGAGCGAGCCGGTCGACACGACTTGAATGTCGCGCTCGACCTCATCGTCGGACAGCCGCATGATGGCGCCGCGGCCGAACTGCTTCTCGATCTGCGACAGCGCCGCTGCCAGTGCCTTCTGACGCTCCTTGCTGTCTGCCACGAAGGCACCCCTTGCGTCATCCATTGCTTGAATCCTCCGCCGTCGTCTGACGAAATGCCGAATCGTGATGCCGAATCGGCCGTTAATCGGCTGTTGAGTTGCCGACACTGAATAAATTACCAGCGGTACTGTAATTATATTCAGTATCGCCGTCAAGTATGCCGGCGGTATTGCCGCGCTGCACCTTTGCGGCGCCCGCCACGCCGACTAGACTGCTCAAGCGGCCAAGCGCGCGGGCGCACAATCAGACGATCCACAGGATCCGCGCCAAGCATATCAAGGCCTTCGATCCGACTGAACCGAGGAGACCACCAATGAGCGTAGCAGCGGGCGGCGTCGCACAGCAGCCGCCGGACGTCAGCGGGCGACCGATGACGCCGGAAGAACGCAAAGTCATCTTCGCCTCGTCGCTGGGCACGGTGTTCGAGTGGTACGACTTCTACATATTCGGCACGCTGGCGGCCGTCGTGGGCAAGCAGTTCTTCGCTCCGCTGTCGACCACCGCGCAGTTCATCATGACGCTGCTGGCCTTTGCGGCCGGCGTCGCGGTGCGCCCGTTCGGGGCGGTGATCTTCGGTCGGATCGGGGACATCGTGGGCCGCAAGTACACGTTCCTGATCACGATCACGATCATGGGAACGTCGACCTTCCTGATCGGATTGCTGCCCGGTTACACGACCTGGGGCATCGCCGCTCCCGTGATCCTGATCTCGCTGCGGCTGCTGCAGGGCCTGGCGCTGGGCGGTGAGTACGGCGGAGCGGCCACCTACGTGGCCGAGCACGCGCCGCACGGCCGGCGCGGCTACTTCACGTCCTGGATCCAGACCACCGCCACGGTGGGCCTTTTCATGGCGCTGCTGGTGATCCTGGGCACCCGCACCTGGGTCGGGGAAGACGCGTTCGCCAACAGCGGCTGGTGGCGGCTGCCGTTCCTGCTG
>VBCK01000298.1 GCA_005882215.1 Betaproteobacteria bacterium | reverse complement strand
TTGGTCAATCCGGCCGTGCTGTTCGGGCAGCTGATCGGCTACGGCTTGAGTTCAACGCTAGCGGTGGTGTTGGCGTTTCTGGCGTGGCAATCGCCGGATTCGGGGCGGCGCGCGCGCGCGATGAACGCTGCGTGCGCTGCGGTGTGGAGCCTCGGCGGCCTGGCGCGCTTCGGGTTGCTGGCCGCGGGGCTTTCGCCGGAGTCGATCGTCCTGGCCTGGATCAGCTGCTTGACATTCGCCGCCGCCGCGGCCTGGCCGGTCTGTCTGCTGCTGTTCTGGGATGCCGGCGTTGACCCCGCGCATCGACCGCTTGCGACCCGCTGGCTACTGGCGGGAGCAAGTGCGGCGGCCGGCATCCTGGTTACGATCCTTGTCGCGACGACTCTCGAGCAACCGCAATGGCTCGACACGGTGCGTGTGGCGGTTGGCTATAACGCAGTGGCGGTCCTGTTGGGTGGAATCCTGATCCTGCGGCCGCGCTTCGAATCGGCGGTGGAGCGGGCGGCGGTCGTCCTGATCCCAAGTGGGCCCCTATTGAGCCTGGCGACGCATTGGATTCAGCACTCCGCGATTGTTCCTCTGCGTTGGGATGCCGCACTCGACGTGCTGGTCAAGCAGAGCATGGTCCTTACAATGCTTGGCGTACTGGCCTACCTCGGACGTTTCCAGGCATCCGATCGCTTTGCCAAGCTCGGCTTGCGGGTGGTCTTCGCGTGGACACTGGGCATGGCGCTCGCCTGGCTTGTCACCCGGCAGGCGGACGGTGAGCCCGCACTGCGTACGGCCACTGACGCCGTAGCCGCCGCGGTCATCTGCGCCGCAGCCGCCCTCGGCGTTCTGCTGTTTGGCTGGTTCGCACGTCTCAGCGACCGATGGGTGGACCGCCGCGTGTTCGGCCGTCGCGATCCGCAACTGATACTGGCGGATCTGCGCGAGCGTCTGGCACGGCAAGAAACCGATGCGTCGGCGTGCGAGGCGGCCGAACGGTTCCTCGGCGACACCCTGAACGTGGGCGTGCGCATCGTTCCCGCGGGAGAGTCCGCCGCGGCGGAGGGCACCTTTCCGGTGCGGGTCGGCAATGCCTAGCCGCTTGCGCTTTCCATCCAGCAGGGCGCACGGCGCGGCCTTCTGCTGAGCGGCGAGATCGACATGATCCGGCAAGGGGCGCAGGTGCTCGGGCGCCGGTTGGAAGCGCTCGCCCGCGAGCGCGAGCGCATCGAGTTGTCCCAGCGCGAAGCCAGCCTGGTGCACCAGCTCGTACAGGCCGAGTTGCGGGTGCTGCGCGCACAAATCAACCCGCACTTCCTGTTCAATTCTTTGAACACGATCGCCGCGCTGGTTCACCAGGACCCGACGCTGGCAGAAGCCATGACGCTCAGGCTGGCACGCATATTCCGGTACGTGCTGACCCAGACTGATAAGTCGTTTTCCCCATTGCACGAGGAGATCGACTTTCTGCGGACCTATCTAGATATCGAACAGATGCGATTCGGGGAGCGCCTGCAGGTTCAGTTCCACGTCGCCGACGCAGTTGCCGATCGGCCGATTCCATCCTTAATCCTACAGCCACTGGTAGAGAACGCGATCAAGCACGGCTTTTCACCCAAGGTCGGACCCTGCCGCCTGGTGATCTGTGGGGCGCCGGCTGTTGTCGAGCCGCCCGCGGATCGAAATCATTGGCGAGGCGGAAGATGGGCTGCGGGCGCTGGAGCTGATTGAGCGGCTGCGACCTGACCTGATCTTTCTCGACATTCAGATGCCGGGTCTGGATGGATTCGAAGTGCTGCGCGCGATTGCACGCCCTGTTTCTCTCCCGCTGGTGGTCTTCGTCACCGGCTTCGATGAGCACGCGCTTCGCGCGTTCCAGGCCCAGGCACTGGCCTACCTGCTCAAGCCCGTCGAGCCCGAGCAGCTGGATGCAGCGATCGATCGTGCTTGGAGCATCCACAACTATCGGGCAGCTCGCCTCGAGCACGACGAGAAGGTCCGCGGTGTCCTGACTGCCGCCCCTCGTGGGCTCGAACGCATCGTTGCGCGCAAGGCGAATCGCCTGCTGCTGCTGGATCCTGGCGACATCTGCTTTTTCCGGATTGACACAGGCATCGTGCGCGCGCAGACGGTCGAGGAGGGCTACTGGGTCAATTACGCCATGGGTGACCTAGAAGCCGTTCTGTCGGAGAAGAGTTTCTTCCGGGCCCAACGTTCCTTCCTGGTAAACCTGAACCGGGTGGCGGAAATCCGGCCGGATGTGCGCAGCAGCTTTCAGCTCGTCATGCAGGACCGCGGCCAGACCGCGATCGACGTCAGCGAGCGGCAGGGGCGGCGGCTG
>VBCK01000076.1 GCA_005882215.1 Betaproteobacteria bacterium | reverse complement strand
CGTCGGTGTGGGCCTTGCGCGTGAACACCGGAAAATCGGCCTGCCCCTCGACCTGCGCCCGCTTGATCTCGCTGTCCCAGTACGCGCCCTTGACCAGCCGCACCATCAGGCGACGGCGATGCCGCTGGGCAAGTTGCGCCACGTAATCGATCACCGCGGGCGCCCGCTTCTGGTAGGCCTGCACCACGAAGCCCAGGCCGGGCCAGTCCGACAGTTGCGGCATCGCGGCCAGTGGCTCGAGCAGGTCCAGCGACAGTTCGAGCACTTCGCTTTCCTCGGCGTCGATGTTCAAACCGATTCCCCGATCCCGCGCCGCCACGCACAGGTGCGCGATCCGGGGGCCGAGCTCGGCCAGCACGCGCTCGCGCTGGGCCCGCGCGTAGCGCGGGTGCAGCGCCGAGAGCTTCACGGAGATGCCGGGGCCGTCGTGCACACCGCGCCCGGCCGCAGCCTGGCCGATCGCCTCGATCGCCTGCTCGTAATCGCGCAGGTAGCGCTCCGCATCCTGCGCGGTCAGCGCGGCTTCTCCCAGCATGTCGAACGAGTAGCGATAGCCGCGCGCCTCGCACGCCCGGGCCCGCTGCAATGCCTCCTCGATCGTGCGCCCCAGAACGAACTGCTGCCCGAGCAGCCGCATCGCAAGGTCCACGCCTCGCCGGATCACCGGCTCGCCACCCCGGGCGATCAGGCGCCCCAGCGCCGCGCCCAGGCCCTCCTCGCTATGCGTGGCCACCAGCTCACCGGAGATCATCAGTCCCCACGCGGCCGCGTTGACGAACAGCGAGCGGCCGCGGCCGATATGGGAGCGCCAGTCGCCGCCGGTGAGCTTGTCGCGGATCAGCGCATCGGCGGTGGCCACATCGGGAATGCGCAGCAGCGCCTCGGCCAGGCACATCAGTGCAACGCCTTCCTGGCTCGACAGCGAAAACTCGTGCATCAGCGCATCGACGCCGCCGCTGCGCGCGCGCCGCTGGCGCAGCACGCCGGCCAACTGCTGCGCCAGCTGCCGTGCCGAGGCGGCCCGCTGCGGGTCGAGCCGGGCGGCATCCAGCAGCGCGGCGACGCACTCGGGCTCGGGCGCCCGGTGCAAGCGCCGCAGCGGCAGGCGCGCCGCGTCCGCCTCCGGTTGCACGGCTACCCCGTTCGTGAGCGTCATGGAGTTCGGGCCATGTGACGACGGAAAGCGTTCGGCACCGGCGTCACGCCGGCTCGTGTGCGCCGGATCGCGGCTGCTCGCGGATGGGCCGGACCGGACGTACCTCGACGCTGCCCACTCGCGCCGGCGGTATTTTTGCCGCGAGCTGGATCGCCTCGTTCAGGTCGCGCGCCTCGATCAGGTAGAAGCCCGCCAGCGTCTCCTTCGTTTCCGCGAAGGGCCCGTCGGAGATGGACAGCCGGCCGTTGCGTATCCGCACCGTTGCTGCCGTCGCAACCGCCTCGAGCGCTTCGGACGCGATGCAGTGACCGCTCGCGCGCAGGTCCGCATCGCAGGCGAGGCATTCGTGATCGTCCATCGTCGCGATCTTGTTTTCCTCGCCGTATACGAGGCACAGGTATTTCATGTTGACGCTCCTTGTGGCGATATCCGGGGTCTTTGGCCGTGTCGGGGGATCATCTCCCAATTTTCGATCGACCGCTCTCGGTAGTCGATGCGGACTGGGCCGCGCCTAAAATCCCCCGGTGTTTCGCGAATGGCCCGTGTTCATGTCAGGCTGGCGGATCGGCTGCGCCCTGCTGTGCCTGGCTCTGGTCGTTTCACCCCTCGCGCCCGCCCGTACTCCGGGCGAAGTGCCGATCGGAGGGGTCTTGCGGGAAGCGACCCTGCAGGGTCTGAACGGCCCGCCGCGCCGGCTCGCGGAGTACCGCGGACGACCCCTGCTGATCAACGTCTGGGCCAGCTGGTGCGGCCCTTGTATTCAGGAAATGGCTTCGCTCGAAAGGCTGGCCTGGCGGGAAGACCGTCTTGCGTTCTCTGTCATCGGGATCTCCACCGACGACTATCCGGAAAAAGCCCTGGCCTTCCTGAATCGATCGAACGCGACGATCCGGCATTTCATCGACCACGACCTGCAGATGGAGAACATGCTGGGCGCTTCCACGATTCCCCTGACCGTGCTGGTCGATGCCAACGGGCGGGTGCTCGACAAGATCTACGGCGCGCGCGAGTGGGACTCGCCCGAGTCGATGCGGCTCATCTCGAAGGCGTTCCATTCGCAGAGGCAAGTTTCCAAGAAATGATCTCTTGATATCGATCACGAACCTTGTGCTGACGGGGATCGAAAGATATACTCGCAAAAGATGTATATCCATCCGGACCGAGGGAGCCGCCGGCCGTATGCAAGTCGCAAAGTGGGGTAACAGCCTTGCCGTGCGGCTTCCCGCCGCGGTGGTGGAGGCGTTGAAGCTGAAGGAAGGCGAGGAGATAGAGATCCACGTGGCCGGAGCGCGCGTGCTGGAGATCGCCCGCAAACCGACGGCCCGCGAACTGCTCGCGCGCCTGAGGAAATACCGAGGGCGGATTCCGCAAGACTTCAAGTTCGATCGCCTGGAAGCGCATGAGCGAGGCTGAGGCGTTCCATGACACGAACATCCTGCTTTACCTGGTGTCGGCGGACGCGGCAAAGGCCGACGTCGCCGAGGCTCTGATCGCCGGCGGCGGGCACGTGTCCGTTCAGGTACTGAACGAGTTCGCCAGCATCGCAACCCGAAAGTTCGGAATGACATGGGCTGCCGTCGCGGACGTGCTGGAGGTCGTGCGCAACGTGTGCCGGGTCCACCCGCTATCGCCCGAGACGCACGATGGGGCGCGCGCGATCGCGGAGCGGTACGGCTACGCCCTTTATGATGCGTCGATTATCGCGGCGGCCCTGATGGCCCATTGCAAGGTGCTGTACTCCGAGAACCTGCCAGCCGACCGGAAGATCGAAGCGCTGACCGTTCGCAACCCCTTCCATGAATGACGCCGCGCCGGACCTGAAACTGCCCGCCGAGACGGTGGCCGGCCCGCCTGTGACGCCGAACGCCGTCGACGGCGTGGCGCTCGCCCGCCTTTACGGCGAGCCGCTCTTTTCGATGCCGGAGGATCTGTACATCCCGCCGGACGCGCTCGAGGTGATCCTGGATGCCTTCGAGGGTCCGCTGGATCTGCTGCTGTACCTGATCCGGCGTCAGAACTTCAACGTGCTCGACATTCCGATGGCGCCGCTGACCGAACAGTACCTGGCCTATGTCGAGCAGATCCGCGCGCGCAACCTGGAGCTGGCGGCCGAGTATCTGCTGATGGCCGCGCTGCTGATCGAAATCAAGTCGCGCATGCTGCTGCCGGTCAGGAAGGCCGACACCGACGAGGAGGTCGAGGATCCGCGCGCCGAGCTGGTGCGCCGGCTGGTCGAATACGAGCGGATCAAGCTGGCCGCGCAGCAGATCGACGAGCAGCCTCGTCTGGGGCGCGACTTCGTGCAGGCAATCGCCGTGATCGAGCAGACGATGATCCTGCGCCTTCCGGCCGTGGGGCCGGCCGATCTGCAGCGCGCCTGGCTCGAGCTGCTCAGGCGCGCCAGCCTCACGGCGCACCACCATATCGCGCGAGAAGAGCTTTCGGTGCGCGAGCATATGAGCCGGATCCTGAAGTACCTGCAGGGGCGGCGCTTTGCCGAGTTCTGCGACCTGTTCGATCCGGCGCAGGGCGTGGCGGTGCTGGTGGTGCACTTCCTGGCGCTGCTGGAGCTGGCGCGCGAGAACCTGGTCGAGGTCACCCAGGCCGAGCCGTACGCGCCGCTGTACGTGCGGCTGGCGTACGTGCCCAGCTAAGTTGTGAAGTTCCAACTGGGCGAAGGCGCGAACCGGTTCGGACGCGACCGGTCGGCAATGCAACGGCGTCAGCTCGAATCTACTACTCGGTGGCGAAGAAGCCCTTCATCCGCTCCATGAAGGAGCGTGCCTGGGGCGAGTGCTTGGCGCCGCCTTCCTTCAGCGAGTTCTCCAGATCGCGCAGCAGTTTCTTCTGCTTCTCGGTCAGCCGCACCGGGATCTCGACCCGGACATGGCAAAACAGGTCGCCCGGATAGCTCGAGCGCACGCCCTTGATTCCCTTGCCGCGCAGACGGAACGTCTTGCCGCTCTGGGTTCCCTCCGGAATCGCGATGCTGACTTTCTCGCTCAGCGTTGCCACCTCCAGCTCGCCGCCGAGCGTCGCCGTCGCCACCGAGACCGGCACTTCGCAATGCAGGTCGTCGCCATCGCGCTGGAACACGTCGTGGGGCTTGATCCGGATCTCCACATACAGATCGCCGGCCGGGCCCCCGTTCATGCCCGGCTCGCCCTTGCCGCCGAGGCGAATGCGCTGCCCCTCGTCGATACCGGGCGGTATGCTGACCTCGAGCACCTTGTTGCGCTTCACGCGCCCGTCGCCGTGGCAGGTGGTGCACGGGTCGGGAATCACGCGCCCGCTGCCGTGACAGGTCGGGCAGGTCTGCTGGATCGAGAAAAAGCCCTGCGTCATCCGGACCGCGCCGGAGCCGCCGCAGGTGCCGCAGACCTTCGGCTTGGTTCCCGGCCGCGCGCCACTGCCTCCGCAGGTCTCGCAGTGATCCCAGGCCGGAACGCGGATATCGGTGTTGAAGCCGCGGGCCGCCTGTTCCAGCGAGATTTCCATGTTGTAGCGCAGATCCGCGCCGCGGAACGCGCCGCCGGCACGCCCGCCCCGGGTCGCGCTTCCGAAGATATCGCCGAAGATGTCGCCGAAGGCTTCGGCAAAGCCGCCCATGCCGGCGCCGGCCGCCGCACCCACGTTCGGATCCACGCCGGCGTGTCCGAAGCGGTCATAGGCAGCGCGCTTCTGGGAATCCGACAGGACCTCGTAGGCCTCCTTGGCCTCCTTGAATCTGCCCTCGGCGTGGTGGTCGTCCGGATTGCGGTCCGGGTGATGCTTCATCGCCAGCTTGCGATACGCCTTCTTGATCTCTTCCTCGGAGGCGTTCTTGGCCACGGCCAGGATGTCGTAGAAATCTCGTTTGGACATAAGCCGTCAGACTGCGACAAACAACGGTCCACCGCGCGGATCGATCGAACCCGCGGGGCGGACCGCCCACAAACCCTGCGCGGCGATGTTCAGCCCCGCTTCACTTCCCGATAATCGGCGTCCACCACATCGTCGGCCGGCTTCTTCTCGGGCTCGGCCGATTGCGAGGCGGACTGGGTCGACTCTGCGGCCTGCGCCTGCGTGTCCGCATACATCTTCTCGCCCAGCTTCTGGGAAGCGGCCATCAGCGCCTTGGTCCTGGACTCGATCGACTCCTTGTCGTCGCCTTTCAGGGCGTCCTCGAGTTCCTTGACCGCGGCCTCGATTCCGCCCTTCTCGGCCGCGTCCAGCTTGCCGCCGTGCTCGCTCAAGGCCTTGCGGATCTGGTGCACCGTGGCGTCGCCCACGTTGCGAGCCTGTGCCAGCTCGAAGCGGCGATGGTCCTCGGCCTTGTTGGCCTCGGCATCGCGCACCATCCGCTGGATCTCCTCCTCGGTCAGACCCGAGTTGGCCTTGATCGCGATCTTGTTTTCCTTGCCGGTCGCCTTGTCCTTGGCGCTCACGTGCAGGATCCCGTTGGCGTCGATGTCGAACGTGACCTCGATCTGCGGCAGCCCGCGTGGAGACGGCGGAATGCCCTCCAGGTTGAACTCGCCCAGCAGCTTGTTGCCGGAAGCCATCTCGCGTTCGCCCTGGAACACCTTGATCGTGACCGCCGGCTGGCTGTCCTCCGCGGTCGAGAAGACCTGCGCGAACTTGGTCGGGATCGTGGTGTTCTTCTGGATCATCTTGGTCATCACGCCGCCGAGCGTTTCGATGCCCAGCGACAGCGGCGTCACGTCCAGCAGCAGCACGTCCTTGCGCTCGCCCGACAGCACGGCGCCCTGAATGGCGGCGCCCACCGCAACCGCCTCGTCCGCATTGACGTCCTTGCGCGGCTCGCGCCCGAACAGCTCGCGCACCGTTTCCTGCACCTTGGGCATCCGGGTCTGTCCGCCCACCAGGATCACGTCGTTGATGTCGGACATCTTCACGCCCGCATCCTTCATCGCGATCCGGCACGGCTCGACCGTCTTCTGGATCAGATCCTCGACCAGCGCCTCCAGCTTGGCGCGCGTGAGCTTCATGCTCAGGTGCTTGGGCCCGCTCTGGTCGGCCGTGATGTACGGCAGACTGATCTCGGTCTGCTGCGACGAGGACAGCTCGATCTTGGCCTTCTCTGCGGCCTCCTTCAGGCGCTGCAGGGCCAGCACGTCCTTGCCCAGGTCGACGCCCTGCTCCTTCTTGAACTCGCCGATCACGTAGTCGATGATCCGCTGGTCGAAGTCCTCGCCGCCCAGGAACGTGTCGCCGTTGGTCGACAGCACCTCGAACTGCTTCTCGCCGTCCACGTCGGCGATCTCGA
>VBCK01000158.1 GCA_005882215.1 Betaproteobacteria bacterium | reverse complement strand
CATCGCCGCCTGGCGGGCCACCTCGACGTAGTGGACCCGCTCCAGCGAAATGCCGATCAGCGAGGCGAATGTATCGAGTTGCTGGCGCAGCTCCGGTATCTGCAGCAGACGGCGCGAGCGGGGCTTCAGGACGAGCACGCCGCGCACCCGCATCGGCGCACGCAGCGGCAGGTACAGGCACTTCGAGCCGGCCAGCGTGTCCGTGTCCAAACCGGCCGGTGCGCCGCGATCGAAAGACCACTGCGCGGCTCCCAGCTCGACCTCGTCGGGCATCTGTGCCGGCGCGCGCAGCCTGCCGCCGTCATCGGGCAGCAGGACCGCGACCTGGGACTGGAACGTAGCGGCAACCGCAGCCTGCGCGCGCTCGACGATCGGCTCCAGCTCGAGCTGCGAGGATAGCTCGCGGGCAAATTCGAACAGCACGCGCGCCCGCTCTTCGCGGTTCTGCGACACGCGGGCCGAATACCGCAAGCCGGCCGTCAGCTGGCCCACCAGCAGCCCTGCGGCCAGCATCACCGCGAACGTGACCAGGTGCTTCCGATCGTCGACCCCCAGGCTGTAAAACGGCGAGACGAAGAAAAAATCCAGCAGGCCGACGCCCAGCACCGCGGCCAGAAGAGCCGGGCCGCGCCCGAGCCGCAACGCCGCCGTGACCGTCGCCAGCAGGTACAGCATCACGACGTTGGCCAGATCCAGGCGCGAGCGCAACGGCGCCAGCAACAGCGTCAGCACTGCGCACAGCGCCGCCGCCCAGCCATAGCCGGCCCAGTTGATCTGGCGTGCGGTCTGGTCGTCGGGCACCGCGGGGCGCGCATCGTGGGAAGACTTGCCCTGCACTTCGGTGCGCGCAACGAAAAAGATATCGGCATCGGGCAGCCTGCGCGCCAGGCGGACGCTCAAGGCGGCCAGGAACGGCCAGCGGCGAAAGTCCCGCCGCCCGATCACGATGCGCGATACGTTATTGCGGCGCGCGAACTGGGCCAGGCCTTCAGCGGCATCGGTGCATGCAATCACCGCCGACCGACCGCCCAGCGATTCTGCCAGCCGCAGCCTGGCCAGAACCCGCTGGCGCTCGACTTCCGGCAGCCTTTGCAGAGACGGCGTTTCCGCGTACACCGCGAACCATTCCGCGTTCAGCTGTTGCGCCAGTCGCGCACCGCTTCGCACCACCTGTTCGCCGCCCGCGTGTGGGCCGACCGTGACCATCAGCGAGGCGGCCGTCTTCCACACCGGCGCGATCGCCTTGGCCTCGCGATAGGCCTGAACGTCCTCCTCGACCCGCTCGGCGGTGCGCCGCAGAGCGAGCTCGCGCAATGCGATCAGATTACCTTTGCGAAAGAAGTTCTGCCGTGCCCGCTCGGCCTGTTCCGGCAGGTAAACCTTGCCGGCCCGCAGCCGGGTCAGCAGTTCCTCGGCCGACAGATCCACCAGCACGACTTCGTCGGCGCGGTCGAAGAAGCGGTCCGGAATCGTCTCGGCGACCGGAATTCCGGTGATGCCCGCGACCACGTCGTTCAGCGATTCCAGATGCTGGACGTTCAACGTGGAAAAGACGTCGATGCCGGCCTCCAGCAGCTCCTCGACGTCCTGCCAGCGTTTCGGATGGCGCGAGCCCGGCGCATTGGTGTGAGCCAGCTCATCCACCAGCAGCAGACTCGGCGCACGGGCGAGCGCCGCGTCCAGGTCGAACTCGTGCAACGCGACGCCGCGCAGCTCGACCCGCCGACGCGGCAGCACGGTCAGCCCCGTGAGCAGCGTTTCGGTCTCGCTGCGCCCATGCGTTTCGACTACACCGACGACGACATCGACGCCGTCCTCGGCCAGCCGGCGCGCGGCCGAAAGCATCGCATAGGTCTTGCCGACACCGGCCGATGCGCCAAAGTAGACGCGCAGCCGTCCCCGCCGCGGCTCACCGGCCGCGCCCTCGGAGGCCGCCTCCGCCTGGATCGCGGCCAGCAACGCGTCCGGATCGGGGCGTTGGTCCTCGGTGCCGGTCAAGGCTTCATCGCGTCCAGTGCGAGGTTCAGTTCAAGCACGTTGATACGAGGCTCCCCGATCACTCCCAGCAGAGGCCCCTTCGTGTGATCCGCAACCAGCGCGCGCACCCGCGCCTCGTCCACCCCGCGCGATCGCGCCACCCGCGCAACCTGAAGCAGCGCCGACTGGGGCCGGATATCGGGATCCAGGCCGCTGCCCGAGGCAGTCGCAAGGTCGGCCGGAACCGCCGCGGTCCAGCCTCGATCGGCCGCGCGCAGCGCATCGATCCGCCCCTTGGCCTGGTCGAGCAGTGCCGGGTTGGTCGCTGCCAGGTTCGAGCCGCCCGAGCCGGCGCCGTTGTACGGCATCGGCGAGGTTGCCGACAGGCGCCCCCAGAAGTACTTCGGGTCCGAGAAGTTCTGTCCGATCAGGCGCGAGCCGACCGGCTTGCCATCGCGCTCGACCAGGCTGCCGCCGGCCTGCTGCGGAAACAGAACCTGCGCGATACCGGTCATCAGCAGCGGATAGATCAGCCCGGTCAGGATCGACAAAGCGATGAACAGGCCGATTGCGGGTCTGAAGATTTGACGCATGCGGGTCCCCGTCAAGCGAGCCCTGCCGCAGCCAACAGCAGATCGATCGCCTTGATTCCGATAAACGGCACGATGATCCCCCCCACGCCGTAGATCAACAGGTTACGCCGAAGCAGCGGCCCCGGGCCGAGGGCGCGGTACGGCACCCCGCGCAGCGCAAGCGGGATCAGCGCGACGATGATCAAGGCGTTGAAGATCACCGCCGACAGCACGGCCGAGTTGGGCGTGGCCAGGTGCATGATGTTCAGCACGTTCAGCTGCGGGTAGGTGGCGGCGAAAGCTGCCGGGATGATCGCGAAATACTTGGCCACGTCGTTGGCGATCGAAAATGTCGTCAACGCGCCGCGCGTCATCAGCATCTGCTTGCCGATCTCGACGATCTCGATCAGCTTGGTCGGGTTGCTGTCCAGATCGACCAGGTTGCCGGCCTCTTTCGCGGCCTGTGTTCCGGAGTTCATCGCGACCGCCACATCGGCCTGCGCCAGGGCCGGAGCGTCGTTGGTGCCGTCGCCGGTCATCGCAACCATCTTGGCCTGCGCCTGGTGCTCCCGGATCAGTTTCAGCTTGGTCTCCGGCGTCGCTTCGGCCAGGAAATCGTCGACGCCGGCTTCGGCCGCGATGGCGGCCGCGGTCAGGCGGTTGTCGCCGGTGATCATCACGGTACGAATGCCCATCCGCCGCAGCTCGGCGAAGCGCTCCTTGATGCCACCCTTGACGATATCCTTGAGCTCGATCACGCCCAGCACCCGGGCCGAGCCGCCGCGCTTTTCGGCCACCGCCAGCGGCGTGGAGCCGCGCCGCGCAATGTCGTCGGCCAGGCGGTTCACCGCCTCGTTGAACCGTCCGCCATTGCCCTCCACGTAGACGCGCACCGCGTCCACGGCGCCCTTGCGCAGCTCGCGGCCCGGCAGATCGACCCCGCTCATCCGGCTCTGCGCCGAAAACGGGACGAACGCCGCGTGCAGTGCTTCCAGATCGTGCTCGCGCAGGTTCAGCCGCTGCTTGGCCAGCACGACGATGCTGCGGCCTTCCGGCGTTTCGTCGGCCAATGATGCGAGCTGGGCGGCCTGCCCGAGCTCGGACTCGGTGACGCCGGAGACCGGACTCATCTCCGTGGCCTGGCGGTTCCCCAGCGTGATGGTCCCGGTCTTGTCCAGCAGCAGCACGTCGACGTCTCCGGCCGCCTCGACCGCGCGGCCGGAGGTGGCGATCACATTGGCATGCAGCATCCGACCCATGCCCGCGACGCCGATCGCGGAAAGCAGGCCGCCGATCGTGGTCGGGATCAGGCACACCAGCAACGCGATCAGCACGGTGATCGTGACCGCCGATCCGGCTCCGCTGACCTGCACGCTGAAAACCGACATCGGATACAGCGTGACGCACACCAGCAGGAACATCAGCGTCAGCGCCACCAGCAGGATCGTCAGCGCGATCTCGTTGGGCGTCTTGCGCCGCTTCGCGCTTTCGACCATCGCGATCATCCGGTCCAGGAACGTGTCGCCGGGATCGGCCGTCACGCGCACCACCAGCCAGTCGGACAGCACGCGCGTGCCGCCCGTCACCGCGCAGAAATCCGAGCCCGCCGCGCGGATCACGGGAGCCGACTCGCCGGTGATTGCGCTTTCGTCCACCGAAGCGATGCCGGCGACCACCTCGCCGTCGGCGGCCACGATCTGGCCTGCTTCGACCCGGTACAAATCGCCCTTGCGCAGCGCGGTCGCCGGCACCTCGTCGAACGGGCCCTCGTGGTCGGAGCCGCGCAGCCGCCTGGCCGGCGTGGCCGATTTCAGTCCGCGCAGCGAGGCCGCCTGAGCCTAGCTGCGGCCCTCGGCCAGAGCCTCGGCGAAGTTGGCGAACACGACGGTAAACCACAGCCACAGGCTGATCGCCAGAATGAATCCGGCTGACGCTTCGCCATGACCGAGCACCGCCTGCAGCCACAGCAGCAGCGTCAGCGCGCTGCCGACATAGCAGACGAACATCACCGGGTTGCGCCACTGGACGCGCGGGTCCAGCTTGCGCAGCGAGTCGATCAGCGCCGGGCGCACCAGCGCCGGATCGAACAGGGCAAGACGAGCGTGGGTCATGGTGCTGCTTTCGAAAACAGTTGCAGGTGTTCGACCACCGGCCCCAGTGCGACCGCCGGCACGTAAGTCAGCGCGCCGACCAGGAACACCGTGCCGATCAGCAGCCCGACGAACAGCGGTCCGTGGGTCGGCATCTTGCCGACCGCGGCGCCCGAACGCTTTTTCAACGCCATGTTGCCGGCCAGGGCCAGCACCGGAACGATGGTGCCGAAGCGGCCCAGCCACATCGCGACCGCCAGCCCGAGGTTGTAAAAGCGGGTGTTGGCATTGAGGCCGGCGAACGCGCTGCCGTTGTTGTTGGTGCTCGAGCCCCACGCGTACAGGATCTGCGACAGGCCGTGCGGGCCGGGGTTGCTGATCCCCGCGCGCCCGGCCTCGAGCGCGACGCTGATCGCAGCGCCGGACAGCACGACGATCGGGGTGAGCAGGATTGCGATCGCCACCATCTTCATGTCGTAGCTTTCGATCCGCTTGCCCAGGTATTCCGGTGTGCGGCCGATCATCAGCCCGGCGATGAACACCGCGGTCAGTACGTACACCAGCATCGTGTACAGGCCGGTGCCGACGCCGCCGAATATCACCTCGCCGAGCAGGATCAAGCTCATCGGCATCGCGCCGCCCAATGGCATGAACGAATCGTGCATCGCGTTGACGGCACCGCAGGAGGTGGCGGTCGTGATCGCGGCGAACATGGTCGAGGCCACCACGCCAAAGCGCGTTTCCTTGCCCTCGTAATTGCCCAGGTCCGCAGCAAGTCCGGAGGCGGTCAGACGCGGGTTCGGGGTCAGCTCCGCGTAAAACGCCACCGCCATCAACGCGATCAATACAAGCGCCATCGCCGCCAGGATCGTCCATCCCTGGCGCGTATCGCCGACCATGCGCCCGAACGCCAGCACGATTGCGGTCGGCAGCAACAGAATCGACAGGATCTGGATGAAATTGGTCAGCGCAGTCGGGTTTTCGAACGGGTGCGCCGAGTTGGCGTTGAAAAAGCCCCCGCCGTTGGTCCCCAGTTCCTTGATCGCCTCCTGCGACGCGACCGGCCCGCCCGGAATCTGCTGGGTGTGCGTGGTCAGGTGTTCCGTCACCGGCTTGCCTTGCGCGTCGAGCACCGGCCGGCCGGACGCATCGGTCTTCGGCGCGTCGTAGGCGGTCGCCTCCAGCGTTGTCACCTCGGTAAAGCCCTTCAGGTTCTGGATCGACCCCTGCCCGACCAGCACAAGCGTGTAGAGCACACAGATCGGCAGCAGTACCCACAGCGTGATGCGGACCAGGTCGGCCCAGAAGTTGCCGATCACCCCCGCCTGCTCGCCGTCCGCCGGCGTCTCCTGCCCGCGCCGCGCCAGGCCGCGCGTCAGCGCGAACGCCACCGACAGGCCGGTGGCTGCCGAGAGGAAGTTCTGTACGGTGAGCGCCCCCATCTGCGTCAGGTGCGCCATCGTCTGCTCACCCGTATAGCCCTGCCAGTTGGTATTGGTCACAAAGCTGACCGCGGTGTTGAAGGCGCTGCCCTGCTCCACCGCGCCGAACCCGGCCGGGTTCAGCGGCAGCCCCGCCTGGACCCGCTGCAGCAGGTAGACGGCCAGCACCCCGAGGCCGTTGAACAGCAGCAGCGCCAAGGTGTACTGCGGCCAGCGCTGCCCGCGGGCCGGATCGATCCCCGCAAGCCGCCACAGCGGACGTTCCACCGACTGCACGAAACGCGAGCGCTGCCCGAACAGCGGCGACGCCACGCGAGCGAGCCAGGCGCTGAGCGGCCAGGCCAGGGCCAGCAACACCACCGCATAGACGGATAAGTCGAGCCAGAATTGGGTCTGCATCCGTGGCCCCGCTCAAAAATTCTCGGCGTCGAACAGGGCGACGCACAGGTACACCAGCAATCCGACCGCAGCGATCATGCCGACCCAGAGCATCACGCCCTCCCGCGGCCGGACAAGCGCTCGCAGAACGCGGCCAGGCCCCAGCCCGCCAGGAACAGAACCGCGATCAGCACCAGCATCAACAAGTCGTCCATCGAAGCGCTCCCCGCTTGAACGGCGCGAACAACAAGGCACCGCGAATCGAAAAGACGCAGATCTTCCCGCCTTCGCTGTAAAGAAGGCGAAAAAAATTCGAGGGGATCAATAGCCGAGGCGCGAAGCGGGGGACGCGGTCGGCCAGGCGGCCAGCAGGATCGCCAGCATCGCGCAGGTGAGCGCGATCGCGTGAAGCCACGTCAATGCTTCACCCAGCACGCAGACGGCCACCGCGGTGGTCGACAGCGGCAATGCGACCGTGAAAACGCCGGCAAAGCCTGCCGAAATCCGGCGTAATCCGGACATCCAGAGCGCCACGGCGGCGACGCTCGCTGCCAGCGAATAGAAAACCAGGTACAGCCAGAAGCGGGGAGCGATCGCCGACGGATCGACCCGCGTCATCTGCCACAGTCCGATCGGGGCCGTCAGCGCCAGTCCCCACAGATTGATCCAGGCCGACACCCGCATCGGCGTGCGCTTTGCGCTCAAGCGCTTTCCAATCACCACGAAAAGAGCCTCGCAGCACACCGCGGCCAGCACCAGCACATCACCGAGCCAGCTCGAAGCGGCGGAGGACTGCGCTGGCTTGGCCAGTTGCACCAGGGCGATGCCGGCCGCCGCGCTCAACACCGCCACCAGCAAGCGGCCGCTGAGGCGTTCGCGCAACAGCGCACCCGAGAACAGCGCAACCACCACCGGCAGTGCGCTCATCACGAGTCCGGCGGAGGTCGCCGAGGTCCGCTGCACGCCCGATAGCATGCAAATGGAGAACAGGAAATTGCCGAAGAAGGACTGCAGGAAGAGCTGCCGCAATTCGGGCCGGCTCAACGGCGGCTCGCGCGCGGCGCGCCAGGTCCAGGGCAGCAGCACAACGGCGGCGATCGCAAAACGCAGAAACGCCAGCGCGAAGACTGGAAACAGTGCCGTCAGCGGCTTGACCAGCGCCACGTAGGCGCCGACCAGCGACATCGACGCGAGCAGCTGGCAAACCGCTGCCACATCCGGCCGATGCGTTTCAGAACTCAAGCTCGATCTGTGCGCGCACCGTATCGGACGATGCGCCGGGAACCAGCCCGAACAGCCAGGCAGCGTTGTAGTACACGACGCGGCGGCCACCCAGCGGAACCCTGCCGAAGATGGCCGGGCCGAGCCGGTGCGTCTGTTGCTCCAAAGCCGACCAGTGGTACCACGGTCCCAGATCGCCGAAACCCTGGGCTCCGAACTCGAACGACTGCTGGTAACGGTATTTCAGCTGAACCTGGTACGCCATGTTCGTCGACGCCCCCGACGGCCCGGCCAGGTTGCGCGACAGCAGCGGGTTGAAGTTCCATTGAAACCGATCGGCGAGCTGGCCCTGCATCAACGGCCCGAGTGTCAGGTTCCAGCCGGAGCCCGACTCGTGGGGCTTCTCCACTTCGATCACGCTGCCCCAGTCGATGGCGTATTCACCGGGCTCGGTCAACTGGAAACGGTTCTCCCATTCGATCGCATCGAAGCGGGTGCCGGTTCCGCCGGAGCGGGCGAAGGCCGTGTACAGCTCGGTGACCCAGTAGGTGGTCGGGGAGTACTCCAGCGCCACGCTGCCGGCGCTGTTGCGGGGGCCTGGTCCGGAGAAACTGCCCGCCTTGATATCGATCGCCCGTTCCCCGTACACGACCTTGGGCATCAACACATAGTCGGACGGCTCTGCGGCGTGCAGACACTGCGCCAGCGCGAGCGCGACTGCGGCGGCAAAACTCGAACGCAGCCGCACGATCGGGCGGTCAGGCGGCGGGTCGCGATTGAGCGCGGCGCATCGCGGCAAGGATCAACACAAACGCCGCGAAGTAGAACAGCACCTGCGTGGCACTTGGCTGAGCCTGGTAGCCGAGTAGCGCATGCAGCAAGGTACCCAGCAGCGAGTTATCAGGCATCCAGGACGACGTATCCCATAGCGGCGAGGCCAGCGCCGGCAGCACGTCGGCCTGTATCAGCACGCGCGCGAACTGACCGGCCATACCGGCGGCCAGCAGCAGGATCAACCAACCGGTCACGACAAACAAGCGGCTGACCGGCACGCGCAGCAGGCCGGCGTACATCAGCACGCCAGCGGCGGCGCCTGCCGCAAGACCCAGCACGCTGCCGATCGCCAGCGCCGCGCGCGACGATTCGGTCGAAGTGGCGATGCCCATCAGGAACAGTACGGTTTCGGAACCCTCGCGCAGCACGGTCAGCGCAATGGCGGTGATGATCGCCGTCAGAGCCGCATCGCCCCGCGCGACGGACTGGCCGAGGTCGCGGGCCTGCATGGCCATTTTTCGTCCGTGACCGGCCATCCAAATGTTATGCCAGGCGAGCATCGCCACCGCAAGGGCGAGCACGATGGCGGTGAACAACTCCTGCCCCGCGCCGCCCGCCATCTGGGAAATCGACTGGGCAACGGCCGCTACGCCGATCGCGCCGACGACGCCAGCGGCTGCGCCGAGCGCGATCCACCAGGCGCGGCCGGCGATCGTGCGCGTGGCCGCCGCGACGATTCCGAGTATCAGCGCCGCTTCCAGCGACTCGCGAAAAACAATCAGCGTGGCTGCAAACATGTCCCGTGAGATTCCGTCAAGAACCCGACCTCCGACGCGGCAGGAAGGACCAGTCGATCCACGCCGCGCGCCCTATTCTGCAATCACGACTCCCTTGGCGCTGCTCTGGTTGAACTCGCCGACAAATTCGTACCGCCCCGGCTTCAACGGACCGATGAAAACGATCCCTTTCGAATTGGGAAACACGATCTTTTCGCGGTTCAGCGCGAAACTGTCGAACTCCTCAGGCGTAGGGTCCTGGTTGTCGATGATCAGCTTCACCTTGGTGCCGGCCGGAACCTTGATTTCGGACGGCGTAAAGCGGTGCTCGCGCAGCTGGATCATGACCTCGGGGTCGGCCGCCAGTACCGAACCAGACAAGGACAGCAGCGTAATCAACACCTTCACTCGCGTGGTCTCCTAGTTGCAAATGATAACGCTTCTCATTTCGATTTGCAACTGCATACCAACCCATCGCGCAGCTAGCCCGTTCACAGCAGCGGTATGGCCGATGCATCTTGCGGATGGTCAGGATCCAGTGCGATCGAGCCCCTCTATACTTGCGAATCAATTACTTGGCCCTGAGCGCGCACGCGTCGCCGCGGCGCAGCTTGCGTGGTTGCCATCTGGCCGGCGCGCGACCCCAAGGAGAATGCAATCGAACTGGCCGAGATGCAGCTGATCGCGGTGGGATTGAACCACCAGAGCGCGCCGCTGCCCCTGAGAGAGCGGGTCACATTCGTTCCGGACGAGGTCGGCGGAGCCATCGCGCGCCTGCGCGAGCGGCTCAGCTCGCGCTACGCCAGCGCGCTGAGCGAGGCGGCGATCGTCTCGACCTGCAACCGGACCGAGCTGTACTGTGTGGTCGACGAGCCGCGCGACGCCGGCGCAGCCCTGGCCGAGTTCATCGCGCACGAAAAGGGCATCGATCCACACGACCTGCACCGAGCCTCTTACCTGCTGCCACATACCGAGGCGGTCCGGCACGCATTCCGGGTTGCCAGCGGACTGGACTCGATGGTACTGGGCGAGCCGCAGATCCTCGGGCAGATGAAGCAGGCCGAGCGGCTGGCACGCCAGGCGGGCGGGCTGGGTCTGTTGCTGAATCATCTGTTCCAGCGCACCTTCGCCGTTGCCAAGGAGGTCCGCTCGAGCACCGACATCGGGATCCATTCGGTCTCGATGGCTGCCGCCGCGGTGCGGATGTGCGAGCGGATTTTCGGTCAGCTCGACCACAGTCACCTGCTGTTCGTCGGTGCAGGTGAAATGATCGAACTGGCCGCCACCCACTTCGCGGCACGTCATCCCAAATCGATCACGGTGGCGAATCGCACGCTGGAGCGCGCCCATGCGCTGGCGACCCGCCTGCATGGCCAGTCGATGCGGCTGAGCGATCTGCCCGACTCGCTGGTGCGCTTCGATGTGGTCGTGTCATGTACCGCCAGCTCGCTGCCGATCATCGGACTCGGGATGGTCGAGCGCGCGATTCGGGCGCGGCGCCACCGGCCGATCGTCGTGATCGACCTGGCCGTGCCGCGCGATGTGGAGCCGGAAGTGGCCCGGCTGCAGGATGTCTACCTGTATACGATCGACGACCTGGGGCACCTCGTCCACATGGCGGCCGAATCGCGCCAGGCCGCGGTCGCGCAGGCCGAGGCGATCATCGAATCGCGCGTACGCGATTTCGAAGCGTGGCTGACCGGCCGCGCCACGGTGCCGGTGATCCGGGAGCTGAGAAGCCGGGCCGAGGAACTGCGCAACCGCGAGGTGGAGCGCGCGCGCCGATTGCTGGCGCGCGGAGCGTCGCCCGAGGCGGTACTGGAGCAGTTTTCCCATGCCTTGACCAACAAGTTCCTGCACGCGCCGATCTCCTTGCTGAACGATGCAGCGTCGGCGCCCGACGATGAGCGCCGCCGGCAGATCGAGCTGCTGGCGCGCTTCTACCAGCAACACGAATAGCTGGCACCAGCGTCTTATTCATGAACGAGTCGATGCGTGCCAAGCTGGCACAGCTGGCGCGCCGCCTGCAGGAAATCGATACCGCTCTCTCGATGCCGGACGCGGCCCGTGACCTGGACCAGTTCCGGCGGCTGTCGCGCGAGCGAGCCGACATCGAACCGGTGGTTGCGCGCTACCACGAGTACGTCAGGGCGCAGGCCGACCTGGTCGCGGCGCAGGATCTGATCGGCGACCCTGAGATGCGGACGCTGGCGGAGGAGGAGTCCGGCAGCGTGCGAAGGCGGCTGGAGACGCTCGAATCGGATCTGCAGCGCCTGCTGCTGCCGGTCGACCCGAACGACGACCGAAACATTTTCCTGGAAATTCGTGCCGGCACGGGCGGCGAGGAGTCGGCGCTGTTCGCCGCTGAGCTGCTTCGGATGTACATGCGCTACGCGGAGCGGCAGCACTGGCAGACCGAGATGATCTCGCAGAGCCCGTCGGACCTGGGCGGATTCAAGGAAGTGATCGTGCGGATCATCGGCAAGGGCGCCTACAGTCGGCTGAAATTCGAATCGGGCGGCCACCGCGTTCAGCGGGTGCCCGAAACCGAGGCGCAGGGCCGGATTCATACATCCGCCTGCACCGTGGCGGTGTTGCCGGAAGCTGACGAGATCAACGACGTGACGATCGATCCTTCCGAAATCCGGATCGACGTGTTCCGGGCCTCGGGCGCCGGCGGGCAGCACGTGAACAAGACCGAATCGGCCGTGCGGATCACGCACCTGGCGACCGGGATCGTGGTCGAATGCCAGGATGACCGCTCACAGCACAAGAACCGCGAACGCGCGATGAAGGTGCTGGCGGCCCGGCTGAAGGACCAGCAGCTGCGCCAGCAGCAGGAAAAGGAAGCCAGCGAGCGACGCTCGCTGATCGGCAGTGGCGACCGCTCGGCGCGGGTGCGCACTTACAACTTCCCGCAGGGCCGGGTCACCGACCACCGGATCAACCTGACGCTGTACAAGATCGAGCAGATCCTGGATGGCGATCTGGACGAGCTGACCAACGCGCTGACCACAGAGCACCAGGCCGAGCTGCTTGCCTCGCTTGCAGATTCGGTGTGAGGTGGGGCGGGTGAGCTGCGCGCGCGACCTGATCGCAGCCTCGGGCATCGCCGCCTTAGAGGCACGATCGCTGCTGGCCTTCGCGCTGGAGGCGACGCGCGAATCGCTGATCGCTCAGCCGCAGCGTCAGGTCGCGGCAAGCGCGGAAGCGCGCTTTCGCGAGCTATGCACACGCCGCCTGGCCGGTGAGCCGATGGCGTACCTGCTCGGTCAGCGCGAGTTCTTCGGGCGCCGTTTTCGAGTCGACCGCTCGGTGCTGATTCCCAGGCCGGAAACCGAGTGCCTGGTCGAGGCGGCGCTAATGGAACTGCAAGCCGAAAACGGCCCGAGCGTGATCGACCTGGGGACCGGATCGGGGTGCATTGCGATCACGCTGGCGCTGGAACGACCGGATGCCGGCGTGTGGGCGACCGACGTGTCGGAGCGGGCGCTGGAGCTGGCCCGCACCAACGCCGCCGAGCTGGGCGCGCGCGTGCACTTCCTGCACGGCGAATGGTTCGCACCGGCGAGGCGGCGCTTCGACCTGATTGTCTCCAACCCCCCCTACGTGGCCGCAGCAGACCCTCACCTGGACGAGCTCGGGTACGAGCCCAGCGGCGCGCTGACCGACGGCGGCGACGGGCTGGCGTGCCTGCGCGCGATCATCGGGCAGGCTCAGGCCTACCTGAACGAGGGCGGTGCGTTGGTGGTCGAACACGGTTACGACCAGGGCGCCGCGGTGCGCGCACTGATGCGACAGAGCGGGTTTCAGTCGGTCTGCACCCGGACCGACCTGTCCGGAATAGAGCGGCTTTGCGTGGCGCGGCGCCGGTGAAGCCGGCGCCCGGCCGCAGCAGGGGGAAAACGGCGTTCGAACGCTTACTTAGCCAGCCGCGCCGATGCGAACGTCGAGGGCGCAGCCGAGCTGAGCTGCGTAGCGAACAGCATCAGGCCGACCGTCACCGCCAGCATGCCGTACCCGATCAGGCGAAGCGTCCAGGCGAGTTTTCTTACATCCGTGCGCGTCATGGCTATCTCCTTTGCCATCACATTGTTGCCGCGGATGCGCTTAGCAGGGCCCCGAAGCATCGCGTATCGGGATACGCTTCTTGCCGAATCAGGGGACTCAAGTTTTCAAGTAACGTGCCGATGGGGTGTTTCCCTGTTTGACGTGTTTGGGCCCTATTCATACACTTGGATCGCGTATTGGCTTCAGGACCGGATAAACACAATGGATACAAAGCAATTCATCGAGCAGACCGTTTCAGGCAACCAGGTGGTTCTCTTCATGAAGGGAACTTCCCAGTTTCCTCAGTGCGGGTTTTCGGGTCGCGCGGTGCAGATACTGAAATCGTGCGGGGTTAAGAATCTGGTCACCGTCAACGTTCTGGACGACGAGGAAGTGCGGCAGAGCGTGAAGGAGTACGCGAACTGGCCGACCATCCCGCAGCTGTACGTCAATGGCCAGTTCGTCGGCGGCTCTGACATCATGACAGAGATGTTTCAAAGCGGCGAACTGCAGGAACTGCTGAAGCAGGCACAGGTAGTCTGAGCGCATGTGACCGCGCGCCGCCTGATCGTCGCCATCACCGGCGCCTCCGGGACCATCTATGGAACGCGGCTGCTGGCTCACCTGCGGCGCGCAGGCGTCGAAACGCACCTGGTGCTGTCGTCGGCGGGCGTGATCAATGCCCATCACGAGCTCGGGTTGCGCCGCGCGGCGATCGAGACACTCGCTGACGTCGTCCATCCGGTCACCGACCTGGGCGCCAGCATCGCGTCAGGCTCGTTCGGCTGTGACGGGATGGCGATCGCGCCGTGCTCGGTCAAGACCTTGGCGGCCGTTGCGCACGGATTCGGCGACAATCTGATCGGCCGGGCTGCCGATGTCTGCCTGAAGGAGCGCCGCCGGCTGGTGTTGCTGGTGCGGGAGGCTCCGCTGAACCTGGCACACATTCGCGCGATGGAGGCGGTCACGCTGATGGGCGGGGTGGTATTTCCGCCCGTGCCGGCGTTTTACCTGCGCCCAGACTCGATCGAAGCCCTGGTCGATGGCACGCTGGCGCGCGTGCTGGACCTGTTCGGAATCGAGCACTCGATCGCACCGCGCTGGCAGGGAGTGGGAAAGACCGAAGAGCCCTAGAGCGTCGCGCCCAAGCAAGCGGCCCAAGCGCGCCGCCCCAGACCCCTCTCCGATCGTCGTGGCAGAGGAGAAATAAGAGACCCCCCCTCTCGCATTTGCGGGAGGGGCGTGGTCAGGGCAAGAGCGCGGAGGAACCCATGGACCCGAAGACGCAGGTCAACATCGTCTACATCATCTTCGCGATCGTCGGGGTGTTGATGCTGCAGAACGCGTGGGTGCAATACCGCGCGATCGAGCCGCTCGCGTACAGCGACTTCCTGCGCCAGCTGAAGGAAGGCAACGTGGAGGCGATTGCAATCGCGTCCAACGTGATCCAGGGCTCGCTGAAAAAGCCGCTGCCGGACGGCCGCAAGCAGTTCCTCACGACACGTGTCGATCCGGAGCTGGCCAAGGACCTCGATACATACGGCGTCAAGTTCACCGGCGTGATCGAAAACACGTTCTTCAAGGATCTGCTCGGCTGGATCGTGCCGGCGCTGGCGTTCGCGGCGATCTGGTTCTTCCTGATCCGGCGGCTGCAGGACAGGGCGGGGGTCGGAGCGGGCCTGTTGTCGATCGGCAAGAGCAAGGCCAAGGTGTACGTGGAAACCGACGTCAAAGTGACGTTCGAGGATGTCGCCGGCGTCGACGAAGCCAAGCAGGAGCTCAAGGAGGTGGTCGGGTTCCTGAAGGACCCTGTCCGCTACGGGCGGCTGGGGGCGCGCCTGCCCAAGGGCGTGCTGCTGGTGGGCCCGCCGGGCACCGGCAAGACGCTGCTGGCGCGCGCGGTCGCGGGCGAGGCGGGCGTGCCGTTTTTCTCGATCAATGGATCGGAGTTTGTCGAAATGTTCGTCGGCGTGGGCGCGGCCCGGGTGCGGGACCTGTTCGAGGAGGCACGCAAGAAGGCGCCCGCCATCATCTTCATCGACGAGATCGATGCGCTCGGGCGCGCGCGCGGGGCTTACGGAATCGCCGGGCACGACGAGAAGGAACAGACGCTGAACCAGCTGCTGGCCGAGCTGGACGGTTTCGACCCGCGGTCCGGCCTGGTGCTGATCGCCGCCACCAATCGGCCCGAGATCCTGGATCCGGCGCTGCTGCGCGCCGGCCGCTTCGACCGCCAGGTGCTGGTCGATCGACCCGATCGATCCGGTCGGGTGCAGATCCTGCGCGTACACACGAAAAAAATCGCCGTTGCGCCCGACCTGGACCTGGACCACATCGCCGCGCTGACGCCGGGCTTCAGCGGCGCGGATCTGGCCAACCTGGTCAACGAGGCGGCGCTGCAGGCGACGCGGAGCAATCATGAACGGGTTGCGATAGATGATTTCACGATCGCAATCGAACGCATCGTGGCGGGTCTGGAGAAAAGGAGCCGGGTGCTGAGCGCGATCGAGCGCGCGGTGGTCGCGCACCACGAGATGGGGCACGCGCTGGTGGCCAGCGCTCTGCCCGGCCAGGACCCGGTGCAGAAGATCTCGATCATTCCGCGCGGCATCGGCGCGCTGGGCTACACGCTGCAGCGTCCCACCGAGGACCGCTACCTGATGACGCGCACCGAGCTGGAAAACCGGATGGCCACGCTGCTGGGCGGGCGCGCCGCCGAGCAGCTGGTGTACGGCGAACTTTCGACCGGCGCCGCGGACGACCTGATCAAGGCCACGCAGATCGCGCGCAGCATCGTCGCCCGTTACGGGATGGATTCGACGCTCGGGCCGCTCGTCTATGAGCAGGAGCGGACCACCTTCCTTTCCCCGGACGGCCAGGACATGTCGCCCAGACACTACTCGGAGCAGACCGCGCGCGAGATCGACCTGGCCGCGCGCAAGCTGGTCGAGGCGGCTTTCGCCGAGAGCACCAGGATCCTGACCGAGCGGCGCAGCGCGCTGGAGCGCGGAGCGCAGCTGTTGCTGCAGAAGGAAACCTTGTCCGGCCCCGAGCTGAAGGAGTTGCTCGGCGCGCCACAACGGCAGCCAGCGCGTGCTGCGACCGCGGCGCAGCTCGCTTAGGTCACCTCCGACCCGCTCGAGTGCGGTCCACCGCACCACCGATCAGCGGTTCGATATCCGCACGAGCCGGTCGCTGCCAGATTCAGCCGCCCATACCTCGCCGTCTCGTCCCATCATCTGCCGCACGCCAACGGCGGAAGCGGGCGTATCAAAGCGCTCGCTGGCCGGATCGAACCGTACGATCGAGTTAGTGGACCAGTCGCTCAGCCATACCCGATCGGAGGAATCGACCCAAACCGCGTACGCACGCGCGGTTCCAGGAAGCTTCCACTCGCGCCAGCTCGACGAAAACGGATCGTAGGCGCCGACCTGTCCCGTATTCCAGTAACTGACCCAGATGCGGCCGCGCGAATCCGACCAGACACGGCGTGCGCCCTGCTTGGGTGTCGGCGGCTCGACCACCGTCGCTCCGCCCGAGTCGAGGTCGACCCGCGCGATGAAGCTTCCGGCCAGCGAGGCAAAGTAAATGTCCCCCGCCGGAGTCGTACAGATGCCGTAGGGTCCGACACCGCGCGGTGCCTTCCAGGACTTGATGTCGCCGCTGACCGGATCGAGGCGGCCGTAGTAACCGGCCTGACCGGTAAACCAGATCCTGCCTCGTCGATCGAAGGTCGCCGTGTTCAAGTTCGCGTCCGGCGCGTCCGCCGGCAGCGGCCATCGGCGCACCTGGCGGCTCGACGGGTCGACCCGGACGATCGCGTTTCGGCCGCCGTCGGTAACCCACGCCGCGCCATCAGGGCCGACAATCACGCCGTGCGGGGCCGATCCAGGACCCAGCGCGACCAGGTCGACATGACCTGTTGCCGGATCCAGAATCCCCAGATTGCCCGAGCGCTGGGCGGTGAAGTACACCGGCCCGCCGGCGGGCGTCGGCGCCACATCGTGCGGATGAGATCCCGCCGGTACCTCGAATCGAGGCGAATCCGCTCGGATGATCGAGGTGAGAAGGCAGGCAGTCGCCGCGCTGCACAGCAGCGCGATCCGAATCCCGATCGTCATGACGCCCCCTGAAATGTCAGATTCCAATGCCGATTTACGCGACGGCAAATTAATCCTAATGAACTTCCAGTCACGTGTTTTGAGCGACGCGCGCATGCGGATCGCGTTATCCTAAAACCCGCGGCGGGGGGAAGGGCCCGCACACTCGAGGGCGGCTGTGCGTTCGCATCAGCGCACTGAGGCCGGCCGATGACCCGGGACAAGGAGAGTCGCTCGATGCCGTACACCAACAGCGGGCAGGCAGGCACCGGTGGCGTGGGTCACCTGACTGCATTGGCTTCCGAGGCCTGGGGCTTCCTGAATCACAGCACCGATCTGTGGCTCGCGGGCCTTGCTACGCCCGACCTGGTACGGTCTCGGGCAACGCATCGACTCAACTCGCTGGTCGCTCACGCGCGCCGCAATTCGAAGTTCTATCGTGACCTGTACCGGGGCCTGCCGCCCGCCCACGTGACGCTCGAACACCTGCCGGTGGTCACGAAGTCCACGTTGATGGCGAATTTCGACGACTGGGTCGCGCGGCCGGACCTGAAGCTGGACGCGGTGCTGCAGTTCACGCAGGATCCGACCCGGATCGGGCGGCCCTATCTGGGGCAGTATGCGGTCTGGACAAGTTCCGGCACGACCGGCACGCCGGGAGTATTCATCCAGGATCCACAGGCGCTGGCCGTATACGAAGCGCTGTTCGCGGTCCGCAACGGTACCGATGCGCGTTCGATGCTGCGCTCGATCTCGGGCGGCAGCCGTTTCGCCTATGCGGCCGCGGTCGAAGGGCATTTTTCGGGCATCACGATGTGGCGCCGGATGCTGCTGATGAATCCGTGGATGGCGCACCACACGCGTGCGATCTCGGTCCTTCAGCCGGTGGTCAGCGTGAGCGACCAGCTGGCCGACTTCGATCCGCAGATCCTGACCAGTTACGCGTCGGAACTGGTCGCGCTGGCCGAGCAGCAACGCGAGGGAAGGCTGGCGCTGAAGTTGAACGGCATCTGGAGCGGGGGCGAGACCCTGTCGCGACGCGATCGCGCCGACATCGCCGGCGCCTTCGGCTGCCCGGTGATCGACGACTACGGGGCCTCGGAGTTCCTGAACATCGCATTTGACTGTGGCTGCGGCTCGCTGCATCTGAACCGCGACTGGGTGATCCTGGAGCCCGTCGACCGCGAGGGCCGGCCGGTTCCCGACGGCATCGCGTCGGCGAGCGTGCTGCTGACGAACCTGGCCAACTTCATCCAGCCGATCATTCGCTACGACCTGGGGGACAGCATCACGATGCTGCCCGAGCCATGTTCGTGCGGCAGTCCGTTGCCGGCGATTCGGGTCGAGGGCCGTCGCGACGACACGATTTGTCTGGAGCGAACCGACGGGCAGCTCGAACGGGTGATTCCGCTCGCGCTTTGCACCGCGATCGAGGAACGCGCCGGCGTATTCCGCTTCCAGGTCCTCGAGGAGGCCGCCAATCAGCTGGTGCTTCGGATCGATCCGTCCGAGGGCAACCCGAACGAAGTGGCGGCCCGAACCGAGCAGTGCATCCGCGGTTACTGCGCGGAGCTCGGTGCGCAGAACGTGTTCGTCCGCACCGATCCGGCGCCGCCGCAGGTCGACCCGGTCAACGGCAAGTTGCGGCGCGTGTGGGCTCTGCGCGAACCGGCCGCAGCGGGCCCGGTCTAACCGATCCGTTCCGATAGTGCGTCGAGCCCGTCCGTGGGCTCGGACATGGCGCGGATCCGGGCCTGCCACATGTGGTAAGCCTGCGGGCTTACAAGACGTTACGCCCGTTGCACAATGTAGCGGCACGATCAGCACGCGGTTGACTCGAAGAGACTGCAATGCCCGCATTGGGACCGCGTTGACGGGACGAGGCGTAGAGCACCGGATGAAGAACTGGGGACGTCGGCTGGTGTTGATTGCAGGCGCGGTCGCGGGCCTGACGGCGCTCGTTCAGCCGTCGTGGGCCGATCGCGACGACTGGCGGTGGCACGGGCGCATCGAGCGCTTTCACGAACACGACTGGGATATGTGGCGCGGGGGTTACTGGCGTCACGAGTCTCACGAAGGCCGCTGGGGCTGGTGGTGGATCGTCGGTCCGACCTGGTATTTCTACCCGGAACCGGTGTACCCGTATCCGAATCCCTACGAGCCCCCGGTCGCGGTAATTGTGCAGCCGGCGCCCGCCAAACCGGCGCCGCCACCTCCACCGCCTCAGAATTGGTACTACTGCGAATCCGCAAAGGGCTACTACCCGTACGTGCCGGCCTGTCCGGGTGGGTGGCGTGCTGTGCCAGCCACGCCGGGCACACCACCCGCGTCGCCCCCGGCCGCACCGCCGGCACCTGCGCCCTCGCCACCGCAGTAAACGACCGGTGCATCGGACTTTCTGGAGAATCGAGATGAGAACGAAAACCTACGGGGTCCTTGCCGGCCTGGTCCTGCTCGCAGCGTGCGCGCAAATTCCGAACGGGCCCAGCGTGGCCGTGATGCCGCCGCCGGGCAAGCCGTTCGATCTGTTCGTGGCCGACGACCAGCTGTGCCGCAACTACGCAACCCAGGCGATCGGAGGAACCAGCGCCTCGCAGGCTGCGGCCGCCAGCGCGGTCACCTCGGCTGCGGTCGGCACCGCGCTGGGGGCAGCGGTCGGCGCACTGGCGGGCGGTCACAATTCGGTCGGAACGGGCGCCGCGGTCGGCGCAGTCGCCGGATCGGCCATTGGTCTGGGCGAAGCGGATTACTCCGGCCGCAGCGTGCAGCACCGTTACGACATTGCGTACCAGCAATGCATGTATTCGCGCGGAAACCTGCTGCCGGGCCAGTCTGCTGCCGCATACCACACGGCTCCGCCGCCACCTCCGGCCACGGTGCCGATTCCACCGCCCCCGCCGCCAGTGCGCTGATTGTGCCGAGGATCGCGCCGAGCCGGACCGGCGCTCCTTTCCCCCCGTCAGAAGGTTCTGGTCAGGGCGTTCCTCGGCACACCGGTTAGACGCTGCCTTTGGCATGCACGCGATTCGAACGCATGCTGAAGGCAGCGTTCATCAAGGGGACGCACGCGGACCTTGCGTCTCCTCGCTTGCCTACCGATACAGTTGAACTTCTGGTCGCGGATCCGGTTCAAACCCGTCGCGATTTGGCATTGCCACCCTGGCAAGCGTGGTGGCGTTCATGGTATCCGTTGGCTGGATGATTTTCGCCTGCGAGAGAATGTAGGCCACGACGCTGTATACGTCGTCGTCGCTCAGAGATCCGGGCGCGCTAAACGGCATCGCTCGTTTGATGTAATCGAACAAGGTTGTCGCGAAAGGCCAGTAGCTCTCGACGGTCTTGATAGGAGTCTTGGTGGCGAGTGTGCCCCGACCTCCAATGAGACGGTCGCCGCCGATGCCCTTCTGGGGGTTCCCTTGCAACTGGTCGCCGTGGCAGGCTGTGCAGCTCTGCGCATAGACCTGGGCGCCCTTGGCGGCGGTTCCGCTGCCGGGCGGCAGGCCGCGCCCGTCCGGCGGAATTGAGAAGAATTTGCTGAGCTCGCCCGGAGTGGCCGGCGCACCAAAGCCGTAACGCACCGCTTTGGTTTGCGCGAAAGCGCCAAGCGGTACGAGGGCGAGGAATAGGCACGCCGCGCCCATGCGGGCGTTACGCGTGAACATTGGTCACACCCCCATCGGCGTCGACGCCCCAACTCTGGATTGCATTGAGGTGATAGATTGAGCCGAACGGCCCGTTCGATCCGCGGATCGCGATCAGCTGTGCCAGTGTCGGCTGGATATAACCGGTCTCGTCGGTGCACCGGCTCTGCAGCACGGCCGGCGTACCGTCCCAGGCCCAAGGGAAGCTGAAGCGTATGGTGCAGATCGGCTCCGGCACCGATTCCAAATGCGCCGGATACCAGGTCTTGCCGGCGTCGGTCGACACGTCCACCGATTGCACGCGGCCGCGCCCCGACCATGCCAGGCCGGTGATGCTGTAGAAGCCCGCGCCCGGCAGCTTCATTTCGCCGGACGGGAAAGTGATGACGGACTTGGCCTCCATTTCGAAAGTGAACTGGCGCGCCTTCCCATTCGCGAGCAGATCGGTGTACTTCGACGTCTCCTCGCGCGTCATGAACGGCTGATCGCCGACCTCGAGCCGGCGCAGCCACTTGATGTGCATGTTGCCCTCATAGCCCGGCAGAATCAGCCGCAGCGGATAACCCTGCTCCGGTCGGATCGCCTCGCCATTTTGGCCATAGGCCAGGATTGCATCCTTGAGCATCTTTTGCAGCGGAATGCTGCGCGTCATCACCGCCGCATCGGAACCCTCCGCGAGCACCCAGGCGCCATCTTCGTGAAGGCCGACTTCGCGGGCGATGGTGGCGAACGGGACGCCGGTCCATTCCGAGGTGCTGAGCAGTCCGTGCGTACCCTGCACCGTCTTCAGGGTCGGCTTGTTCCACTCGGTCAGGCCGTTGCCCGAGCATTCGATGAAATGCTTCCGGGTGACCGACGGAAACCGCTTTAGATCCACCATCGAGAATTTCCGTGGCGCATCGACCTTGCCGTGAACGAACAGCATGTGCGTCGACGGGTCGATCGTCGGAATGCCGCCGTGATGTCGCTCAAAATGCAAACCCGAAGCAGTCAGGTTGCCAACCATCTTGTCGAGCGGCGTCATGCTCCACGAGGAGTATTCATTCGCCGTCGGAAAGCGCCAGCGGACCTCGGCTTCGAATTGCGATCGCGATCCGTACCCACCGTCGCCGGCCACTGGACGCCCTTGCTCTTTGGTTGGATCGGCAGCGACATGGAAATGCTGCGCGCCCGGGGCGTATTTTGATCGGCCGCTTGCGCCACGCTGCCGACAACCGCGGCGGCGGCTGCCCCAACAGTCGACCCGGCAGCAAAGAGGAATGTACGGCGATCGGTCGGTACCGGCGCGGGGAACCTTCGCTCCGCGCGCGGGGCATCCGGCTCCTGTGCGCGGCGCTGCGTAAGGTAGCGCGCCTCGGCGGCGACCATCTGATCGATCTGTCGCTGCGCCTTATCCTCGAATTTGGGAGTGGGGATACCGCTCACGATGCTCCTCCCTGAGGTTTGCCGGCTTCTCACCGGGCGCCAAAACGGCCCGATTTATTAAAAGTCTAGCCCGATTGCCCGCTCCCGCCGGCAAACACGACACCCGCAGGCATCGGAACGCGATGATCGGGGTCTACGTGGGCGGGATGCTGATCGGGGGCAGCCTGACCTTACTGCCCGGGCGAATGTTGCATGCCCTGGTGTTCGGGAATTGATCAGCTCACGGGGCGAAGGTGCCCGTCTGCCCGGGCTTACGCAGCATCTTGTCCACCTCGTCGCGGTCCTTCAGGGCGCGCCCTGCGCAGCATCACCGCGGAATGGAGGCGCGCAGCCCCTAACTGGGCGATGTCGATGGATCAATTCGCGATCCTCCATCGAGATCGCTTCACGCGTCCAAAGGCGATCGGACCTGCCGCCAAGGCGCAAGACATTCCATGGCGGCTTGGCAGTGTGCGCATCTCCCACATGTCGCCCGGCAGCCCCGACCAAAACTGTGAATGAGACGCATTCCCAATTGTGCCTGAGGCCTGATGCGCGCCAGCCGTT
>VBCK01000075.1 GCA_005882215.1 Betaproteobacteria bacterium | reverse complement strand
ACGGCTTCCGCCCGAGTAAAAAGCCCGGATCGGTGCGATGAGTGCATTTCAGTGCACTGAGGTGACGAATTGCGGCCGGGGGATCAACGGGGGATAAAATGCAACCTGCCCGGCGAGCCAGTACTGGTGCGGGCTATTGCGGAGTCCGTCTCCGCCACCTTGGGTAACGCGTCTTACAGACGCGTTACCCAAGGTGCCCTCCGAAGCGCGAAGGAGGGCTGCATAATTCTCGGAATCCCCTTCATTTAGGGGCCGGAAGATTCGCACCCCGGATGCGATCGGAGTGCCTACTCTACGTGAGTGCATTACGTCTATCTGCTGGTAAGTGCGCGCAGCAAGAGCCGGCGCTACGTCGGCGTCGCGACAGATCTGGAACAGCGCTTGGCCGAGCACAATTCCGGTAAGTCCGCGCACACGGCAGAATTCAAACCGTGGCGCCTCGTCACCTACGTAGCCTTCTCCGATGCCCGCAAGGCCGCCAAATTCGAGCACTATCTGAAATCCGGCTCCGGCCACGCCTTCGCGAATCGACGTCTGTGGTAGAGCCTACATCGGTGGAACCGATCGGAGCGGCATCGAGGCAGCGGGCGCGCGCTTGACGCGCGTACGTAAGCTGGCAGACGAAGCGCGCGATCGACTGGACCACAGCATCCTCCGATCGCGGGATCATCAACAAATGCTTGCTCGAGCGTCTCTCACAATCTAGCGCCGGTCGTTGAGTTGCTCTAGTAAGACGTATTCAATTCCGCGCCTGCTTCAAATGCGGCGAATGGCGCACTACTTGCCGTGTAATCAGTGGCGCCAAGCCGATGACGAACAGAAGCCGCACCGACTGCAATGCGAGCACGAACGGCAAATCCACCCGCGGCGTTGAGGCGGCCACTATGGCGACAGAGTCGATGCCGCCCGGACTGGTGGCCAGGTAAGCGGTGAGCATGTCGACGTGGGCCCAGCGGGTCAGGCACCACGCGAGCAAGCCGCAGAATCCGATCAAGCACAGGGCGGCGCCAGCTACGACTGGCAGGGCCCGCCAGACGTTGAGCAGCACATCGCGTCGGAAGCTCAGACCGATGTGCCAGCCGAGCAGGGCATAGGCACCCGCCAACAGCCAGCGCGGCAGCTCGATGTTGAGCCAGCCGCCGGCGTGGAGCGTCGATAGCACCAGCATCGGCCCGAGCAGCGCCCACGCCTGCAGGCGAAGCAGCCGCGCGACTTGCTGACCGAGCGCAGCGAGCAGCAGAACCGCTGCCAGATTGCCCCAGTGCAGCGGTGCGAGCCAGGGCGCGCCGGTCACGTGTGCGCCGCCGGCGCCGGACCAGAAACGCGCCACCAGCGCGGCAGCCAACGCCACCAACACGACTCTGAAGTACTGCATGAAGGCCACCAGGCGAGCGTCCGCCCCGTGCGCCTCGCCCTGAAGCACCATTGCACTGGCGGCCCCGGGCGAGATGCCGTAGACCGCGGTGACGCCGGGGATGAGGCCGGAACGGCTGATGAGCCACCCCAGCACAGCGGCGCCAAGGAGCGTGGCAGCAACGACGGCGCCGAACAGCAGCCAATCATGGCCGAGCGTGACGATGATCGCGGGCGTGATGCCAGCTGAAACCAGCGCGCCCACCAGCGCTTGCGCGCCGAGGTACGGCCACCGCGGCACGGCCAGCTGCAGGTTGTTCACGCCAAACACGATGCCCGCGATCATCGGCCCCAGCAACAGGACCGCCGGCAGGCCCGCCATCCACAGCATCAACGAGACCACGACCGACAGCATCAGCAGGGTCGCCCACTGCGCCACCGCGGGCCACGAGGCGAGCCGGCGCCAGGCCGCTGCAGCAATGCCGCTTCCGGCGCTCATCCCAGCGTGATCGCTTCTGAAGTGGTGATGCGGGCCAGACGCGGCAGGATGTGCTTGAAGCTGAACGCGTGCATCTCGGCACTACTGGCGCTGCACAGGTCCTCGGCGACGACCAACTCGTAACCGTGCTCCGCGGCGCTGCGCGCGGTCGACTCGACGCCGATGTTGGTGGAGATGCCGCCCAGGATGATGCGGCGTATGCCGCGGCGGCGCAGCTGCAGGTCCAGCTCGGTGCCGTAGAAGGCGCCCCAGTGGTGCTTGGCGATGATCAAGTCCGATGCATGTGGCGGCTCCGGAAACTCGTCCCAGCCGGGCGGCAGGGCGGCGTAGTTGGTCGGCTGGTCGACCGGTGACCGCAGCGCGTCAGCCATATCCGCAGAGAAGGACACCCGAACCCGCACCACAGGCGCGCCACTGGCGCGGCAGCGCTGCGCCAGCTGCATCGCGCGCTCATAAACCGCCGCAGCGGGGTGCGGTGCCACGGGCATGGCGAGCACGCCCCTCTGCAGGTCGATCAATACGAGCGCCGTGGTTTCTGCATCCAGCTTCATGGGGCCTCCGGGAATGGGGTATGGCAACGCGTACAATCATGAGGATAGGCTCATATATAATTGTACTATGAGGATAGGCTCATAAATGTCGGCCGAGGCTGAAAACTCCATCGCTCGTGCGCCCAAGCGCGAGCGCGGCAAGCAACGCGTGGCCGAGCTGCTGCAGGCCGCCGCCGCAGTGTTCGCCGAAAAGGGCTACGAGGCGGCGACGATGACCGAGATCGCCGCCCGCGCCGGCGCGCCGATCGGTTCGCTCTACCAGTTTTTTCCTGCCAAGGAAGCGTTGGCCGATACCCTGGTGCAGAACTACGCCGCGCTCTTGGCTGCCGATCTGAGGGCGCTGGCGGCGCGCGCCAGCGACATGGACACCAAGACGCTGGTCGAAGCCCTATTCGGTCTGGTGTGCGGGCGCCCGCGCGAACGCGCCGCGGTGCTGCCGCTGGCGGAAGCGCGGATGGACGAGAGGACGCGACGGATCAGCTTCCGTCATATGCTGCGCAGACACATCGCGACGATCTTGCGCGCTCGTTTTCCCGCGCTGTCGCCTGGTGCCGCGCGCGAAATGGCCGTGGTGGTGCTGCAGTTGATCAAGGCCGCCAACACGCTCAGCGACGAACAAGGCCTGGCAGGCCGCGCGACAGCGCTGCGCGAACTGCGCGCATTGGCGACGCAGTATCTGGAGCAGCGCTTGCGGTAAGTCCCTTCAGCATTTCATACAAAGTATGGAGGCGATGGTGAATCGAACGGGCCCTTACGGAAAGGCATACGCTCGAATCTTTGGGTTGGATGACGCTCGGTCGAACGTCAGCGACCACATAGTCGGCTTTTCAGGTAGCGGATCATGAAGTGGGACAGAGCCGCTTGGGACCAGCGTGGCGGCAGAATGAACTCGATACGGTTTCGCGAGTTCCGGCTCGATCTGGCCAACCAGTGCCTGTGGCGGCGAGGCGATTCGGGGCAGGAGGCGCGCGTTGCGCTGACACCGAAGGCGTTCGACGTTCTCCGATACCTGGTGCAGCATGCCGGGCAGCTGGTGACTCAGGATGAGTTACTTGACGCACTGTGGCTCCGGGCCTGCGTTCAGCCGGAGGTGCTAAAGCACCAGGTGCTGAAGCTGCGCAAGGCGCTCGGTGATGACCGCAGGCATCCACGTTACATCGAGACGCTGCCGCGCCGCGGCTATTGGTTCACCGCATCGACGAGCAGCGAGGTTGCGGAGACGGACACCAACCGGCACGTACACCGCGAAGCAACCGCTCTGTTGCGGCGCGCCCTCGAGCTGACGCTGAGATGCGACTACTGGTAATACGCAGCCGGCCGATTCCCTGTGACCGGAAAATTCGTGAGTTGGGCTCGTGCGTTCGGATATCTGTGCACGTGCGTGCACTAGCGGTCACCGGATCGGACATACCGTTCGCTGACCTGTGGACAGGGGGAAGAACGGGCGGAATGGGAATTGCTGCATCGCATCTCGCTAGCACTGGAGCCACTTGACGGAAGAGTCCGTCTCCGCCACCCTGCTACGCGCTGCGCGCGACGCAGGGCTTGCCGGGGAACACCAGCGCCACTCCGGCCAACGCTTCTGTTCCAAGCAGTCCCACGAAACAGGTCTCCGTCATGCCGATGAGCGCCTGAATGGTGACAACCACCACGTGGGCGCCGCCAACCGTACCAGCGCACCGGCGATCGGTCCGCGCAACGTCATCTGCCTGCGCGCATCGGTTGCTGAGGTCACTACTGCAGGTGATGAGATGCGTTCCATTTTCGGATCTTCTTCTCAGTCGCTAAAGACAGGTTGCGGGGCCCCGGCCAGCAGAGCGCCAAGGGGCATGAGCGGACCGATGGGAATGAATTGGTGATCCACTAGGTTCTCCGCGGAGAGCGGCAATCCATCCGTCACAGCGTGCGCTTCGTCCGTGTCCTTACAGTCGAGGATGAAGACAACGCCCTTTCCGTCGCCACGTGAATACCATTGTCGAATCGTGCCATCCAGGTAAAGCCGCACGGTCGCTCGGATTTCCGAAGGCATGAACTTCATGACCTGCTCCCGCGTCACCCCCGGCTTTGCCGTAACCAGGACCAGAACTCCGGTGGTCTTGGGCTCATTCGCTGTCTTCATGGTGCTCTCCTAGGTTGATGTGGTACCCATTAGTACCCGCGAGAGCATCCTACGGTACCCGTGGGTACCATGTCAAGCGATTTTCGATCAGCGTCAGCAGTTCGAGAGCAGACGCGACTTCCGGCGTCAGAGTTCCACAGTGAGGGCGACCAAGGAGACCGATTTGGCGGAGGGAGCGTCCGTCGAATCCGCCGGCGGACATGCCAAAACAGGTTGCGGTCACTCCAGGTGAAGGTCGAAGGCCTGCTCGCGGAGACGCCGCACCGAGTGGTGTGTCGGAGTCCCAAGCATAAGCCCTAGAGACGTCGAGCCTTAGGCAGACCATGTCGCGCCAGGTGGCGCGATGACAGCTCTCCAGTGGTGGGCCGATGATCTCTGCGCCGAGCGGCTCTAGTACAAGCGCCTGCGTGCGTCCTGGCGTCCCCTTGGGACGACAAGCCGCTTCTCCCGATCGAGGGATCGAGGAACTGATGGCGAGCGATATGGCCGCTTTCTTTCGGTCTCCTATCGGCATCAAGGGGTATTGCGGAACCCACACCGGCGGCGGGCGCTTTTCGGTGGTCGCGACCCGTTGCTGCCCGTCACGTCCTGAACAGACGGCTCTATCTCTATCGACTTCCTTCACTCGATCTCGCGCCCAATCGGAAATCGCCGGTCGCTAAATGACAGAGAGGCACCTACCCACCTACCCATAACGTCCTGCGCTCCGCTTCAGAGGGCGAAAGTAACGGCCGCGGTCACGCGTAAGCTCGCCGATCAATCGTCCCAGCGGGCATAGACCAACGCGGTGCGGCAATGGCTGGCGCCGAACACGTCCACGCCGTCCAGCTTGTCGATCCAGCGACCCCGGATCTCTGCGGCGCATTGGTCCACCATACCGTCCAGCAGGACACTGAAGACGGCGAATTTGTTGTCCCAGCTGTACTTCTGCGCCGCTCGGGTCATCACGGCCATTTGATCGGTTCCGTCGTGGATGCGCTTCATGGTCTTGTAGACGTCGGTCACGTAGTCCTTTGTGATCTGGACATCCTCGCGGCCGGCGAGGTAGGTGAGGTGTCCGGATACCAGCACGTCGAAGTCATAGTCCAGCAGTTGGTCGAAGACCTTCAGGTAGTCGTGCATGTTCATCGTGAGGTCCAGGCCCATGAACGGCACGGAACCGGCCGCCAAGGTGTCGATGGCCATCAAGAACTTCTTGCCGGGCAGGTAGATGAACAGGTCGCCCTCGGGCGAGTGCCAGTGGCCCACCTTGAGCTCGACCGTCGTCGAGCCGAGCTTCAGCGTGCGGTGGTCGTTGAAGCTGCTCGTGGGCAGCGGCCGGCGAGGGTCGCGCTGCTCGCGCAGGAACATGGCCGTGCCCTTCTCGGCCACGATCTGCAGGTTCGGGATCTGCTTGAGGATGAGACCTGCACCGGCGATGTGGTCCGAGTGCACATGCGAGTAGACGAATTGCACCACAGGCTCCGACGTCGCGTCCGCCACGGCCTTGAGGAGGTGCTCGGCAAGGGACGGCGGCGCGTCGAACAGGATCACTCCGTTCCCGGTGGTCACAAAGGCCGACTGATAGGCGCCGTCGGTTATCACGAAGACGCCCCGCTTGAGTTGTTCCACCAGGTAGCCCTTCTGTGGATCCACGGCCAGGGCGCGAGCCTTGACCTGCGGCAGTACCGCCACGTAATTGGGCAGCTTGTCGAGCTCCTGCGCTGCGACGGTCCCGCTGAACAGAACACCAAGGCTCAGTGCCAGCGCTGCGATCAACTTGAGGTTTTCCATCATGATTTGTCCTTTCGTGGTTTGCGACATCACTTCGCCGGGTTGCCTTCGGTTGTCGCCAGATCGACCTCGTGGACGAACGTTCGGTACTCGATGAAGTCTTCCATCGCACCAACGCCGTTCATCCTGCCAAGGCCGCTTTGCTTGTAGCCGCCTTCCTCGGTCTCGTCGTAGACGACCGCCCAATTGTTGAGCCAGACCGTGCCCGCTTCGAGTTTTCGGGCAACGCGCAAGGGACGGTCGATGTTCGTGGACCAGACCGAGGCAGCCAGTCCATAAGCGGAGTTGTTCGCAAGCTCGATAGCCTCCGCTTCGGTCTCGAACGCTTGCATGACGAGAACAGGGCCGAACACCTCCTCTTGTGCGATTGCCATCGCATGATCCGAAATTTCAAGGAGCGAGGGCCGATAGAAGGCCCCCTTGGCGAGCGGGCCTTCCTTGAAAGGGCCGCCGCGCACGACTGCCTTCGCACCCGCCGCGATCGCCGCCTCAACGAGCTGCTCGACGCGCGCAACGTTCTCGAGATTAATCATCGGACCCATCTGGCTGGCCGGATCCGATGCCGGTCCCACCTTGACGGCTTCGAACCGTGCGCCGAGTTTTTCGCGAACCGCATCGACGATAGGTCGCTGAACGAGCAGCCGGCTGCCGGTCATGCAGAACTGCCCGGCGAAGACCGTCAGCGCCTTCTCGATCACGGGTAGCGCCTTGCGAAGATCGGCATCGTCAAAGAGGAGCACAGGCGTTTTGCCCCCTAGCTCGAGGCCGAAGCGCTTCAGCCGGTTGGCGCCGATGGCAGAAATTGCGCGCCCGGTTTTCGAGCTACCGGTGAAGCTGATGGTAGGAACGTCCGCCGACTCGACAAGCGTGCGCGCACCGTTGCCATGCAGTTCTGTGAACACGTTGAGCACACCCGTGGGCAAGCTCTTGACCTCGGCGAAGACCTCGCACATCCGGGCGTTGGTCTGTGCAGTCCAGCCGGGAAGCTTTCCTGCAACGGTACAACCAGCGGCCAGCGCCGGGGCCAGAGAACGGATGAACAGGACGATGGGTGAGTTCCACGGAGCGATGATCCCAGCGACGCCCACTGCCTCGCGCAGTACGGTCGAATACCGTCCGGGCGCAGTCTCAAGCGCGCGGCCGAATTCGGTCAGCGCCAGAGCCGCGTAGAAGCGGAGCTTTGAGGGCGCCATCGACACCTCGAACTGAGCCTCGCCAACGATCTTGCCGTTTTCGAGAGCGAGGATCGATACCAGGTCTTTCATGCGTGCCTCGAATCGGTCAGCCATTTCGTTGAGCGCCTTGGCGCGCAGGCGACGGTTTTCACGCCAATCCGTCTCCAGGAACGCTTGCCGGGCGACGCGGATCGCCTGCGACGCCTCCGCCGGCCCGCCGTCGGCATAGGTTCCGATGACCTCTCCGGTTGCAGGATTGATGCTATTGCGCCGATTCGGCGAGTCGATCCACGCGCCGCCAATCCAATGGCGCGCGGTCAGCAAATCTGAAGCCATGTGAATATCCTCTGGACCGTAGCGTTTGCGGAGGCGGGTCCGACGGCTCGTTTGTCAGTGACGCGGCGCTACTTCGGCGGGTTGGTACTGGAAAAGCTGTATCTGGCGATTCTCCACGCGCCGTCTGGGCCTTTCTTCAATATGAAGAGTTCCTGGTTCGCTTCCGCGCTCTTCACTTCATTTGCGTGGACCGTGACCGTTCCCGCCGACGTCGTCCGCACAAAGGCCCATTCGGGGGCCATTTCAACGACTTCGGCGACGTTGAACGTGACTTTCAGAGTGATCGCCTCGAACACCGCGTCGTAGGCACGGCGCAGAGCTGCCGTCCCGATCGCCGCTTGCTTGTACGGCGGCATGAACACGCCGTCTTCGCTGTACAGTGGTATGACGTCCGCCGTGCTCGACGCGTTGAGCGCCGCTTCGTACTTGGACATTGTCTTCAGGATCGCAGCCTTGTCCGCGGTCGGTGTGGTCATACTGCTCACCGATGATTCGGCCGCGCAGGTCGCGATCCAGAGGCTGGCGGCGGCTGCCACTGTCGATAGGATGTATCGCCTGGTTTCCATGCCTCGCCTCCGCGCAGTCATTGCGATCAGCTAGACTAGACGACGGCGCTGCTTTCGGTTAGTCGGCAAAGGCGGGAATTAGATTTCCGCAACTGGGAAAGCGATGGCAGATCTCAACGCGCTGATCATTTTTGCCAAAGTTGTCGAGGCAAAGAGCTTCTCCGAAGCGTCGCGCCGCCTCAAGATGCCGATCTCGACCGTCAGCCGCCGCATCGCCGAGCTGGAAGACCATCTCGGCGTACGCCTGCTTGAACGTTCGACTCGCAGCCTGCGGCTTACGGAGATTGGGACCGAAATTCTCGACCACGCCCAGCGCAGCGCCGAAATCAGCGGGGCAATCGACAATGTCGTCTCCTACCAGTTGTCGAATGTGTCGGGCAAATTGCGGCTATCCGCACCCCCGAGCATCTCCGATTCGCTACTTGCACCGCTGGTCGGTGCATTCCAGGCAACCTATCCGGAGGTTCGTGTCGATATCTTCGTCACCAACCGCTTTGTCGACTTTATCGACGAGGGTATCGACCTCGCAATCAGGCTCGGAACGCTCAAGGATTCGTCCTTAGTTGCGCAAAAGATCCTCACATACCGACATCGGTTGGTAGCAAGCCCGGCCTACCTCGAACGGTTCAAGCCACCCGAGACCCCGCAGGAACTACTGGGCCACCGACTGTTGGCGTTCTCGCATTTGACACCTGTAAGTACATGGAGCTTTGTTCACCAGGGAGGGAAGGATAAGGAAACGCTGACGTTCCAACCTTACCTCTCGATAAATGATTACGCCGGCCTTGCGGTTGCGCTGCTTGGGGGTGTCGGCATCGGCGAACTTCCGCCGGTAGTGCAGCCCGAGCTGGTGCGCGACGGGCGGCTTGTCGAGGTCATGCCGAAGTGGCGCTTCCGCGCGTTCGACCTCTCCGTGGTTCATCTCGGGAACAGGAACATGCCGAGGCCAGTGCGCGTCTTCAAGCAATTCGCCGTTCAAATGGCCCCGACACTGTTTCCAGCGCTTCCGACGTGAAAGGCGACGTCGAGCTTGACGCAGTTCGAGGGTTCAGCACGCCTTCGGTGGTGGCCTAAGGAACGTTCGGCTCCGTTGCACGTCGTGGTTTCCGTGCCGGCGGCCTGGATGGCCGGCGTTGGCAGGTTGTTCACGGACCGATGCGCATCGAGTTGACTTCTACGGTTCTGTTGCGGTGATCGGGCGCCAAGCCATCCGGCGATAAACCCGAAAACCAGGAGCGGCTTGGCGGATTCTGGAAATCACTTTCCCGACCATGCCGTCTATTCAACGAGCCCGCGGCTGACTACTCTTTTGGTCACGGGAGCCTGCGTGCCCAAGAGTCACGCCGTTATCGGCACGCCCCCAATGGCGAAATGTTCCTTGCTGGCGCCGGTGGCCGAGCGCGTTTAGTGGTCGCCTCGGCTCCAAATGAGTGAAGGCCCTCTCTAGCCATTCAGATCATTGTGGATTCAGCAAATCAACGGAAGGTGGAGTTCAACTATGAACACAGCAATCATCGGCACGGGAAACATAGGTGCAAGATTGGCACGCAATCTGGCTTCGGGTGGCGAAAACTTCATTGTCGCCGACAGGAACCTTGCGAAAGCACAGAAGTTGGCCAGCGAGCTGGGCGGCAGAACCACAGCCATGTCGATCTCCGACGCGATTAAGAAAGCGGACATCATTATCTTTGCGGTGTACTTTGACGTTATAAAGGCTCTGATCGCCCAGCATCGCGGTGACTTGGCGGGAAAGATCATTGTTGATCCTTCGAACCCAATTGCTCCCGATGGCAAGGGAGGGTTCAAGAAGACCATACCGGCCGACCAGTCATCCGGGCAACTCCTGGCCGCAATGATTCCAGGTGATGCCGAACTGGTAAAGGCTTTCGGAACGCTTGGCGCCGAGTCCCTGGCGTCGGGCGCCAATCGGTCACCTGAGCGAAACGTTCTGTTTTATGCAAGTGATTTTCCGGAGGCGGGTGGGGCGGTTGCCAAGCTCATCAAAGCAAGCGGCTTTGCTCCGGTTTCCGTAGGGGGAATTAGCCAATCTATCCGCATCGAAGTGGGCGGAGATCTCCATGAATTCGGCCAACTGGGCAAGCTGGTATCGGCCAAAGAAGCGGAGATAATCATCTGATCGCTCAGCTGCCTCGGAGCGCTACCGCACCTGACAAGGCGCGTGCTGCCTCGCCCACTTGATTCAGCGTGATCCGACGACGCGATCGCTACCCTCGAAAATGTCAATGCGGCGGGATAGCGATCGCGTGGTGATCGACTGACAGGTGCCGAGATGGGTGGACTTGTAAATGCGGCTGCAGACCAGGTCGGCCTGGGCGCAACTTGGCCTTGCGAATCCACGGTGCCGCTGCATCCGCAATGGAACCCGGCACACG
>VBCK01000074.1 GCA_005882215.1 Betaproteobacteria bacterium | reverse complement strand
GGCGCCGTTTTCCTTTTCGGTACGCTGCGCGGCCTGCGAACGGGACCGCCGGTCACTCGAAAAATTCGCTCCCGGGGTCGCGGTCCGGGTCGGCCTGCGGCCCGGTAGCAATGCGCGCCCGGCCGCTCGGTATGAACCCGAGCTCGGCGGCCGCGCGAAGCATGATGTTCGCCTGCCGCGCTGCGAATCGCGCCCGGGTTAGGGGCTGGGTAGCCAGTCACCGGCGATCGTGGCGCCTGGCCGCGCCTCGCAAGCCGGCGGGGCCATCAAATCACCCTAGGTGGGTGCCGACATGGGTAGATCCTCAAAGTGCCTCAAGAACCTTATGAATACTAGCTGTATGGCGGAGAGAGTGGGATTCGAACCCACGATAGGCTATTCACCTATACACGCGTTCCAGGCGTGCGCCTTCAACCGCTCGGCCATCTCTCCCTTCGCGATCGGCGCGCAATTCTAACGGCCCGCCTACGCTGCCCGACGAAGCGCGTCAGCGCGAAGGCGGGCTACAACTGCTCGAACTCTGGCAGGCCGGTGTTTACTGCACGATCTTCAGCTGATCCAGGATGGCCGGATTTTCCAGCGTCGACACGTCCTGCTTGATCTCCTCGCCCTTGGCGATCGAGCGCAGCAGGCGCCGCATGATCTTGCCCGACCGGGTCTTCGGCAGGTTGTCGCCGAACCGGATGTCCTTGGGCTTGGCGATCGGTCCGATCTCCTTGGCGACCCAGTCGCGCAGTTGCTTGGCGATCGCCGGGGCCTGCTCGTCGGTCGGACGGGCCTGCTTCAGCACGACGAAGGCGCACACCGCCTCACCGGTCATATCATCCGGGCGCCCCACGACCGCGGCCTCGGCCACCAGCGGATTGGACACCAGCGCCGATTCGATCTCCATCGTCCCCATCCGGTGGCCCGAGACATTGAGCACGTCATCGATCCGGCCCACGATCGTGAAGTAGCCGGTCTTCTTGTCTCGGATCGAGCCGTCGCCGGCCAGGTACAACTGGCCGCCCAGCTCGGCGGGGTAGTACGACTTCTTGAACCGCTCCGGGTCGCCCCAGATCGTGCGGATCATCGCCGGCCACGGCCGCTTCACCACCAGCAAGCCGCCCTGGCCGTTCGGCACGTCGTGCCCGGCCTCGTCGACGATCGCCGCCTCGATGCCGGGCAGCGGCAGAGTGCAGGATCCCGGAACCAGCGGCGTCGCACCGGGCAGCGGCGATATCATGTGACCGCCGGTTTCGGTCTGCCAGAACGTATCGACGATCGGGCAGCGCGAGGCGCCGACATTGCGGTAGTACCACATCCACGCTTCCGGGTTGATCGGCTCGCCCACCGTTCCCAGGATCCGCAGGCTGCGCAGGTCGTACTTGGTGGGGTGCGTGGTCGGGGCCGCCTCGTTGGCCTTGATCAGCGAGCGGATTGCGGTCGGTGCGGTGTAAAAGACACTCACCTTGTGGTCCTGACACATGCGCCAGAAGCGACCCGGATCCGGATAGGTCGGCACGCCCTCGAAGACGATCTCGGTCGTTCCGGTCGCAAGCGGGCCGTAGCACACGTACGTGTGTCCGGTGACCCAGCCCACGTCGGCCGTGCACCAGAACACGTCCGATGGTTTGATATCGAAGGTCCATTTCATCGTCAGCATCGCCCACAGCAGATAGCCGCCGGTCGAGTGCTGGACGCCTTTCGGTTTGCCGGTCGAACCGGACGTGTACAGAACGAACAGCGGGTGTTCGGCACCGACCCACTCGGGCTCGCAGCTGGCCGGCTGGTTCGCCATCAGCTCGTGCAGCCATACGTCGCGGTCCGCGTTCCAGGCGATCTTTCCGCCGGTGCGCCGGTACACGACCACCTTGCGCACGGCCTCGCAGCCCTCCTGCGCGAGTGCCTCGTCGATAGCCGGCTTCAGCGCAACCGGCTTGCCGCCGCGCATCTGCTCGTCGGCACAGATCACCAGCGAAGCTCCTACGTCGACGATCCGCTCCTGCACCGACTTGGCCGAAAAGCCTCCGAACACGACCGAATGTATGATCCCGAGCCGCGCACAGGCTTGCATCGCGACCACTGCCTCGATCGACATCGGCATATAGATGATCGCGCGGTCGCCCTTGCGATAGCCGAGCGATTTCAGGCCGTTGGCCAGCTGGCACACCTGCGTGTGCAGCTCGCGATAAGTGATCTTCGTTACGCGACCATCGTCGGCCTCGAAGATGATCGCCGTCTTGTCGGCATTGCCGTTCGTCAGATGCCGATCCAGGCAGTTGTACGAGGCATTCAGCTCGCCATCGTCGAACCACCGGTAGAACGGCGCCTTGCTTTCGTCCAGCACGCGCGAAAACGGCCTGTGCCACAGCACGTTTTCCTTGGCCAGCCGGCTCCAGAACCCACTCGGATTGCGCTCAGCCTCGGCGCACAAGGCCCGGTAAGCATCCATGCCTGAGACGGCTGCGTCGCGCACGGCCTCGGGACTCGGTTCGAACACTCGTGTCTCGCGCAAAACGGATTCGATGTTGCTCATGGCGCAGCGCTCCCGACGATCGATTTTGTACGGTCCCCACTTACCTTACACGAAGCAAGGTGAAGACGGAATTCCCAGCGCGCAACCGGTCCGGGCTCAATGCCCGAACCAGTCCAACCGGTCCCTCAATGCGACCACGTCACCGATGAACACGATCGCCGGCGGCCGCATTTCCGCACGAACTACGCGCGCGGCCAGGTCTGCCAGCGTGCCGACCACGGTGCGCTGCGATCCGACCGATGCGTCGCAAACCGCGGCCGCCGGGGTCGCCTGGTCCAGCCCGTGCGCCATCAACTGCTCGCAGATGATGCCGATCGCCGCCACTCCCATGTAGATGACGATCGTCTGCCCCGGACGGGCCAGCGCGGCCCAGTCCAGCTCGCAGCGGCCATCGGTCAGGTGGCCCGAAACGAGCACGCAGACCCGGGCGATGCCCCGGTGCGTCAACGGGATCCCCGCATAAGCGGACGCCGCGCTGGCGGCCGTGACGCCCGGAACCACTTCGAACGGCACGCCCGCGGCGACCAGGTCGATGATTTCCTCGCCGCCGCGCCCGAACACGAAGGGATCGCCTCCTTTCAGGCGCACCACGCAGCGGCCCGCCCGCGCCCGGTCGATCAACAGGCGGTTGATCTCGGGCTGCGGTAGCTCGTGATGACCCGGCTCCTTGCCGACGTAGATCCGCTCGGCTTCCGGTTGCAGCAGGTCCAGCACGCCCTCGCCCACCAGATGATCGAACACCACGGTATCGGCCGAAGCCAGGATGCGGGCTCCCTTGCGGGTGAGCAGCTCGGGGTCGCCAGGACCTGCGCCGATAAGGAACACCTTGCCGGCGCCGGTGTGCGGATCGCTGCTGGAGTTCATCCGCTGGCGGTCCCGGGCTCGGCAGCCGATGGAAGGGCGGCAGGCATCCACATAGCGGGCAGGATGCGCGTCGCAGAAAGGGTTGCCATCGGATCTCCGTGCCGGCCCGGGTCCCCGGCGGGCCGCCAAGCCCGCATCTTGCCATGCCATCGCCTGCGCCTGAATTCGGTAAGCTTTGCCGCTGCAGCTATTTATTAGCAGGACTCCGCGGGAGAAGTCGCAATGGGTGTGTGCATCGTCGGTTGGGCCCACGGCCCGTTCGGTCGGCACGACGGCCTCGATCTGGAAGGGCTGGTCGCCTCGGTGAGCGGCCGGGCCATCGAACATGCGGGGGTCCCGGCCCAGGACATCGACGCGACCTGGCTGGGCAACCTGAACGGCGGCTTCGTGCCGGACAACTTCTGCTCGTCCTTCGTGCTCGATGCCGATCCGGCGCTGCGCTGGAAGCCGGCGACGCGGGTTGAGAACGCGTGCGCGTCCGGCTCGGCCGCGGTCTACTCGGCCTGCGACGCGATCGAAGCGGGCCGCGCCCGCATCGCTCTGGTGGTCGGAGCCGAGAAGATGACGGCGGTCGGCGGCGAGGAGGTCACGCGCGTGCTGGCCAACGCGTCGTACGTGAAGGAAGAGGCAGCCACTGGAATGACCTTCCCGGGCATCTTCGGCCAGATGGCACGCCAGTACTTCTCGCGTTACGGCGACCACCGCGCGACCTTGGCGCGGATCGCGGCCAAGAACCATCGCAACGGCGTGCGCAATCCCTATGCGCAGGTTCGCAAGGACCTGGGATTCGAGTTTTGCAACACGGTGTCGGACAAGAACCCGCTGGTGGCCGATCCGCTGCGCAAGACCGACTGCTCGCTGGTGTCCGATGGCGCCGTCGCGCTGGTGCTGGCGGACGAAAAAACCGCTCGCAGCTTCGCCCGCGCGGTGCGTTTTCGCTCGCGTGCGCAGGTCAACGACTGGCTGCCGATGTCGCGCCGCGACGCGAGCGAGTTCGAGGGCCCGCGCCGGGCCTGGAGCGCCGCGCTGAAAACGGCCGGCTGCCGCCTTCAGGACCTGTCGCTTGCCGAGGTGCACGACTGCTTTACGATCGCCGAGCTGCTGTGTTACGAGGCGATGGGGCTGGCCGATCGAGGCGCCGGTTCACGCGTACTGGACGACGGCAGCGTCTCCCCGGAAGGGCGCCTCCCGGTCAACGTTTCCGGGGGCCTGAAAGCCAAGGGGCATCCGATCGGCGCTACGGGAGTATCGATGCACGCGCTGTGCGCGATGCAACTCACTGGGCAGGCGGGCGAGATGCAGGTGCGCGATCCGCGGCTGGCGGCCGTTTTCAACATGGGCGGGGCCGCGGTTGCCAACTACGTCAGCATCCTGGAACCGTTCAAATAGGTCAGTCGCCGGCCTCCTTCACGATTGCCCAGCGCACGGAGGTGACCCCGGTCTCCAGGCTGATCCGGCTCACCAGTTGCTCCAGCTGAGCCTGGTTTCCCAGCGTTGCGGTCAATTCCGCGCTGACCTCGACCCGGCCCGGCGCATCTTCCACGTCGATGCTGGTCAAGGACTGCAGCACCAGGGACATGCCGGCCACCGCGTGCAGCAGCAGCGTGCGCACCCGCACTTCGTCCTCCTCGCGGCACGTCACGGTCACCCGGTAGCGGTGTTCCGACTCGGTGGCGCTCTTGACGTCCTGGCGGTTGATTCTCTGGGTCATGCCACGCAGCACGATGTTGGCGCCGAGAATCGCGATCGCGCCGACCGAGGCCTCGACCAGCTGCCCCAGCCCGCTCAGAACCCCGACCGCGGCCGAGCACCACAGCGTGGCTGCGGTGTTCAGCCCCCGCACGTTCAGCCCCTCGCGCATGATCACGCCGGCGCCCAGAAACCCGATGCCGGAGACCACCTGTGCAGCAATGCGTGCGGTGCCCTCCGGGTCGTCCGACAACGCCGTCACCAGCACGAAAAGCGCCGAGCCGGCCGCCACCAGCGCGTTGGTGCGCAGTCCGGCCAGTCGCTGCCGCAACTGGCGCTCGGCTCCGATGATCGCGCCCAACGCTAGGGCGGCCAGCAAGCGCACGATAAAAAGATGAATTTGCATCGCGAAGCTCCCCGATCGTTGTGATATATGGTTGCCGGCCTGGGGTGTTTTTGACGGACGGCGCCTCTTCTTACTAATCCGCACGGCTTGCTTGCGGACGCCCGCATGGCGCCCCGTCGATGACATTATCGCCGCCTTGATGAACACGTCCGAGATCTCGCAACGCGCCGATCGCGGGCTGCTGCGCCTTGCGCTGCGGCCCGACGATCTGCTGCTCGACCGCACGTACCGGCGCCTGTGGTCGTCGATCCTGATCAGCTCGTTCGGGGCCCAGGTGACGCTGCTCGCGCTGCCGCTGACCGCGGCCGTGCTGCTGCAGGCATCGCCCACGCAGATGGGCGTGCTGACCGCGATGGAAATCGTTCCGTTCGCGCTGCTGTCGCTGCCGAGCGGCGTCTGGCTCGACCGGGTGCGCAAGCTGCCGGTGTACGTGCTGGGCGAGGTGCTGATCGCGGCCGCCGTGACCTGCGTGCCGGTCGCATGGTGGATGGGCCTGCTGTCGATGCCTTTTTTGTACGTGGTTGCGTTCGCGATCGGCGCGGTGAACACGACGGCCGGCAGCGCCGGCCAGATCGTGCTCACCCAGCTGGTTGCGCGCGAGCGCCTGGTCGAGGGACATGCGAGGAACGCGCTGGCCTCCTCGACCGCCGAGGTGATGGGCCCGGGCGCGGCGGGTCTGCTGATCCGCTTCACCGGCGCGCCGCTGGCGCTGCTGGCGGACGCCGTGCTGATGGTGGGCTCGGCGCTGATCCTGCGCGGGATCCGTATTCCGCCCGAGGAGCGCCACCCGCCAACCGCGTTCTGGCCGTCGATGCGCGGCGGCCTGGACTTCGTGGCACGCCGGCGACTGCTGACGACGATGGCGATCGCCGTCGGCATCTGGCAGTTCTGTTACCAGGCCACGCTGGCCATTCAGATCCTGTTCGGCACCCGGATGCTGGGGCTGTCCGAACGCGCGGTGGGGCTGAGTTACGTGGCGCTCGGAGCCGGAACGATCCTGGCCAGCGCCTTCTGCAACCGCATCGTGCGGCACATCGGTCCGGGGCCGGCACTGGTGCTGGGATTTGCGGTGTGCGCGCTGGGCTGGTTGACGCTGGCGCTGGCCCCGCTCGGCCTGGTCGGCATCGTGGCGTATGCGGCAATGCTGTTTCTGTACGGCGTCGGAGCCGTGTTCATCTTCATCAACTTCCTGGCGCTGCGCCAGGCCGTCACCCCGGCGCCGATGCTGGGGCGAATGACCAGCACGATGCGCTGGCTGATCCTGCTTCCGGCCGGTCCGGGCGCGCTGTTCGGTGGCTGGATCGCCGAGCAGTTCGGGCTGCGCACCACGCTGCTATTCAGCGCGGTCGCCACGCTGCTGCTGGCGATCGCGGCCTGGCGTCAGGCGGTCATTCGCGAACTGCGCAGGCTGCCGGCGCCGGACCCGAGTCTGGACTAATCAGCCGTCTAATCGCCGCTGCTTCGTTGGCAGGCATTGCGGGGCCGGACTCGACGCGCGCCCCAGGCACCCAAGC
>VBCK01000157.1 GCA_005882215.1 Betaproteobacteria bacterium | reverse complement strand
TGCAGCGAACGCCGGATCACGAAGATGAACGGCACGATCAGGCTGCCGACCACGAACGGAATTCGCCAGCCCCATTCCGAAATCTCGTTCGGCGACAAGCTGACGTTCAGGCCGTAGCCGATCGCGGCGGCGACGATAATCGCGACCTGCTGGCTGGCCGACTGCCAGCTGACGTAGAAACCCTTGTGGCCCGGGGTCGCCATCTCGGACAGGTAGACGGAAACGCCGCCCAGTTCGACGCCGGCCGAGAAGCCCTGCAGCAACCGGCCAACCAGCACCAGCAGCGGCGCCGCGACGCCAAGCGTCGCGTAGGTCGGAACGAAGGCGATCATCAGGGTGCCACAGGCCATGATCGACAGCGTGACGATCAGACCCTTGCGCCGCCCGATACGATCGATGTACGAGCCCAGCACGATCGCTCCGAGCGGACGCATCAGGAAGCCGGCGCCGAACGTCACAAAAGTCAGCATCAGCGAGGCGTATTCGTTGCTGACCGGGAAAAAGGCCTTGGCGATGTACGTCGCGTAGAAGCCGTACAGGAAGAAGTCGAACATCTCCAGGAAGTTGCCGCTCGTTACGCGCAGCACCGTCGCAAGCTTGGAGCGTCTCGCGTCGTTCGTGGGAGGGGCGATTCCGACGGTCATCGCATTCATTCGAGTCTCCTCGGGTTATTTGGGCGAATACGTGAGGACGGTGAAGGTGTCCGGGAAGTAGCGGTTCGGATAGAACGGTGCGACCGCCTTGTTGATCTTCTTCGCCGGATCAGCCGTGCCCTCGGCAGTGACCAGATAAAGCTTCTTTGTTTTCGGATCCAGAGCCATGGTGCGCGCGTACGGGCGCGTGGTGGTCGCCTCGGCGAGCTTGTAAGTGTCCGGCGCGACCTGGTCGTAGATGACCAGATTCGCGTCGACTCCGTTGGACGTATAGATCTTGCGCGTTGCGCCGTCGTAGATGACACCATCGTTGCCGTGCCCGATCTCCAGCGTCGTGATCAGCTTGCCGGAATCGGAATCAAGCACCGCAAGGACAGGATTCTTACCGCGGCATCCGACGAAGATGCGTTTGTTGGCCTTGTCGAAGGCGACGGCGGTCGGCTCTTCGCAGGGCGCCGTGTTCCATTGGCCGGTCACCTTGCGTTGCGCGGCGTCGATCTTGACTACCAGATTGCGATCGCGGAGCGCCATGAACAGGTTGCCTTCGCCATCGGGCACGGTGCCGTCGAGTTTCTTGCTGTCCATCGGCAGCTCGCCGAGGATCTTCCCCGTCTTGGCGTCGACGAAGGCGATCTTCCTGCTGTCGCCCATGGTGAAGGCAAGTTGCTTGGTTGCCGGGTCATAGAACGCCGAATCCGCATCCTCGCCGATCTTGATGCGATCGATCGACTTCAGCGTGGAGAGCTGGAAGGCCGTGGTCGTGCCGTCGCCGTTGATCGTGTAGCCGCGGTCGAACTCGGGAACGAGCACGGCGGCGTTCGCATCCTCGGACTTGTCGATGTTACGGACGACCTTTTGCGCATTGACGTCGAAGACGGTCACGCCGTCGGCGCGGCGACCGATGAAAAGATAGCCCCGCGCCGGATCGAGCGTGACGTAGTCCCACTCCGGCGCGGCTCCAGTGAGCGTGACCGCGGAGTCCAGGTGATAGAACGGCTGCGCCTGGGCTGCAGCACCGAAGGCCGCCAGTCCGGCTAGAGCGCACACGACAAGTGGCTTCATGGCGTCTGCGGAACTCATAGTGGTGCCGCCACGATGTCGTAGCGAAGGATTGCGCCACCGGTATTGCCTTCGCCGGGCGAGACCGCGACATAGAGGCGCTTCAGTTCGGGCACCAGAATTCCCGTCTTGGCGCCCGCCGCCGACCTGACGCGCGCAAGCTCCACGTAGTGGTCGGGATCCTTTTGTTGAAAGACGCCGATGTAGCCTTCGCCGCCAAGCGCGTAGATCCGCCGGTTGGCGGCATCCCAGATCACCTGGTCGCAGCGTTCGGGGGCCTTGAAGCTCGCGACGGACGCGCCCGTGTCGGCATTCAGGACGATCAGCGTGCCAGGCTTGCGCGCAATGATGAACAGGCGCTTGCCGGGCTCGTCGAAGGCAAGCGGGGCGTTCTGCTCCGCTTCCTTGATGGGCCAGGTCGCGAGCACGGCGAGCGTTGCCTTGTCCACGACCGCCATGTAGTTCTTTCCGGTGACGTTGACATAGAGCCTGTTGCCCTTGCTCTCGATCGCCATTGCTTCGACCTTCTCGGAGTCGAACTTCAGGTCGCCGTGCCGTTCCAAGGTGACAGGATCCACGACGGAAACGTACGTTTCCCGCATCTTGGCATCGCGCCCTCCGTTGGCAACATACAGGCGCTGGCGGGTAGCGTCGTAGCCGAGCGAGTCCGCGCCTGGTGCCGCCAGCTTGATGGTGTTTGTCACCTTGTAACTGCTGGCGTCGATCACGCGGGTCAGCATGTCTCCGCCGCTATCGGTCACCACCAGACGGTTCTTTTCCGGCACATAGACGATGCCATGCGGAGTTGCCACGATTCCCTTGAGGCTCATTTGAGCCTTCAGGGTGTTCAGATCGAAGACATCGAGTGTTCCGTGGTCCTCGGCGGCAAGCCACAGCCGGTTGCCCTTCAGGTCGTATTCGAAGTGATCGAAGTCGCCGGTGTACCCGGGCAGGTCGTGGCGATCGGCAAGCCGCAGCGCCTCGTCCGCGGCGGGTGCAGCAACGCCGGTTGCGCAAAGCATTGCGCAGCCAATGATCGAAGCGATTTTCGAGTTCATCCGATTCTTTCTGGAAGTGGAAGCCAGTCGAGAACACCAGACTCAGGGGTCGAGCTCGACGAGGTTGTCGAGCGAGGGAATTTGCGTTTTCAGCTCGGCGCGGAGCTGTTCCGCCTTCGACAGGAACGCCTTTGCGTCGTCGCCGCTCTTGTAACGGAAGCCCACGCTCAGCGCGCCGATCGTCTGGCCCGCCGCGTTGTGCAGGGGAAGCTCGACACCGTAGCGTTTTCCTTCCCCGGACACCCCGACGATCGGCTGGCCGGAGCTGATCACCTTCATGTCGTCCGCGTCCGCTTTCTTTCCGATTCGGCCGAAGTTGGAGGCCAGAATGATGTTTTCCTTGGCCTTCGGCCGGGTCACGTGCATGGCGAGCGAGATGATCTCGGGGTGCTTCGAAAGCATTCCGTCGACGAGCTTTTGCGCGTGAGTCTTGGTCGTCGCAAGCGGCTCGTAGGGATGGAGTTCGACGAGGCTGGCGGAGTTCAGAATCCGCCTGGCCAGCCCGTCCCGGATGCCGATGGCCGTCTTCTCGAGCACGTCCTTGTCGTCGCCGTTCTTGAACGGAAAGACAAGCCCAAGCGCACCGATATTCGTTCCGGCGACATCGCGCAGCACCAGCTCGACCTCGAAGCGGCCGCCACCATGAGCGACTTCGAGGTTGGTCTTTTCCGTCGTTATCACCCGCATGTCATCTTCGTCCGCGAGCTTGCCGATGCGGCCGATGTTCGATGCGACGATTGGATAGTTCGGAACGTTGGGCGGCGACGCGTGAAAGACGATCACGAGCAGTCCGGGGTATCTCGCGGTGACCTGGTCGACCAGCTCCTGGCCGTAGCTTTTTACAGGCAGCTGCGCGTGGAGCGGCAAGCCCAGCATCGAAGCAAGCAGGAAAAGCGCGGCGCGCGTCATTGGCTAACCTCTTTCTGTCTTTGATGCGAGCAGCTTAGTTTCCCGGCCTGAAATCAATCTGACTGCATCGTGAATTCGCGTTCAGGGATCCGAAGCGAGTGCCCTCCAGGCCAACGACATGCTGAAATGCCGTTCAGGATCCCTTCAGGCTGATGTCAGGTTCGTCACGCACTGTCGATTCGAAGGTATTTGCTCCGAACGGGGGAAGACGATGATCCGACGGGCCGTGATGACGCTGATCGTGGCCGCACTTGCGACGCCCTTGGTCCATGCGGCAGAGGCGGGCGAGGGGGACTCGGTCGAAGTGCAGGCAGCCCGCGAGAAGTGGGTCAAGAAGAAGGGCTACAAGGTTCACTACACGAAGAAGTTCGACCTGAGCGATCTGCCGCATTACAAGCCCGAGCAGAAGGCTTCCGGCACGATCCGCATGTGGGGATCGAATTACTTCACGGACAGCCCGCTCGCGGATTACTGGATCGAGGAGTTCCACAAGTACCAGCCCGACGTGAAGTTCGCGCTGCACCTTAAAACGACGTTGCACGCGATTCCGGGGTTGATCTTCGGCATGTCCGATATCGGGCCGATGGGGCGTCAAATCACATGGGACGAGCTGCTCTCCTATCAGCGCGAGCGCAATCATTTGCCGCTGGGCATCGTTGTGGTTACCGGAAGCTACGACGTGTCGGGCTGGAACCCGCCCATCGGCGTGTACCTGCACAAGGACAACCCGCTGTCGAAGCTGTCCCTTCAGCAGCTCGACGGCATTTTCGGCGCGCAGCGGTCAGCCGCCTGGCGGGAGCTCACCTGGGATAAGTCGCTCGCCCGGGGGCCGGAAAAGAACATCCGCACCTGGGGCCAGCTGGGTCTCACCGGCGAGTGGGCCGACAAGCCAATACACGTCTACGGCTACAACCTGCAGTTTCATTTTCCGCAGGAGATCGAATCGAGGGCGTTTGGCGGCGTATCGGGAAAGTGGAACGAGAACCTGGTCGAATACGACAACCTGCTGCAGCCCGACGGCAGTTTCAAGCTCGCAGGGCAGCTGATGCTGGAGGATCTGGCCAAGGATCCCTATGGGATCGCCTACTGCGCCGGAGGCAATGCATGGCTGACGCCGCAAATAAAGGCCATCGCTCTTTCGATCAAGGACGGCGGCCCGCATTACGAGCTGACGCTCGATAACGTGCGCAACCGCACCTATCCGATGTATGCGGATGTCTTCTTTTACATCGATCGCGATCCGAAGAAGCCCGTCGATCCCAAGGTGAAGGAGTTCCTGCGTTATGTCCTGAGCAGCGAGGGCCAGGCGCAGGTGATGCGCGACGGCAAGTATCTTCCCCTTACCGCCGAAGTCGTTCGCGCGCAGCTGAAACTGCTCGATTAGCGCGAGCGTTGGAGAGGCTGTCCGCCCGCCGCGAACCGCTCGCGGAACCATTGCGCCAGCATCCTTTTTTCGTAGACCAGCGGGTCGTGCTCGTTGTATTGCGTCTCGAGGGGCCGCAGATAGTCGGGGTCGCAGACCCGCTCGCGTCGCGATTGCAATACCTTGTTGCCGGCTTCGAGCGTGTAGCTGAGCTCGATGCACGGCATGTCGGCCTTTCCGGTGACGATTCGGATTTCCGTAGGCAGATTCATGTAGGGGCGGCCCGCACGGTCGAGGTCGAGCACCTCGATCTTCAGATCGCTCTGCTTTGGCAGGTAACGGTCGCCCAGTTCCTGCAGATATCGCTCGAGCGTCAGCATGACCTGGCGCGGATCGCTGTTGCGGTCGCCTGCATCCGCGAAACGGTCCGGATCCCCGTAGGAAACGGTGACCCCCGCATGAAGCGGCAGCGCCACGAGCAGCATGGCGCCTGCCGAAGCGAAGACCAGGCGGCTAGGCACGGGACAACTCCGACGGCTGCCTCGAGGCATTCTCGAATTGGCGGTTTACAGGAACACTACTCCAGTTTCTTCAGCTGTTCGCGCACCACGTCGGCAGTGAGCGGAAGGTATTTGCCGTCGCGCATCACGTCGGCCTGTCCCTCCTGGCTGAGGACGTAGCGCAGAAACTCCTTCGCCTTCGGGTCCATTGCCGTGCCGGGCTTGACGCTCGCATAGAAATACTGCCCGTTGTAGAGCGGATAGGTGCGGTTCTGGACAGTGTCGAGCGTGTGTTCGATGCAGGCCTTGCTTGCCCCGGCGGCGACCGCCAGGCGCTTTACCTTGGCGCGATTGCCCCTGAATCGGTTATAGGCGATGCCGTAGCGGTCCTTCCCCAGGTTGTCGGTGATCTGGTCTGCCTCGATGTAGCGCGAGCCGTCGGGGTTCACGATGTTGCCGTAGCCGTGGATGTTCTCGTTCCATTTGTCGCTCGATTTCAGCACTCGATCGGAGAAGTCGGTGGCCGTGTTGTAGCGCAGGCTGAATCCGTAGACGTTGATCGGCTTGTCCGCCCATTCTCCTGTCAGTCCCAGCTGGCCCCAGGTGCGGATGTTCTTCTCGGGACCACGCGCCCAATCGGACCGCCAGTTCGTTCCCGCCCAGCCGCCATCGCGCGCTGCGCCGAACACACCATCGAGCTGCTCCATGTTGATGCACTTGAGCGGATTGTCTTCGTTCACCAGAATCGTGAGGGAATTCTCCCAGCCGCCGACGTCGAATGATCCGGTGACCGCGGTGATTTCGACCGGATCGAAGTTCATCACCCGCTCATACGCCAGCAGATCGTAAAAGCCCGGTCTGTGGCCCATGACCAGATCGGCCTGGTTGTAGTAGAGCGCGGCAAAAGCCAGCGCCGACGTCGGGAGAAAGTACGAGATCCGGATGCCAGGCTGGTATTTTGCAAACCCCTGCTGCCACAGCTCGCCGAGCATTCCATCGCTGAGATAGTTGTTTCCGTGGAGGCGGATCCAGCCCGTGAGCTGCTGCTTTGGCACATAGTGCGGCATCCCGCTCAAGTCGAACTTCTGGGTATAGTGCGCCGCCCTTCCGCGCTCGTAGATAACCCTGGCCCGATCCGCCTGTGCACGCAGCGCCTTTTCGGTGTCTTCCGATTGCGATTGCTGAGCCAGTGAAATGCCTGCGGTCAGCAACGCAGACAATTCAAGGATCACCGCGATGTAACGGCTTGTTCGGTTCACTCTACTTCCTGTGTCATTCGAGTTTCTTCAGCTCTTCTTGCACGACCTCGGGCTTCAGAGGAATGAACACCCGCTCGTCGGCGACCACCTGCTGGCCCTCTCTGCTCAGCACGAGCCTGAGAAACTCCTTGACCTTGGCCGGCAAGGGCTTGCCGGGTGCCTTGTTCACATAGATGTAGACGTAGCGGCTGAACGGATACCGGTGCGCATAGACGTTCTCGACGTTCGGCTCGTAGCATGTCCCGCCTTCCTTCCAGGACAGCTTGAGCACCTTCACGTTGGGCGTGACGTTCGCCAGCAGCGCGTAGGTGAGGCCGCCCGGGTGGGTCGCCATGTCCTGCGCGGCCACGGTGAACGCATGCGTGAAGCCCTTGCCCTTGACGAACTGGATGTCGTCCTTGTATTCGCCGCCATCCATCGCCACCATCTTGAAGTACTGCTCGATGCCGTTGACCGGCTTCAGGCCGTACAAATGGATCGGCCGGTTCGCCCACTCGCCTTTTGCGCCCAGGTCGCCCCAGGTGCCGACCTCCTTGTAGCCGAGCTTGCGTGTCTTCGAATAGATCGCGTCAAGCTGCGGCAGGCTCAGGCAGTCGATAGGGTTGTCCTTGTCCACCAGGATCACGCTCGATGCGGTCTTGCCCAGAGAGCCGACGCTGCCGGTCGCAACCTTGATCGCGAACGGCTTGTAACCGTACGTGTCGGCGAAGGATTTCTCTTCCGCCGGAAACATCTCGCGGCCGACGGGCGCCAGGTCGCCCTTGCCGGACACGAGCCCCGGAGCGCCTGCACCCGACGCACGCAGGTCCTCCGTGACGCTCAGCCGCGGGTACTGCTTCCGGTAGATCTTCACCCAGCCGAGCACGATCTCGTCCATGATGTCGGCACCGACGATGTTGAGCTCCTCCTCGGGTTCGCTCTTCACCTCCCCAGGCTGCCAGCTCGGAAGGGTCGGATCGGCCTTCAGATTATGTTCGGGCTGCGCGTACTTGAGCGCGAACGCGGGCGATGAGAAAGCGGCCGACAGGGCAGTCAGGCAGGCGGCAAGCTGAAGCCTTTGGTTCATTGGTCCTCCCCTTGTTTACTTGGCTGGATCGAACAGCGCCTTGTAGGTCGGAATCTGTTTGGCCAGGCTGTCGCGCAAAGCCGTGGCGTTGTCCAAATACTCCTTCTCCGTCGCACTGGTACTGGGATCCTTCGGGTTCTTGAACGCGTAGACGACCAGGCCGACATTCTCTCCGGAGTTGTCGCGCATCGGCATCAGCACAACGAACTTCTTGGTGGTGTCATTGGTCCGGTGCCAGCGCGGATCCAGAATGGTGATGCCTTTCTTGCTCACGTCGATATCGTCCGGGTCGTCCGGATTGCCGATGCGTTCGGGGTAGGAGCCGGCGAACATGGTGTACACGTTGTCCTGTCCGAGCGGGACGCCATGCAAGGTAATACTGAGCAATTCGGGGTGCTTTGCCATCGTCTCGTCCGAGAGCTTTTGCGCGTAGATCTTCTGCGCAGGCGCCGTCCAGTTCTTCTTCGGCGCATCGGCAGCCCAAGGGGCCGTGCTGGCTAGCACAGCGCAGGCGCCAAGAGCAGTGATCGACACGAGTCTTGCGAGCTTCTTCATGAATTTCTCTCCTTGAGCTGCCGGTTTTCCAGAGACAGGGACGCGATCGTAGTTTCCTCGCCTAAACGGGGCATGAATGTGTGCTGAATTCGAATTCAGGCACGCTGGCCGGTGTGCGATCGGTCAAGGCAAGGCTTTCGGCGTTTCACTTGCCAACCAGGGCACGGCTGGTCTGAACCTGGTTCGCTCGCAGGGGGATATAGGCGGCGTGCTCGAGCACGATCTGCTGCCCCTCGCGGCTCAGAATGAAGCGAAGGAACTCATCGAGCGCCGGATTGAGCGGCTGGCCGGGCGCCTTGTTGGTGTTGAAGAACGTGAGGCGGCTCAACGGATAGGTGGCGAGTGCAACGTTCTCGTAAGTCGGCGCCTGCGGAAGCCCACCGGCTTTTTCGATCACGGGAATAACCTTCACGCCCGCATCGATGTAGGCGATGCCGGAGTAGCCGATTCCGTAACGATCTCCGGATACCTTCTTTGCCATGGGGAAGACGACCTTTTCGAAAGCGATGTCCTCCCGCCACTCGCCACGCTGGTCGCCGACGCTGAGGATCCGTTGGCGCACGAATTCCTCGAAGCCGTTCCAGGGTTTGATGCCGTAGAGCTTGACCGGCTTGTCCGCCCACTCGCCGGTCAGCCCGAGATCTCCCCACTTGGTAATCGGCTTGCCGCCGCGACGATGCGTGCTCGAGTACATCGCGTCGAGCTGATCGAAGGTGATCTCCTCGAGCGGATTGTCCTTGTTCACGTAGAACGCGATCGCGTCCAAAGCACCAAAGTGCCGGTAGGAGCCTCCGGATACTGGGATGCTCAGCGGGTCGTAGCCGAACTTGCCCCTGAATTCCTTGACGTCGTCGGGTTTGAGCTCGCGCGACACGAAGACGAAATCGAGGTCGCCCTTGACGAGCTCGACGGCGCCGAGACTTCCGGCGTACGGCGGCGAGATCGTGAGGGTTACTTCAGGATGGTAAATCTTGAATTTCTCGAACCACCTTTCGACGAGTGTTTTCAGCACGTCGGACGAAGCACCCTTGAAATTGCCCGTTAATTTCTCCTTGCGCGGCTCGAAGGCGGGCAGGGCGGGGTCGAGGATTGGCTGGAGAACTTCTGGCGGCGGCAGTTTACGGCCGGAGCGTTGCCCTTCTTTCGCTTCCTCCGCTGTCTGCGGCACGTTGCTCTTCAGCGCCGGGATGATCCATTCGACCATCGGCCGGGTATCGGTCGACTGCGCCGGGGCGGCGGCGGCAACGACAACTGCGCTGGCCGATAGCGTGATTCGGGCGGCGATACGTATCCTGTTCATTCGACTTCCTCCTGGTCGCACCCATCAGTGCTGTTGCCGATACGGCGGGTGCCCTGGCTATCTGGCCGCGTCTTCGAGTTTCTTCAGTTGGGCCTTGGCGACTTCAGGCGTGAGCGGCAGATACTTGCCATCGCGCATCACGGCAGTCTGGCCTTCCTGGCTCAGCACGAAGCGCAGGAATTCCAGCACCCGGGGGTCCATCGGTTTGCCCGGCACGCGATCCGTATAGGCGTAGATCCGGTCATAGAGCGGATACGACCGGTCATGCAGAGTCTCCAGCGTGTATGGGACGTAAGGTCCGCCGTCCGTTTCGGCGACAGGCAGGACTTTCAGCGCCGGCTGGGACGCGCTCGAGCCCAGACTGGTGGTCGGCGCTGCAATGATGCCGATTCCATAGCGATCGTTGGCAAGATCGCCGTTCATGCTTCGCTCGAGCTTGCCCGCTGCCGATACGTAGTTGGCGTAGATCTTCAGGTGCTCGTTCCACTTGTCGCTGCCTTTCAGCACCATGTCGGAGATCTCGGTCGCCTGGTGGTAGCGCAGGGTCAGGCCATAGACGTTGATGGGTTTGTCCTTCCACTCCCCGGTCAGACCGAGCTGTCCCCAGGTACGGACGTTCTCCTCGGGCCCGCGTGCCACATGGGGTCGCCAACTCGTGCCTTCCCAGCCGCCGGAGCGCTCGGAGCCGAAGATCCCGTCCAGCTGCTTCATCGTCACCTGCTGAACGGGATTGTCCTTGTGCACGACCACGCCGTAACCGGGCTGCCAGCCGGGCACGTCGTAAGACCCGGTGGCCACCTCGATCTCGATCGGAGGGCGGTCGGTGTAGCGCTCGAAGAGCTCCTGCTCCGAGAAAGTGATCTTGCGGCCGATGCCGATGTCGCTCACCCCGAAGATAAGCGACGGGACCGCGGCCAGCGTCGTCTTCATGTGAAAGTCGATCTTGACGTCCGGGTGGTACTTCTTGAAAGCCGTTTCCCAGTAACCGCCCAGGAAGCCGTCGGTGATGTAATTGCTGCCCCACATGCGGATGCTGCCGTTAATCTTTTGCTTCGGCTCGTACTGCGGCAGGCCGCTCAGGTCCCATTTCGAGGTGTAGGCGATCTTCTTGCCGCGCTCGGTCATCATCTTCGCGCGCGCCGCCTGCATGTCGAGCCCTTCCGTGGACGTCTTGCCCTGCTGGGCCGAGGCCTGCGAAGCGGCGCACGCGAGCAGGGCGACGCTTGTCGCGGCGACGGCAAATTGTTGGATCATGGTTTGCGCTCTCTCAGTTGAGTTTCTTCAGTTCCTCGCGTGCCACCTCCGCGGTCAATGGGAGGTACTTGCCGTCCTTCTGTACCAGCTCCTGGCCCTCCCTGGAAAGGACGAACCGTATGAACTCGCGCACCTTGGGATCCATCTTGGTGCCCGGCTTCACGCTGACCCAGAAGGACTGGTCGCCCCACAGCGGATAGCTGCGGTTCTGCAGCGAGTCGATGCTGTATTCGACGTAAGGGCCGCTGTCGTCCTTCGCCACCGCGAGGATCTTGATGTCCTTGGGAAAGCCTTCGTGATAGCGCGCGTAGCCGATGGCGTAGGGATCCTTCCTTACGTGATCGTAGATCTGGTCCGCCTCCAGGTAGGTGGTGCCGTCGGGTCTGCGGTAATTCGCGTACGCGTGCAGGTCCCCGTTCCACTTGTCGCTCGCCTGCAGGACCTTGTTGGAGAACTCGATCGCCGTGGCATAGCGCAGGCTGTAGCCGTGCACGCTGATCGGTTTGTCGGCCCGGTCGCCGGATAGTCCCAGCTGGCCCCATTTGCGGATGTCGCCCGCGGGACCGCGGCTGAACTCGGGATGCCAGGTCGTTCCGACCCAGCCGCCGTCGCGGGCCGAACCGAAGACCCCGTCGAGCTGCTTCAGCGTGATCCTGGTGATGGGATTGTCCTTGTTGACGATGATCACGATGTTGTTCTGCCATCCGACGTAGTCGTATGAGCCGGTGAAGACCGAGATCCCGGTCGGCTCGAAACCCTTCAGGCGCAGATGCCCCAGGCTGTCGTAGAAGCTGGGCTCGTGATTGATGCCGATGTCCGCCAGGTCGAAATACAGGCGAGGGATGGCGATGGCCGCCGACGGCAGGTAGTACTCGATCCTGATGCCCGGCTGGAATTTCTCGAAGGCTTCCTTCCACCAGCCGCCAAGGGGCGCGTCGCCGACATAGTTATTGCCGGCGATCCGCAACGTTCCGTTGGGCTTGTCTTCCGGAACGTAGTGCGGAAGCCCGCTCAAGTCGAACTTCTTGGTATAGGCCGGCTGGTTCGCCCGTGCGGCCATCCGCGCCTTGCGCTCTGCCGCGGAGCCGGCGGGCAGTTTCTTCGATTCCTCGGTCGGTTGGGACTGTTGCGCTATCGCATGGCCGGTCGCCAACGTGAAGAACGATGTAAGCGATACCGCGCCCAGGATGTATCGAATGGTTTTCATGGCGATCAGTCGAGCTTCTTCAGCTGGTCGCGAATGTACGAAGCGGGGAGCGCAGAGTAGACGCCCGCCTTCTGGATGATTTCCTGGCCCTCGCGGCTCAGCACGAAGCGGATGAATTCGCGCACTTTCGGGTCCATCGGGCGGCCCGGCGCCTTGTTGACGTAGATGTAGGCGTCGCGAATCAGCGGATAGCTTCGGTTCCTGACGTTGTCGGCCGTGAGCGCGATGGCCGGGCCGTCGGCAGCCTTCGACAAGGCGATCACTTTCAAGCCGCGATACCCGGGACACTTCGAGCCGTCCGGATTCACGCACGTGCCATTGACGTGCATCAGCGCGCCCCAGCCGATGCCATACCTGTCCTTCTCGAGCGCTTCGTACATGCGTTGGCTGACGACAGCGCTGCCGGCGGGATCTGCCGTGGCCTCCTTCGCCTCGACGAACTCCTTGAAGTTGGGATTCCACTTCACCGACCAGTGCATTACCTGGCGCTCGAAGTTCGTCGCAAAGCCCGGCGCGACGTAGCCGTAGGTCTGGATCTCCTTGTCGGCCCAGTCGCCGGTCAGGCCAAGCTGGCTCCATTGGCGGATGTTCGTCCCGGGGCCGCGCGCGTAGCTGCCCGTGAAAAGCAGATTGTTATCCGCGTTGGCGCCGACTTCCCAGCCGCCGGTGCGCTCCGAACCGAAAATGCGGTCGAGCTGGTCCATCGAGAGCTTCGCGATCGGATTGTCCTTGTTGACAATGATCGCCCACGCGAAGAGCGTGCCGCGCTGGTCGTAGCCGCCGGTGGCAATCGATATCTCGGTCGGCACGTAGCGAAACGTGTTGTAAAAGGGCATCTGGTCGGGAATCTTGGCGTCGTCGCCCATCGGCGCCACGTCCGAAGCCCCGGAAAACATCATGCCGAGCGCTCCCTCGCTGCTGGTCATGAAGTTGGTCGTGACCACCGCGCCGGGGTGGAATTTTTTGAATCCTTCGACCAGCAGCTCGACGTTGCCCTTCAGTTCGCTGCCGGCGATGCGCAGGCCTCCAGCAACGCGGTACTCGGGTTTGTAGGGTGCAATTTCGTTCAGGTTCGGCGACTGCGCCTGCGCGCTGAGCGCGCAAAGAGCGAATGCGAGAAATGCCGGATTCAAGTTGGACTTCATCGAGGAATCCCTTGCGTAGGATCAGTCAGTCGAGTTTTCGGAGCTGCGCGCGAACCACGGACGCGGTGAGCGGAAGGTAGCTGGCGTTCTCGGCCACCGTTTCCTGTCCCTCGCGACTCAAGACGTAGTGCAGGAACTCCCGGAGCTTCGGGTCGAGAGGCTTGCCGGGCGCGCGATTTACGTAGATGTAGATGCTGCGCACCAGCGGGTACGTGCGATCCTGAAAGCTTGCCTTGCTCGGCATAACGTAGCTGCTTCCTTCGCGCGGTGCCACCGCGATGAGCTTGATGCCGGAAACGCCCTTCGCCTGCGGCATGACCGTCCACGCAATTCCGTAGCGGTCGTTGGCGAGCTCGTTCTTGAGCATGGACCGCAATCCCAGGTGCTCCGCGGCACGGTCCTCGTCGGCGATCATCTTGCTGCCGCTCTCGACATATTCCCGGAAGTTGGGGTTCCATTTGTCGCCGTTCTTGAGCACCTTCCACTGGAAAAAGCGCGCAGTGCCCGATGGCGCGTGGCCGTAGGTCTGGATCTGGTGGTGTGCCCACTCCCCGGTCAGGCCGAGCTGACCCCAGGTGCGGATGTCCCGGTCGGCGCCGCGGGCGTCGGATGGGGACCACTTGAAACCGCGCATGCCCGCAGTGCGCTCGGAGCCGAAGATGCCGTCGAGCTGGTCCATTGTCAGGCGGTCGATCGGATTGTCCTTGTTGACGAAGATGACCGGCCCATTGGACTTGCCATCGACCTCAAAGGCGCCGGAGGCGACCGTGATGTCGGTCACCGGGTAGCCGTACACCTCGAAGAACGAAAGGTTCTCGGTCAACGTTGCTTCACCGCCGTCAGGGGCAAGATCGGCGACCCCGGTGACCAGCGCCGGAATCGCCGCGTCGCTGGTCGGCAGCTTGTCGTCGAAGCGGATTCCAGGGTGAATCTTCCGAAAAGCCTCCTCCCATAACTGGAGCACGCCGCCCAATCCGAAACCGAAATTCCGGATGGTGCCGGCCACTTGCTGCTCGGGCTTGTAGCGCGGCAGCTCGTGCAGGTCGAATTCCCCGAGATCGCTGGCGGTGGCGGGCACGGATAGTCCCAGTGATCCGGCGAACAGCAGGAGCAGATAGCCCAAGACGCGCCTCATTTCAACAGCTGGATGCCGAGATAAAAGACGAAGCGCCGCTGATCGTCGGTGTGGGTTCCGAACTCCCGACCGGCTGAGGCCAGCACAATCCGGGATTCGTTCAGCTTAAAGTGGACCCCGACGTTCAGCAGTGTTTGCGAGTTGTGCGGGGCCAGGACTTCGTGCACCTCGCCAAGGCATTCGAGGTTCTTCCCACATGAGTGCGCCACGATGGCCCCCGCGACCCATTGGTCCGCTCCGAACTGAACAAGATTGCGGCCGACCTCTGCGTCGAGCGCATAGTCACCCGCGACGGTCGCCACTTCGATCGGCAACAGAAACTGCCCCCCGGGCGCGCTTATTCCCCTCGTCGCCGAAGACGACAGCCAGTTCCTCGCGTACTGAGGGTACGTCGACATCGAGAATCCGGAGTCCTCGATGTCGACGAAGCGCCACTTGACCCCCAGGTCCGGCGCTCCCAGTCCCGATTTCCATGGTTGATCGGTTTCATGGACAAAGAGCCATGGAACGTCGAGCTTCAGCTGGACGTGCTCGCCCCAGCCGTAGTTGATGTCCACATCCGGGGCCGCAATGTCCCATTGTCCCGACGTGTGCGCTCCTGTGGCTGCCAGGTTGATCTCCCAGTGGCCATTGCCCGGCGTTTCCGGATCGTCGGTCACGAGTGGAGGTCCACCTTGCGCAAAGACCGCTGCCGATGCGACCAACGTCAACGCGGCGCCAACAATCCAAATGCAGCTTGCGAGGAGCCGCCGATCTTCGATTGTGAAAGTGGTCTTCAAGGTCCTGTGAGCACGCTAAAAGGATGCACCGGAGCCGGCATGAGCAGCAGGTCAACGGGTCGCTGGAAAGGACTCGACCAGCTTTCCCAGCTTAGGGATTTGTTCGGCAAGCTCGTCCCTGATCTTTTCTGCCCGCTTTTCGAACTGCGACTTGTCATCGCCCGCCTTGTACGGGAACACGATCGCAAGCGCTCCGATCGGTTTCTGAGACGCATCGTGCAGCACCAGTTCCACCTCGAAACGATCTGCGTTCTTGTTGACTTTCGCGAGCGTCTGGCCGGTACCGATCACCTTCAGATCCTCCGCGTCCGCCCTCTTGCCGATCCGTCCGACGTTGGAAGCGATGATCACATTCTGGGAACTTCCCGGCGGCGTCACGTGCATTGCGACCACCCGCAGATCGGGATACTTTGCGACGATCCGGTTCACCAGCTCCTGGGCGTATATATTCTGTGGAGCCTCGGCGTGTAGCGGCCAGGCGATTGCAGCTGGAAGAAGGAGAAAGGCGATCCGCGTCGTCGTGGTCATAGCTCCCTCATGGCGTTGCGCACGAATCGATTGTCGTACAGCTGATCGATCTTCACCTTGGAATTCTCGCCCGTTGCTCGCCACTGCCCCTCCGGGCTCGAGTCGAAAGCAGACGCCTGGATCGCGTCGACGACCAACTTGACGGCGGCCGGCGAAAACGAGTAATCGCCCTTGGCATAGGTTGGGAGCGTGTCGCGGATGAACTTGATCTGGGCCGACCGATCCTTCTTGTCGAAGTAGTCCGGCGGCAGCTTTTCGGCGATTTCTTCCGCCGTACGACCGTTCACGAAACGCATTGCTTTCACCAACGCGTTGACGAGGTGCTGCACGGTGTCGGGATGCGCTTCGATGTATGCAGGCGATATGAGCAGACTTTGGGCCGGAAACGCGGATCGCTTGATTAAGGGTTTCGCCGATGTAGTTTTCATGTTCATTCCACCAGGAGTTCCAGCTCCGGGGGAGGCATCGTCGAGTCGAGCTTCCTGAGCTGCTCTTGCACGGTCGCGAGCGGCAGGGGCAGATAGTCTCCTGCGCGAACGACGTCCTGCTGCCCCTGTTTGCTCAGGATGTAGCGCAGGAACTCCCTCACTTTTGGATCGACCCTCGGATTGGCGATCTCGCTTTTTTCATTGTCGATCGTGTAGACGATGTACACCGGACGCGACAAGGGGTAGCTGCGATCCATGACGCTCCTTTTGGTAAGGCCTATGTAGGGGCCGGCCGTCGTTTCGGCAATCGAGACCGGCTTTACATCGGCGCTTCGATAGCCGAGTGCGGTGTATGCGATGCCGTACGGGTCCTTGCCCAGTTCGACGATCATCCGTTTGCGGTCGGCATATTCGCGCAGGTCTTCATTCCAGGTGTCGCCGCCGTCAAGTACCTTGGACTGGAACAACGTGACCGAACCGGCGCCCAGCAGGGGCGGGCCATAGACATGAATGGCTTTGTCGGACCACGCGCCCTTAAGGCCCAGCTGGCCCCAGGTGCGGATGTTCTCCGCACTCGTCCGGGCGGCATTCACATCCCAGGTCAATGCTTTCCATCCGCCGCCCCGTTCGGCACCGAAAATGCCGTCCAGCTGCTTGACCGTGAGCTGCGCAACAGGGTTGTCCTTGTGCACAAGGATTGCGTAGGCCGGCGACTTGTGAGGGGTTTCGAAGCTGCCGGTGGCCACCTCGATCTCGACCGGATACACCCATGAGCGCTCGTAGGATCCGTACCGTTCGTACGGATTGATCGGGCGGCCCATCACGGCGATATCCGCGGTGCGCATTTCCAGTCCATACATTCCGGAAGCGCTGCCCACGAGCGTGTCCGCGAACTCGATATCGGGCTGGTACTTCTTGAAGCCTCTTTCCCACTGCTTCATCAGTGCGGCCATCTGGTCGTTGCCCCGGCTGCGGAGCAGGCCCGAGACCTGCTGAGCGGGTCGATAGTCGGGCAGCGCCGCTGGATCCTGCGCGGAGGCGTTCACCGTCCACGCAAGCGCAAGCAAGAAGCCCGTTGGGAGCATTTTCATGGTCAATCGAGTTTCTTGAGCTCGGCCCGCACTTGCGCCGCGTTAAGTGGGATGAAGATGCGGCTGTCGGCGACGATCTGCTGGCCCTCCCGGCTGAGGACGAAACGCACGAACTCCTTCTCCCGAGGCGACAGCGGCTTGCCGGGCACCCGGTTCAAGTACAGATAGGCGCCGTTATGCATCGGATAGCTTCCGTCGAAGAAGGTCTGTGGAGTCGGCGCGATGTAAGGGTCACCCGCATTCGCGGCGAGCGGCAAAACCTTCACATCCGACCCGGTCGCATTGATGACGCGCTGGAACATGAATCCGACGGCTAGCGGGTCGTTCTGAACGCCCTCGATGATTTCCTGGTCGCGCGTCTTTCCATGTGCTTTCAACCCGATGTCGGCACGCGGCCCCTCGATGATTGCCGGATTCCACTTCTTGCCGCCCTTGAATGCCTCCCGCTCGATGAGATCCGACCAGTTGCTCAGGGTGACGTCGGAGCCATGCACATGGATGGGCTTGTCCGCCCATTCGCCGGTGAGACCAAGCTGGCCCCAGGTCCTGATGTTCGCCTCGGGCCCGCGCGCCGCTGTGGTCGACCACTTCGTGCCGTCCCAACCACCGGTGCGCTGCGCGCTGAAGATGCCGTCGATCTGCGATAGCGTCAGGCCCTGCAGCGGATTGCTCTTGGGCACGATGAACATCAGGCCTGGCGTCGAGCCCTCCGGATCGTCATACGAACCGGTGGCAAATCGGATCTCGAGCGGGTCATACCCGAAGGCCCGGTGGAATCCCATCAGACTGGTGTGCCAGGTGCGATGGCCCATCAGTCCGATGTCGGCTTGACCGGTCAGCAAGCCGGCGAATGCCTGCGACGTGTTGATCAGATACGCCTTCAGGCGAACGTGCCCCTGCTTTTGCCGGAATTCGAAAGCCCAGCGACCGACCAGCGACTCGAGGGGCGTGCCGTAGATGCGTAGAACTCCGAGCGCCATCTGCTCCGGCTTGTACGCCGGCAATGCGCTCAAATCGTATGTTGCGGGCGTGAATTCGGCCGCGTTGACGGCGCTGCAGGTGGCGAGGAGGATCGCAGCGATCTTGTAGAGCGAGTCCAAACGCCTTCGCAACAAGCGATGGCACTCTGAAAGGAACGTGTTCAATGAAGGCTCTGGCAGCCTGACGGACCGCGTCGATGACCGTCGAAGGTTGCGGTCGATCCTAGAAATCCACTTTCGCACTGAATTTGATGCTGCGATCCATACCGGTGCCATAGGTTCCCGTCTGGACCGAGTTCCAATACCGCTTATTGGCAATGTTGTCCATGTTGACTTGAAAAGCCGCTCGGTGGCCTCGAATCCTTGTTACATAGCCGGCACTGGCCGTGTACAAGGTGTACCCCGGAATGTAGCCTTGGTCCTGGGGATTGACGGGACGCTTCGACACGCTGCTCGCACCGGCCGTCACAGTGAGCCCCGGGATCCGTGCGACACGGTAGGTCACTGCAGCATTGCCTAGCCATTTCGGCGTGTTCTCCGGAACCAGCCCATTGATCAATGGCTGCAACGGAGAATTCTGTACCGCGCTCAGCCACTGTACGGCGGCGTTTACGGTCCAGCTCCGATTGATGTCGTAGCTGATGGTCGACTCCACACCCTTGTACTCGAGATCGCCGTTGTTCTCGAATACATTGGTGATGGGATCGGTTACGGCATTGGCGCGCTGGATTCGGAAATATGACCCGCTGACGGAAAGACCTTCGAAATACGAGTCGCGGATGCCGATTTCCCTTTGATGCGAGATGGCCGATGGCAGGATCACGTTCATGTTGGCGGCATTGGCTGGGGCCGTGGCGCCGGCTTCCAGGCCTTCCATGTAGCTGGCGAATAGAGTCGTCGTGGGCCGGATGTCGTAGAGCACGCCAAAGGCGGGCGTATTGATGGTCGTCGAGCTCTTCTTGACTCCGTTGTTTTCGTCATCCCGGGTGCGCCGAATGCCGAGCAAGAGCTTGAATTTGTGCCAGATGCCGATCGTGTCGTAGGCATACACGGCGGTGTCTTTGCTGGTTTGTCGTGGCAATGCGGTGAACGGTTTGGTAAAGACCGGTGGTTTGAGCTCAATCGGGTCGAAGATGTTCTGCTTCTGAGGCAAGGTCACATTGTTCTGGTCGGTCGTGTTCGAGTCTCTTTCAGTGATCGACGGGCCGACCGTCAGATCGTGGGTAAGGATCCAGGTCGAGAACTTGCCGAGCAATTCGGCCCGCTGGAAGTCGTTGATGTAGGCGTTGGTGACCGGCTGAACGGTCACAATCCCGCCCGCCCCGGTAACCGGATTGTATTTACCGATGCGAACCGTGAACCTCGAACGACGCGAATCGGAGCGGCCAACTTCGGCCAGCACCTTCCAGTTCTCCGAGATGATGAAGTCGGCACGGCCCTGAGCGTTGGTCGTGTCCGGCGTATAAAGGCCCCAGGTGCCCGACAACAGATTTCTCGGATCGGGGACAGGCGTGATCGGAACGACCCCTTTGACGGCTGGCAACAGGCTGATCCCGGCTTGCTCTGGAAGGCGCTTGCTGTAATGCTCGAAATCGCCCTGGAAGCTCAAGCGGTCGTTCACTTTCAAGTCCGCTCCCACACTTTCAAAGTCTCCGTGTCCGCCCAGGCCGTAAACACCGTTTTCCAAATGCGTGTCCGACGCATTGACGCGGATGCCAAGCTTTTTGTCGGGAAGGAAACGGCGACCGATGTCGAATGTCGCGCCGTACTGTCCGAACAGGTTGCCGGCCACTCCGAAGGTCGTTACATCGTGGTCGGTTGCCCGCTTGGTGACTTCGTTGATGATGCCGGCCGGACTGGCAACGCCGAACATCAATGCGTTGGCCCCTTTCAGCGCTTCGATGCGCTCCTTGTCTTCGTTGGGGGTCGAAATCACGCCGGCGATCGGCAGCCCTCCATTGAGACGATAGTTTGAAAACAGATTGAGCTTGATGCCGCGGATATAAATGGAATCGTTGGGGCTGCCCTTGGAGTTCGCCGGCGCGACGCCTGCGACATTTCTGACGGCCTCGGCATAACCCTCTTGCGAGGCCTCCTCCAGCGCCTTGCCCGAAACCACTGCCTTGGTCATGGGCAACTCCTGTTCGTTGCCCAATTCCTGCTTGTTGTATTCCTCGATCGGCCCGGTCGGCCCGGGAAGCTTCGGCGCCGTCATTTCGGTTGGAGCCGGCTCGACCAGAGTCGCCACCCCTGGGATCTGCACGCCCAGTTCGTCCCGGATGGCTTGCGCCTTCCTGATGAGAGCTTCCGGGTCGAAGCCCGCCACGTACGGAAAGGTCATCTCGATCGACCCGACGGTCCGCCGATGCTGATCGATCAGTGGAATTTCGACCTCGACGTTGTAGTCGCCGACCCTGTTGATTTCCACGCGCGGATCGCCTGTCTTGGCGACCTGGAGGTCGTCCGGGTCCGATTTGTGACCGACGCGATCTGCGGACTTGGCGGCGATGATCGCGCTCTGAGTGCCCCCTGGAGGCACCGCGTGCATATCGAGTTCAAGCAGCTCGGGATGCCGGGCTACGGTCGCATCGACCAGAGCTTGGGCGTAATTCCTCGCTGAAGGCTGCGCCGGTAGAGTCTGGGCGCAAAGCGGAAGCGAGACGGCAGCTACCAGGCACAGCGGCGCGATACGTACCATTTGTCTCCTCGATGTATCCGACCCCTCGTACCGCACGGCTTGAAAACTTACCGTCGCCATACCATGGCTTCGCCGGCCTTGTCCCGCTGACCGCTGCTCATGTGACGAGAAGTCGCAGGCTACGAGGCGATCCTAAATGGATCCTGACAGGATCCTTAACTTCCATTTAGCCCACCGTGGCGCAAATCGAGCTACCATTTATTCGCCATGAAAGTGCTGATCGTCGAAGACCAGCAACGCCTGGGCCAGTTCCTGGAGCGGGGGCTCAAAGAGTGCGCCTACACCGCCAAATGGGTGGGCACCTGCAAGGATGCGCTCGACGCGCTCGCCGAATCGCCGTACGACATTATCGTGCTCGACCTGGGGCTTCCCGACGGCGACGGCATCGAGCTGCTCCGGCGCTGGCGAGCCAACGGTTTCAACGAGCCAGTGCTGATCCTGAGCGCCCGCGATTCGGTCGAAGACCGCATCAAGGGCCTCGACGTGGGCGCGGACGATTATCTTCCGAAGCCATTCAGCTTCGAGGAGCTGCTAGCGCGAGTGCGATCACTGGTGCGGCGCCAATCCACCGTGAAGCAGGTGGTCCTGGAGCACCGAGGAATTCGAGTCGATCTGCTCAGTCACACGGTCCAGCTCAACGGCCGACCCGTCGATTTAACAAGCCGTGAATACGCGCTCCTGGAGATCTTCATGCAGAACCCGGGGCGCATACTCACGCGCACGCTCATCTCCGAGAAGATCTGGGCTTCCAACTACGACGTCGACACCAATCTGCTCGACGTGTACATGAGCCGACTGCGAGCGAAGCTCGAAACCTCACCGCTGAGGCCGCTTTTCAAGACTGTCCGTGGGGTCGGATACCAGCTGCTGTGAAATCGATCGGTTCGCGCATCACGCTCTGGTATGCGGTGACGGTTGTCAGCACGCTCGCCTGCCTGTTCATCGCAGGGAATTACCTTCTCAAGAACCAGCTCATTCACCAGCTGGACAAGCTCAACGAAACGCAATTCAAGCAGCTGAAGTCCACCTTGGGCCCGAACTACAAGACCTTGACGGCGCAGACGATCGACGATCGAATCCGCGAGGTGACGGAATCCGCTTCGGCGCTCTTCTACATCGACCTCCACGGACCGATGACCAACCGCTTTTTCAAATCCAACAACCTGCGAGGCCAGACGATTCCGGATATCCCCGGCGAGGACGTCTACACCGTGGACATGAGCGGCATCGGCGAGCTTCGGGTGGGCGAATTCCCCCTTCCGCCCTTTGAGGTGACGGTCGGAACTCCGATGGCGCCGTTGCGGGATGCGATGACGGGATATCGCAAGGTGTTTCTCGGGTTGCTGATAGCGACGCTGATCGTGAGTATCGTCATCGGCTACGCGCTCAGCCAGCTCATGCTGCAGCCGGTGCGCGTAATCCAGGCAACGGCAAACCGCATTCGCTCGGACAATCTGAACGAAAGAATTCCGGTTGGAGATGTGAAGGACGAGATCTCGCAGCTGGCGCGTTTCCTGAACCAGATGTTCGATCGCCTGGAAACGTCGTTTGCCGAGATACGGCGTTTCACCGCCGACGCTTCGCACGAGCTGAAGACCCCGCTTTCGCTCGTGCGCCTGCATGCCGAGCGCTTGCTGGTGAATGACTACCTTGGGTCGGCACAAAAGGAATCGGTGCATGTTCAGCTCGAGGAGCTCGCGCGGGTCAACCGGATTATCGACGAGCTGCTTTTCCTGTCGCGCGCAGACGCGCGGGCAGTCAGCGTGGACATGAAGGAGCAGGAACCGGCCGCCTTCCTGCAGGCGTTCGCGCAGGACGCGAGCGCACTGGCCGAGCACCATGGACGACATTTTTCGTACACGCACGAGGGCGATGGCGCAGTGGCGTTCGGGGAACAACGCATGCGGCAGGTGCTTCTCAACCTGCTGTCGAACGCAGTCAGCGCCTCTCCACCGGATGGCCGCATCACGCTTCGATCCGAGCTTCTCGCGGATGTCTGGCGCATTACCGTCGATGACGAGGGGCCGGGCCTC
>VBCK01000073.1 GCA_005882215.1 Betaproteobacteria bacterium | reverse complement strand
GCCGAACCGACCTCAGCCGTGCCCAGTGCGCCGACCGCCGCGGCTGAGCCGCGAGCCGAATAGGGCGCCGCTTGGACGGGTGGCCGACGTGATTCGCCACCCTGCTCCAACGGCGAATCGCCTGACTGAGGTTCTGGAGGATACTCAAATGCGCAGTGTCACGAAGAGTCGAAGGCGGTACCGAGGCCTGCTTCTCCGGCTAACGGTGTCCGGCGCCTTGGCAGCCGCGGCGATCCTGGCAACTTACCCGACCAAAGCGGCCGATGCGCTCTCGCGCGCGGAACTGCCTCCGGATGCCCTCGTGCAGTCGCTGTCTTCCGAAGTGCTCGATAGCGCCCGTGCCGATTTGGCTCTCGGCAAGGGCGACAGTGATCACCTGCAGAAAGTGGTTGACGAGGCAGTAGGCCCCTACCTTGATTTCGAGCGAATGACACGCCTGTCGGTCGGAGAAAACGGCTGGCGATCGGCCACCGCGGACCAGCAACAGGCGCTGATGCACGAGTTTCGCACGATGCTGCTGCGCATTTACGGCAGCGCTCTGTTGCAGGTCGGCCACCACCACGTCAGCATGCGCGCGTTTCGGGCCCGGCCCGGCGATATCGAGGTCATGGTCCGCACCCAGGTGGCCTCTTCCGTCGGAGCAGACCCCATACCGCTGGACTATCGCCTCGAAAAGACCGATGCCGGGTGGAAGATCTGTGACGTGATCATCCTGGGCGTGTCGTTGGTCGAGAACTTCCGAAGCTCGTTTGCCCGCGAGATCGATCAAAATGGCGTCGATGGGCTTGTCAAGGCGCTGAGCGATCGCAACAGGCGGTCGGCCACCTCCAGCGGCAAGAGTTGACTTGCTTTCGAAGACTGTGCGAGCGGCTCGGCACCATGCAAAAGCGTCAGGTCAATGTCACTAATCCGTTCGGCGTTCACGCGCGCCCCTCGGCCATGATCGTGCAGCTCGCTTCAAGATTCCGATCCCGGGTGTCACTGACTTTCAATGGGCACACGGCCAATGGACGGAGCATAGTCGCCGTCATGCTACTCGCGGCGGGCGTGGGGACCACCATCACCGTGGAAGCAATTGGTCCGGATGAACGCGAGGCAATCGACGCGCTGGTCGAGTTGATCAGCAGTCGATTCGAGAAATTACCCGTCACTTGACCAGATATGACTCGCCTTTTGGCTCTGTATGGAGTGGGACTGGTCTTTGCAAGCGTGCTCGTGGCTCAGCTGGGCGTGCCGATACCTGCTCTGCCAGTGATGATCGCGGCCGGCGCATTGGGGGCGGATGGAGGGGTTTCGGCGGTCGCATCTTTTGCTCTGGCGGTGACTGCAACCGTAATCGCAGACTCGATTTGGTACGTAGCGGGCCGGATGTATGGCGATCGCGTGCTGAAACTCCTGGGTAGGGTCCCCCATTTTTGGAGATTTGGCTTCCAGCAGGTCAACGCGCGCCTCGATCGATGGGGACCGCTCGCGCTGGCGCTGGCAAAGTTCATCCCTGGATTCTCGACCATTGCCCCGGCACTGGCGGGAAGTGGAGGAATACCGTACTTTCGGTTCCTGGTTTTTGATGCGCTGGGTGCGGTCTGTTGGGCTGGCACCATGATTGCGATTGGAGTGTTGTTGGGCGCCGAGTGGAACTCTTACGACCATCTTTCCTCCGGAACCGCCACCTCGATTTTGCAGGAACGCCGCCCTGCCCCCGAAAGAAGACCAGCACTGCCCTGCGAAGGTCGCGGGGCAGTCCCGGAAGCGCTCCCGTTCTAGTTCTGTTGGCCCGGCGGGGTGGAACTGTCCTCGAACGGCCACACTCCGTGCTCGAACTTCAGCACCAGCAGGCCGTTGTCCTGGCACGTGGTCCACAGCGTCCCCTGCCTGCCGTGATCCTCCGAGACACGCAGGTGCACCTGCGCCGAGCACCAGTCGGGGCCGCCCGGAACGAAGTTGTTCCTGATCGCGTGGTTGGATCCCGGACTGACCGTCGTCGCTCCGGCCGGGTTGTAGTAGGCGATCTCCTTCGGACGGCGCGGATTGCGGATGTCGAACACGCGGATGCCCGAATTGAAGTAGCCGCAGGCCAGCGTCGTCGCGTGGCGCTTGTTGTCCACGCTGCAGTAGTGACTGCCGTACGTGAAGATGGACAGGCCCACCAGGTCGGGCTGCACCTTGGCGCAGTTGGCAGGATTGTGAATCTCCAGTGCGAGCCGGGACACGATCTTCGGCTTCGTTTCGTCGCGGATGTCGATGATCCGCGCCATCGGGAACGGCGGGAAGCCGGCCGCGCACGCTGCCTGCTGCTGGGCCGGGCTGGTCCCACCACCCGATCCACCCTCGTCGACAAAGATCACATAGGGATGGCCATCGATCTTCACCGGGATCGTGTGCTGGGCCACTGAGCCATCCTTCCAGAGCAACTGGCTGATCAGCCGTACCTGAGGGTTCGGCGCGCGCGCTTGGATCTGGCTCAGGTCGTAGATCAGCAGCCCGTTGGTCGCCGGCTGGGTCGGGTCAGTCAAGGCAGCGGGCGTCGTAAAGCCCAATGAGACAAAGTAGCCGCGGTTGCCGTCGTCACTGATCGACATACCGTGAACATTGGCGATCCCGGGGACCCAGGCCGTAATCAGGCTCGGGTGCGTCGGATCCGTCGTATCGACCGCATAGTACTGAGCGTTACGCAGATCGCCGCCGTAGTAGGTCAGCCCGTCCGGCGCCCATGACCCTTCGTGGCCGATCACCGGGTGCGCAAGACCCGTGCTTCCATCGGCCTTGCCGACCGCCACTGTCGCCAGCAGTTGCGGCGTGCGGCAATCGCCCGAGACATCGTAGATATCGATCTCGGGACCGCCCCCGCCGTTGTGGCCGTTGTCCGCAGCCAGCAACTGGCGCCGCTCGTTCACCTTCAGCGATTCCCACGGGTCCAGCATCGAGGTCGTCGTCAGGTAGCCGGTCGGCGTCGGCTCATCAGGTTCGGTGACGTCGATCACGGGCGCACCCAGGTGGGTCCGGTTTGTCGTGCTGAACGACGTGCCGTGGTAGGCGCAGACGTGGTGGTGCTCGTCCCGAAACTCGGTCGTCTGCCAGTTGGCGCCATCGCCCCGGCTCTGGCCCACCAACTTAAGGTTCTTCATTTGACTTCTTTTTCGTGCACGAGCGTCCGCCAAGCGCATGGCGCCGTGATGGCTTAAGAGTATGCGGCCTGCTGCAATATGTAAAGTAGACCAAGGTCGACCGATTTCTTATCGTTTGTGCGAGGTCCCGGAAGCGATGACGACCGACTTCAACTCTGCGTCGCTCTCGCCGATTTCGTCGATCCGGTCGGCGGTGATCGGCCCCTTTGAAGTTATTTAGATCGAGAGCAAGTCAGCGATGCTCGAAGCGGGTCAAGTCGACGGCTTTCGCAATCGCGCGACCCCCCGCTGCATTTGGGTGAAGGTGGTCGCCGCTGTCGTAGATCGGCAAAAGCCGCGTCGGCGAGGCCGGATCCCGCAGAGCAAGATCGGCATCCACGATGCCGTCGAATTCACCGCTGGCGCGAATCCATTGATTGAGTGCAACGCGCGCAGCTTCGTGCGCAGGCGTGTCGAAGCCGGGCAGGCTCGTATTCCCACCCATCGGCGAGATCGTGCACGCTTGTATCGTCATGCCGCGTTCGTGCGACCGGGCGATGAGCTGCCTGAAGCCGGCGATCAGATCGTTCTGTGAAACGACTTCCGCAGCCGGGTAGAACGTGCCGGGCCCGGCGATGTCGTTCAGTCCGATCCAGACGATCACGTACTTGAGGCCGGGCTGTCCGACGACATCACGATCGAAACGCGTCAACAGGCTTTCACCCCATCGAGGGTCCGGTCCGCCCGGCCCGGCACTATTGTGAAGAAGCCGGTTGCCCGCAATCGCCTCGCTGACGACCCCCAGATTATCCATTCCACTGGCAACAAGGCGCTCCGCAAGAGCTCTTGGCCACTGTGAAACGATCGTGGCCGAATCGGCGAACGCTACGATCGTTGCGGCGTCGCCGTCGTTGGTCGCATCGACGCCGAAGACAAAGGGCCATTCGGCGAGCGGAGTCGCGCCCGGCAGGTCGATCGTCGCCGTCTGGTCGCCGCCTGATCCCGACAAGTAGGCCGTACCTTGAAACAGCGTCGACGTTTCGCCTTGGGTCAGCGATGGCAAGTAAAGGCTGATCGCAATGTCGGCCAGCTTTTCGAGTCGGGCATCGACCAGGTCGCTCAGTGCAACCGCTCCGGCAGGAATGTCGACGGAAGAGTTGCCGCCGAACGTCAGAGCGCGATCCGTGCCGGGCACGATGCTGGAGCCCGAGTTCGGAACGGCGACGTGCGCCGCTCCGATGTGAAGGGTATCGCTTCCAAAAGTATTTGCGAATCGTATCCTGAACCGATCTCCACCGATGCTCGTGTGAACGATCTCGCGCAAAGTCTGATCTTGATATCGAGCGACGCTTGCGGGTACCGGATGAATGTGCCCCGTCGACCACGACGCAGCGGCTCGGCCTTGCTCTTCGTCGGCAAAGGCGCGGGAAGCCGTCAGATCCCAGGCAGTGAGCCCGATCCACAGGGCGGCAGCCACCCGCGCGTTGCGGATACGGACATGGCCGACCTGTCGCAACGGGGTCAGGAAGTGCGAAGCAGAAGCCTTCAACGGGAACGTCATGTCAGACCCTCCTCTGAACGCGCCGTGGCGGCGCCCGATCTAACGATAGCTGTTGTTGGACTTGTGGTCGCCGCCGACCCATCGCTTCAGTTCCGAGTGTGCGGCGGCCCTGCGCACGCGTTTGATTTCGTCCGCCTGCGGATGATCGAGCGTGAATTCCAGGATCAACCCGTTCGGGTCGGTCACATACACGGATCTACAGTAGCCGTGCTCGAGCACGAACGTCTGCGGCTCCTTGTAGCCCGCCGCGGCGAGGCGCTGCTCGATCGCTCGCTGGGTCTCCTGGTCGACATTGAGTGCGATGTGGTGAAACGGCGTTGCGGGCATTGCCGGGCCGAACAGGTCCTGATCTTCCTGCTTCGCGAACTTGAAGAATGCCAGCGCTCCTCCGTCGCCCAGCCCGAAGAACAGATGGCAGTACACCCGCTCGGCCCCGAACAGCTCGTCGGCCTCGCACCATGTTGCGACCAGCGGGAGCCCGATCACCTCTTCGTAGAAATACCGGGTGACTTCCAGATCGCGCGTGACGTAAGCGGTGTGATGAAGCCGTGACGGCAGCTTGGTCAAGTAGGCCATACGACGCCTCCAATTCAGAACCGGTAGCTTAAATCGACCCCATAGAGCCGAGGCAGAGCCTTCCACAGGAATCCGCCCGGCGAAAATTCGGTGTTGTACTTCTTGTCGAATAGATTCTTCGACCAGGCGGACAGGGCCCACTTTCCTCCTTCGAGCCCCATCCGCACATCGACCAGCGACACCGGATCTCGGGACGTCACGTTGTACGGATCCCACCACGTCCGCCCGATCTGCTGGAAGTCCAGACGCATCGTGCCGCTCAGATCATCAGGCAGCGGCTGACGGTACTGCGCTCCCACGTTCAGCGTCGTCCTCGAAACAAGGGGCGCCTGGTTTCCGATCACTTTCGGATCCGCCATCCGGGTGATCTCGCTGTCGGTGTAGCCGAAGTTCGCATACAGATCCAGCCGCTTGGTGGCCCTGAGCGCGAGCTCGAGTTCCGCGCGTACAGCGTGACGTTGTCCTCCGGCTTGTAGCGCAGCGTAGCTTTCGGTTGCAGCTTGCTCCACGTGTGATCGCGCACCTCGCCGGTGTGGGCAGACGGATCGGGCAGGAACGCGGTCGGCGTGTCGGTCGTGTTCCGGCGCGAATCCCGGTCAAAGCGCAGGGCCGCATCGAATTCGACCTGGTTCGTCAGCTCGTAGGTCGCATCGCCAAAGACGGCCCACGCGTTGTTGTTCTGCGTATCGGCGAGAAACGTGGCACTCGGGTTCGGCCCGGTCAGCCGGGGATCGTAGTAGATAGGGAATACTCCGGCACCCGTATCGACCATGTTGCCGGTGGAAATGAAGCGGTCGGTGTGGACGAAATACGCCCCGCCGATCCAGGAGAATGCCCCAACCTTGGGCGCGGTGAAGCGCAGCTCCTGGCTGTAGGCCTTGACGTTCAGAAACTGGCTCTGGTTGAGGTCGAAACCCAGCAGCGCCTTGAAAATGGATGTGGCGCTCGGGCGGAAATCGAACGCATCGCCGGTCAGGATCTCCCGCGTCTTCTCGAACGCCGATATCGACGTGATCGTGCCGTACCCCGTGTTGAAATCGAGCTTCAAAGAGGTGTTAAGCAGATCCCTGATGTTCACGCCGTCAGGGTCGGCCGTGATCGGGGTGCTGACGTTGTTGGCGTCGGGCGGAGTCGTGAACGTGCTGAATGGATTGGCTTCGTTGCTGCGCGGAATGACGAAGTACAAGGCGCGCGTGTCGAGCCGGTCCGCCGATATCCGAAAATCGCCCGTGAACTCGCCGTTGGGCTTCCACAGCATCCTCCAGCGCCCCGAGTAATCACGGGCTGGATCGGCCTTCTCGTGCAGATAGACGTTGTCGAGGTAACCGCTCGTGTTGTAAAAATTCACCGACGCGCGGTACTTCAGCTGGTTAGACCCGTCGAGGGGCCCGCTGGCGGCGACCTGCGCCCGCTCGGCCGGGCCGTTGCCCACGCCCACCTTGACGCTCCCCTCGAAGTGATCTGTCGGCTCCCGGGTGCGGATCAGGATCGCGCCGCCGATTGCGTTGCGGCCATACAGAGCGCCCTGCGGCCCCTTCAACACCTCGATCTGCTGGATGTCGAACAACTCCTGATTGAACTCGGCCGGATTCGTCTCCAGAACGCCGTCGACCAGCACGGCGACCGACGGCTCGCTGTTGCGGGCCTGCGAGACGCCGCGCACCACGACAAAGGCGTTGCCCGCATTCTGCGTCTCGACCAGCGTCATGTTCGGCACGAGCGAAATGAAGTCGCCCGGCTTTTGGATTCCGGCCGACTCGATCGCCTGCTCGGTGAAGACACTGACCGACATGGGAACGTCCCGGAACGATTCATCGCGCTTTCGCGCAGTAACGACGATTTCTTCAGGCTCGCTCGACTGCGCCCGGACCACCAGCGGCGCGAACTGCAGTAAGCAGACAGTCGCCAACGCCAAAGCCCGCATCACATTGGATGTGCCCATGTCGTCTCCCCCTGTTGACTTCTTTTGGATGTGTCATTTCACGACTCAGCAGATCTGCCGAGTTGAGTGCGTGCGAGCTGCGCACCGGCTACCATGGCCTGCATCTTTGCGAAGGCGATGTCGCGCGGCAGGTATTTCATGCCGCAATCGGGCGCGGCGATAAGATTCACCGGATCGACGTAAGGCAGCGCGCGGCGGATGCGCGCCGCGACCTGCTCGGGCGTTTCGATCTGCTCATTCGACAGGTCGATCACCCCCAGGATGATTTTCTTGCCCTGGAGCGTGTGCAGGACGGCGCAATCGAGACTCGATTGGGCCGTCTCGACCGAGACCTGCCGACACGAGCAGTCCGCGAGCTCGCTCAGGAACGAGTAGCCTGACGGCCGCTCGTGGATGATCGCGGCGTACCCGAAGCAGATGTGCACCGCGGTTTGGCCTGAAATCCCCTGCAAGGCGCGATTGAGCGCCTGCAAGCCGTAGGAACGCGCCTCGGCCGGGCGCGCCTGCATGTAAGGCTCATCGATCTGAACGATGTCGGCGCCCGCGGCGAACAGGTCTTGGATCTCCTCGTTGACCGCAATTGCGTAATCCATCGCAGCCAGCTGCCGGCTGCCGCCGTAGAAGTCGATTTGAGCCTGCTGGGCCATCGTGAACGGGCCCGGCACCGTGACTTTGACCCGGCGCTTGGTGTGGCCCAGCAGGAATTCGAGGTCGGAAAGACCCACCGGATGGCGCCTGCGGATCGGCCCCACCACCCGCGGCACCGGGTTCGGGTGTCCGCTGCGGTCCAACGCGGTGCCGGGATTTTCCAGATCGATGCCATCGAGCGCGGTAGCAAAACGGTTCGAGTAGCTTTCGCGCCGGATCTCGCCGTCGGTGATGATGTCGAGCCCCGCGTCTTCTTGCGCCTTGATCGCGACCAGCGTCGCGTCGTTCTGGGCTTCGGCAAGGTCGGCCTCGGGTATCTTCCAGAGCTCACGGGCGCGCACGCGAGGCGGAAAGCGGCCCGCCAGGCGCTTGCGGTCGATCAGCCATTCGGGCTGCGGATAACTTCCTACGAGCGTGGTCGGGAACAGCATCGGAACCTCCTCGACTTCTCCGGACCGTCAGCTGGCCGTCCCGGTCGTTTCCCCTTCGGCCGTTTCCCCTTCCAGGTCCGGCCACCGCTGTCCTGCGCCAAGCGCCTCGCGAATCGCGGCGCCATGCTCGTCGAGAAGCGGTGCCGCACGAACCGACCGCGAGCGCCGGCCGGAAAATTGGACGGGCGGCCGTACCGCTCGCGCGCCCCGATGCGGCGACCGCACCGGCACAATCAGGTCAAGGTATGCGACCTGCGGATCCTCGATGACTTCGTCGATCGAATGGACCGGCGCGAATGGAACGTCGTTGCGGGCGAGTCTTTCGGCCCAGTACGAAAGCCTGTGCTGCGAGAAGCGCTGATCGAGCTCGGCCGCCAGGGCGTCGTAGTTGGCAATGCGCGAGTCGCGCGTATCGAAGCGGGGATCGGCTGCAAGCGCGGGTGCATCAAGTGCCGCGACCAGCCCGGTCCAGAACTTTTCAAGCGACGACAGATGCAGGGCGATCAGACTTCGGTCGGCCGTCCGCAGGATGTAGGCCTGTGCGAGCCGAGGGCGATCGCTCGACGTCGGCACCACGCCCAGGTCGAAGTAGGTGGCGAACGGCTCCACGGCAAAGTGTGCCATCGCCTCGAGCATTGATACTTCGACGACACAACCCCGGTGCGTGCGGCCTCGCTGCACTAGAGCGCCCAGCACGCCGTAGGCCGCGTACAAGCCCGTGATGGCGTCCGCCAGCGCCGGCCCGAGGAAGCGCGGCCGGTCGGGGTCGACAACCACGCTGAGGAACCCGCTCAAGGCCTGCGCGACCGAGTCGTAGCTCGGCCGATTGACGTACGGCCCGCTCGATCCGAAACCACTGATGGAGCAATAGACGAGGCGCGGGTTCAGGGTTTGTACCTGCTCGGCACCCGCGCCGATGCGCTCGGCCGTCCCGGGCCTGAAGTTTTGAATGAGGACATCGGCTTCCCGGACGAGATCCTCGAAAAGGATCTGGTCCGATGGCCCTTTCAGGTCAAGAACGATGGCGCGCTTGTTGCGGTTGTAGGCTTGGAAGTGGGGCGAGTACTGAGCCCCCTGATAGCTGCGATACGGGTCGCCCTCGGGGCTTTCGACCTTGATCACGTCGGCGCCCAGGTCACCCAGCATCATTGCCGCGCAGGGTCCGGTGATGAATGTGCCCAGATCCAGGACCCGGGTGCCGTTCAGCACTGCAGCCATTTGCTCGAGCTGCCGCTCAGGCTTCATCGCTCGGCCGGAAACCTGCCGGAGCGGGCCCGTCGTACGAGACCGCCCCGGCTGCCGCGTGCGAGAGCACGAATCCGATTGGCCTTTGCTGTTCCTCGAGCAGGTGAGCGATCAGTCCGGCCGCGCGCGCAAGAATCGGAATGCCTTTCAAAGCCAGCAACGGATAGCCGGCATCGAGGAGGACGGCTGCTATGGCGCCGGAGACGTTCAACGACAGCGCCTTGGCCACCAGGTTCGGCAATACCCGCTCGACGAGTCGCGCAATCGCGACGTGCCGCCCGGCAATGCCGACTTCCACTGCAACCTCGAGCAGCCGTAGTGCGCGCGGGTCATATCCCTTGTGCAATGGATGCCCGTAGCCCGGTATCGCCCGCCCTTCGGAGCGGAACTGACGCACGAGGGCCTGCGCCGCATCGTCCAGCGGCACCGGGTGCTCCGCACGCTCGGCGATTTGTGTGAAGAAGCGCCCAGCGGCTTCGGCCGAGCCCAACACGACCGAGCCGCAGCCGAGAATGCCCGCGGCGACCGCTCCCTGAAGCGCCTCCGGCGCGGCCGCCAGGGTCATGCGGCTGGCCACGACGCTGGGCACGAGGCCGTGCTCGGCGATGGACACCAGCGTGGCATCGAGCATGCGCCGCTGCGCCGCCGAGGGCATGGTGCCCGTCAGCAGCAACCAGAAATAATCGGTGAAGCTGACCTGGCCGATCAACTCGGATGCGAGCTCCCGGCCACGAACGAGGATCGTCTGCTCGTTCGAAGCGCTGATGCCGGAGCTGCGGTGCGTTTGCGGGCCGATCTTCACGCGGGACGTCTCCTCGCGAGCGGGCGGCGCGCCTTATTCGCGAGTTTCGCTATTCGAATATTGATTCGTATGTCGAACATGCTGAACCGATGGAACCGCATCCGTCAAGTCCCGGGACCGTTCGTCTCTTCTTTTCGCATATCGAATAAACTGGGCTCATGGTGCGACGCAAAGCCGCGCAGCCTCGCCGCGAAGCCATGGGGGGTCTTTCCAAGGGACTCGCCGTCATTCGCGCGTTCACGCGCGAACACGCCGCGCTGACGCTCAGCGAAATCGCGCGCGGCGTCGCGATGCCTGCAGCCACTGCCCGCCGGTGCCTTCTCACCCTGGAAGAGCTGGGGTACGTCATGCGCAGCGGACGCGGCTTTCTGCTTCGACCCAAGGTGCTCGAGCTCGGTGCGGCCTACCTGGAATCGATGAACATCGAGCAGCTGACCAAAACGCACCTGGAAGAGCTCGCTCGCAACACTGGTGATTCGGCCGCGCTGTGCGTGCTGGACGGCACCGACATCGTGTACGTGGCGCGCGCCTCGGTGCGGACATTGATTCGTCTGGAGGCGCACGTCGGCAGCCGCTTTCCGGCTCACGCTACGTCCACCGGACGCGTGCTGCTGGCAGGCCTGAGCGCCGCTGGACTCGAGACCTATTTCAAGACGGCAAGGCTCGAAGCCCTGACCGATCGAACCGTGGTCGATCCGGGAAGATTGCGCCAGCTGATCGATGATTGCCGCCGCTCGGGCTACGCGGCGGTCGAAGACGAGCTCGCCTACGGGGTCGTCGCACTCGGGGTGCCGGTGTTCGATCACAGCCGACGGGTGGTGGCTGCCCTGAATACCTCCAGCCACTCGCGCAAGATCACCAAGACCAAGCTGGTGCGGGATCGCCTGGCCATGCTGCAGGAAGTCAGCCGCCAGATCTCGGCGGATCTGGCCGGAGTGCAAATCCTGTCTTTGAGCGCGGAAGCCTGACGCCGGGGCGCGCCGCGGGTTCCTGTCTTAGAGCACGCAAGCCCGAGGCCGGCTCGATTGCGGGTCCCGAGGCTTGACGGGCGCTAAGCTCGCCCTGTAGTCTCTTTTCGAACGCGTGTTCGATATACGAAAATATTCGACCGCGGCCTCCGCAATGCCCAGTTCGCTAGCTCCGGATCAGGATCTGTACTTCTGGGTCGAAGGCGCACGGCTGCGCTATCGCGATGCCGGTTCCGGCTCCGCGGTGCTGCTGATCCACGGCTGGACGCTCGACCTGGACATGTGGGAGCCCCAAGTCGAAGCTCTCGCCGGTTCGTTTCGTGTGATCCGGCTCGACCGGCGCGGTTTCGGCCTATCGTCGGGCCGCCCGGCCCTGACCGACGACGTCGCCGATGTGCAGGCGCTGTGCCGACATCTCGCGCTGAAACATGTTTCGGTCGTCGGCATGTCGCAGGGAGCCCGTGTCGCGGCGCGCCTTGCAGCGATCGAGCCGGACCTGCTTTCCTGCATCGTCCTGGACGGCCCGCCCGCGAGCATCGCTGGCACCCCGGGAAGCGGCGATGGCGATGTGCCGCTCGCTGAATTCCGCAGTCTTGTCCGAGCAGGCGGGATGGACGCGTTCCGCAGTGCCTGGAGCCGGCACGCCCTCGTTCAGCTCAGAACCAGCGACCCCCGAGCGCGTGAGCTTCTCAGCCGGATGATTGCACGCTACCGCGGAGAGGATCTGCAGCAACCGCCTGTGAACCCAATCGAGAGCTGCGATTCTCCCGCGCTCGGATCCATCCGTAAGCCCGTGCTCGTGATCGGCGGAGCGCTCGACATCGAAAGCCGCCGTAACGCCGCTGAGGCGATCGCCCGAAAACTGCCCTTCGCGAAACAGCGGGTCGTGCCCGATGCCGGACACTTGGCCAATCTCGACAATCCACAGGCATACAACGCCCTGTTGCTCGGATTCCTGGAGCAGCACGCGGGTGCGCCTCCTTCCGAGGCGCCGTGAACCGGCGAGGCACGATCATGGCGATCCACTACAGTCTCGCACGCGTGGTCCGCTCACACGCTGAACTTTGCTGGAGCACACTCAATGATCAAGGTTCTGGTCCTGTACTACAGCAGCTACGGTCATGTCGAGCAGATGGCCCGCGCACAAGCCGAAGGCGCTCAAAGGGTTGCTGACGCGCAAGTCACCGTGAAACGGGTCCCGGAACTCGTTTCGCGGGATTTTCTCGACCAGACCGGGCCCTTATGGGCACGTCACGCGGATCGCAAGCAGGCTCGCGGCCGAAACCTCGACTTGACCATGATCTGCGCCGCAAGATTCGATAATCCCTGCAAAATTGTGAAAGACCCACCTGCGCCCTCGGGGCTAGGATTAAGCGGCGCGCGGACGCGGTCAATGTCCAACGAATCCATGGCTCTGGCCCTCGACGATCGGCATCGGCCGATCGAGATCAGCGCACGCCGTTGGTCCAGCAGCGACGCGGCGTGGAGCGGATTTCCGGTCG
>VBCK01000156.1 GCA_005882215.1 Betaproteobacteria bacterium | reverse complement strand
CTGCGCGGGGTCGCCCCGATGAACTGCCGGATGCCGGAGCTGAAGAAGTGCTTCGAGGCGGCCGGCTTCAGCGACGTGAGGACCTTACTGTCGAGCGGCAACGTCGTCTTTTGCGCGCGCGCGATGTCGCCGAAGGCGCTCGAGCGCCGGATCGAGACGGCCACCCAAAAGGACCTCGGTCAGTCGTTCCTGACATTCGTGCGCTCGATCACCGCGCTTCGGGCGATCGTCGCTTCGGACCCCTATAAGCCGTTCCGCCTCGCGTCCGGATCCAAGCGCGTCATCACCTTCCTGCGCGCTGAGACCGGTTCGCCGCCGACGCTGCCGATCGCGCTCGCTGGTGCCCGGATTCTGTGCGTGCGGCGGACCGAAGTCTTCAGCGCCTACGTTCCGGGGCCGCGCGGCCCGGTCTTCATGAGCCTGATCGAGAAGACGTTCGGCAAGGACGTCACGACCCGCACCTGGGACACGGTGTGCAAGGTGGCCCGTTGACGTAACTGGATACACGGGTCCGCCCCCGACCCAGGCTTGGAGGCTTCTCGAATGAGGGCGTCCAATCAATGCGGTTGATCGCGCCCTAGCACGGCAGCGCGCTGCTGCAGAAAGTCCCGCACCGCCGGATCGCTCTCCAGGCCTATCGCCCGGCTGTACGCTTCCAGGGCCGCTTCCAGCGCGCCGCTGCGGGCGAGCAGGTCGGCGCGCGCCGCCCAGTAGGGCTGGTAGTTCGCGAGGCGGTCGTCGCCTGCCAGCGCGTCGAGCGCTTCCAGGCCCGAAGCGGGGCCGCGAGTCTCGGCAAGCGCCACCGCCCGGTTCAGCGCGGCGACCGGCGACCCGGTCAGCGCGCATAGCGCGTCGTACAGTTGCTCGATCGCCGGCCAGTCGGCTTCGCCCGTGCGGCGGCGCACCGCGTGCGCCGATTGCACCGCGGCTTCCAGCTGGTAGCGGCCGCCGACGCCGCCACGGTTCGCGCGCGACAGCAGCGCCTCGGCCTCGTCGATCATCGCCGCGTCCCAGCGCGCCGGGTCCTGTTCGGCCAGCGGCACGTAGTGGCCCGACGCACCGCGTCGCGCTTCCCGGCGTGCGTGCGCATGCAGCATCAGCGACAGCAGACCGAGGGCCTCGCTCTCTTCGGGAAGCAGCGCAGCGACCAGGCGGCCCAGCCATATGGCCTCCTCCGCCAGGTTGCGGCGGTGCGGGTCGACCCCTTGGGGATCGGACCATCCCTCGGCAAAGGCGGCGTAAATGGCCTCCAGCACCGCGTCCAGTCGCTCGCGCAGCGCATCGCGCTCCGGCACTTCGAAGCTGATGCCCGCCTGCCGGATCTTCGCCTTGGCACGCGAGAGGCGCTGCCCCATCGTGGCGGGGGCGACCAGAAACGCCGACGCGACCGTGGCGGCGTCAAAGCCCAGCACGACCTGCAACATCAGCGGCGCGCGCACGCCGCGATCGATTCCCGGGTGCGCGCAGGCGAACAGCAGGCCCAGACGGCGGTCGGGCACGACGAGCTCGTCGTTCTCGTCGGTGGCCAGGTCGGTCAGCCATTGCAGCTGCTCCGAGGCAGACTCGTCCAGCCGCCGCCGGCGCGCCGCGTCGACCATTCGGCGACGCGCCACCGTCAGCAGCCAGGCGTCGGGCGCGTCCGGTATGCCCCGCACCGGCCACTCGGCCAGCGCGGCGGCGAAGGCTTCCGACAGCGCATCCTCCGCTCCGGCCACGTCGCGCGTGCGCGCGGCCAGGTATGCGATCAGCTTGCCGTAACTTCGCCGCGCCGCCGTCTCCGCCGCGCGCGCCGCCTCGAGCCAGTCCTGCGCCACTGTGAGGCTCAGAACTCGCTCCTGGGCCAGACCGGGCGCACCTCGACCACACCGTGGCTTGCGCCGGGGCAGCGGGCCGCCCAGGCCAGGGCCGCGTCCAGATCCGCCACGTCGATCAGGTAGTAGCCGCCCAACTGCTCGCGTGTTTCGGCGTAGGGGCCATTGAGGACTTCCGTCTTCCCGGACTTCACGCGGACCGTGGTGGCGGCGGTCACCGGCCGCAGCCGGTTGCTGCCGCGCAGAACGCCGGCGCTTTGCAGCGCCCCGGTGTAGGCACCGTAAGCCGTCAGCGCTTCACTGGCCTGGGACGGGCTCATCTTCTCGAACTGTGCGCTGTCCGCGTAGAGTATCAGCAAGAATTCCATGTCAGCTCTCCTGTCGTTGGCGGCGAAGCAACGGTGCCTCGCCTGGACAATGTCGTGCGGCAGGGGGCCGATTTCGACATTGGGTCACGAAAAGATCACCCAGGCATGTCACCCCGGAAATTTGCCTGCGCTGAAAGGGTGATGTCAAACTTGGCGAATGCCAGGCTTGCGCCGTCCGATGCCGATGCTATTCCCAGAGGCCGCAGCACGCGGCGAGCGGTTGACGCGCCTGTCGAAGCCAGCGTTCGCGATCGGGTTGCTGACCGCCGCGCTGTGCGCGCACGCGGGGATCCAGCCCGATGTCGATACCGAGTTCCCCCAGACCAATGGCGCGCCATCGCGTGAGGTCGGTCAGTCTGCCCACCAGGGCGATGCCAGGGCGCAGTTCATCCTGATCCGAAGGGCCGCCGAGCAAGGCCATGGCGCGGCCCAAAATTCATTGGGCTGGATGTATGCGAACGGACGAGGTGTTGACCAGGATGACCAGGAGGCCGTCCGCTGGTATCGCAAGGCGGCCGAGCAGGGTTACGCCCAGGCTCAACTCAACCTGGGGTTCATGTATGACGAGGGCCGAGGGGTCGGCAAGGACGATCAGGAAGCCTTGCGCTGGTATCGAAAAGCGGCCGAGCAGGGTAACGCCGGCGCGCAGTTCAACCTGGGTCAGATGTACGTCTCCGGTCAGGGCGTCGGCAAGGACGAGAGGGAGGCGCTGGCCTGGTACCGAAAGGCTGCCCAGCAAGGCGATAAACGAGCACAGGATGCCTTGGGCTGGATGTATGCGAACGGCATAGGCGCTGACAAGGACGACCAGCAGGCCGTGGATTGGTATCGCAAGGCCGCCGAGCAGGGCGACGCCGACGCGCAGACCCAACTAGGGCAGATGCATTTCGACGGGCGGGGTGTGAACAAGGACGATCGGGAAGCCGTCATGTGGTTTCGCAAGGCGGCCGAGCAGCGCCACGCCGAGGCGCAGTTCTACCTCGGGACGATGTACCACACCGGCCAGGGCGTCGCCAAGGACGACCGTGAAGCCGTGCGATGGTATCTGCAGGCCGCCGAGCAGGGAGAGGCTCGCGCACAGAATGACCTGGGATGGATGTTTGAAGAAGGCCAGGGCGTCGCCAAGGATGAACGGGCGGCGGTGCAGTGGTACCGAAAGGCTGCGGAGCAGGGCCTGTCGCTCGCGCAGGACAACCTGGCCTTCATGTACAGGAGCGGCCGGGGTGTCGACAAGGACGACCTGCAAGCCGTCATGTGGTATCGCAGGGCGGCCGAGAACGGTCATGCCACAGCGCAGTTTCACCTGGGCCTGATGTACGAGCAGGGTCGGGGAGTGACCCGGGACGACCGGCAGGCGGCCATCTGGTATCGCAAAGCCGCCGAACAGGGGCTGGCTGAGGCCGTATCGGCGCTCGCGAAACTCGGCAGGTGAACCCGGGCTACGACGGATTCACACGGACCCGAACGTGAAGACCGATTTCCTCGTGCACCTCGCGCACCGCCGCCTCCCACGGAGCCTCACCTGCCTCGACCTTGCCGCCCGGAAGGTTCCATGCATCGCGATCGGTGCGATGGCACAGCAGGACATTCGCTTCCGCGTCAAAGATGACCGCGAACGCGCCCATCGCCTGGACCTTCGATGTGCTTGCGTTCGACGCGGCTTTGCTTTGGCGCATAACGCAGCCTCGGACCGCTGGTCAGGCCGGCTCGTTCAGCGCCGCCCCGTGCGACTGGATCACTTTTGAGTAGGAAAGGCCGCTCGACTTCAGCGTGCGCTTCAGGGTCTTGAAATCGACATGCACGATGCCGAAGCGCTTCGAGAACCCGAGCGACCATTCCAGGTTGTCGAACAGCGACCACGCAAAGTAGCCGCGCACGTCGACGCCCTGCTCGATGGCCGCGTAGGTCGCCCTCAGATGCTCGTGAAAGTATTGGGCGCGGTCCGGATCATCGAGCGGCTCGGCGCCGGCGGTCGCAGGGTCGGCGAACGAGGCGCCGTTCTCGGTGACGTATTGCGGGATCGGCCCATAACGGTCGCGCACCCAGGTCAGCGTGTCGGTCAGCCCCTGCGGGTACACCTCCCAGTCGGTTTCGGTGTAAACGGCGCCGTTCTGCCGGACCCGCGACGCCCGGAGCGGCCAGGCGTCCGGATCAAAGCGCGTGACGCTTCGCGTGTAGTAGTTGACGCCGACGAAGTCGATCGGCTGCCTGATCAGCTCGAAATCCGAGGCTGGCCACGCCGGCCAGGCCTCGCCGAAGATCTGCTGCATCTCCTCGGGATAGCGGCCCAGGAAAACCGGATCCAGGTATTGCTCGTTCATGTAGGCGTGCGCGCGGCGGGTCGCGGCGATGTCTTCCGGGGCATCCGAGGCCGGATACTTCGGCTCGATGTTCACCACGATGCCCACTTGATGGCGGCCGCCGGCGCGGTACTCACGGACCGCCGCCCCGTGCGCGCGCAGCAGGTTGTGCGAGGCGATCGGCGTCTCGAAGAAATTGCGATGCCCGGGCGCCAGCGCGCCATGCAGGTAGCCGCCGTCGGTGACGACCCACGGCTCGTTCAGCGTCGCCCACAGCCTGACCCGGTCATCGAGGCGGCGGTACAGCGTTTGAGCGTACTCGACGAACCAGTCCGCCGCGTCCGGGTTGAGCCAGCCGCCCCGGTCGTCGAGCGCCGCCGGTAAGTCCCAGTGATACAGCGTGACCATCGGTTCGATGCCGGCACGCAGCAACTCGTCGACCAGTCGCTCGTAAAAGTCCAGCCCCGCCGGGTTGACTCGCCCTACGCCCGCGGGCAGTACCCGGCTCCAGGAGATGCTGAACCGGTAGGCGGTCAGTCCGAGGCGCTTCATCAGCGCGACGTCCGACTTGAATCGCCGGTAGTGATCGCATGCGACGTCGCCGGTGTCGCCGTTGCGCACCAGACCCGGCGTGCGGACGAAGCGATGCCAGATGCTGGGCCCGGCCCCATCGGCCAGCGGTGAGCCTTCGACCTGGTAGGCGGACGTGGCCGCTCCCCACAGGAATCCGTCGGGGAACCTGCCCTGTTGCGGCGCTTTTGAGGACTTCATTCGTCTCGTTCCGGCCGTTTGATGTAAACGTTACCATAAGGGCACCGGCCTCGGTGATCCACACGGAGCGGCGCACCTGATGTAAACGTACGCCGGTCGGCGGCTCCCGCCGGATGGGTTGCGCGGAGAAAGTGGTGGCAAGCGTCCGGCTTGATCGCGTCTGCAAGGTCTATGAAGGCGGCCATGTTGCCGTGGACGACGCCAGCTTCGAGGTGGCGGACCGCGAGCTGATGGTCCTGGTGGGGCCGTCGGGGTGCGGAAAGTCGACGCTGTTGCGGATGATCGCCGGCCTGGAATCGATCACCAAGGGCGCCGTGTCGATCGACGGGCGCGAGGTGAATGAGGTTGCACCCAAGGACCGCAACATCGCGATGGTGTTCCAGAGCTATGCGCTGTTCCCGCACCTGACCGTTGCGCAGAACATCGCGTTCGGGCTGAAGGTGCGCAAAGTGCCGGCCGCCGAGATCGAGCGGCGCGTGCTGGCCACGACCCGCACGCTGGAACTCGATTCCATGCTCGACCGGCTGCCGCGCGCGCTGTCCGGTGGCCAGCGCCAGCGCGTTGCGCTGGCACGGGCGCTGGTGCGCGAACCGGCCGTGTTCCTGCTGGACGAGCCGCTGTCCAACCTGGACGCGCGGCTGCGCCAGTCGATGCGGATCGAGTTGGCGCGGCTGCACCGGCAGCTGGGCGCCACGATGATCTATGTGACGCACGATCAGGTCGAGGCGATGACGCTGGGCCAGCGCATCGTGGTGTTCGATCGGGGGCGGATTCAGCAGATCGACACGCCGCTGCGCCTGTACCAGCAGCCGGCCAACCGGTTCGTGGCCGGATTCCTCGGAAGCCCCGCGATGAATTTCCTGCCGGGACGCCTCGCCGACGACGGCGCAAACCTGGCTGTCGGAGCGCAGATCCTGCAACTGGATGGCGCGGCGCGAGCCCTGGCGCGACCGGCCGGCGCAAGCGGCCGCGACGTGGTGCTCGGAGTGCGCCCGGAGCATGTCCACGTCGTTCTGCCCGACACGGCCGACACGGCCGCGCCGGTCGACCCGAGACTGACCGCCACACTGGAGGCTATAGAGCCGACGGGCTCCGAACTCCACCTGGTTTTTCGCTGCGGCCCCTACCAGCTGATCGCCCGGGTCGCTCCCCGGCCGCTGCCGGAACCCGGTGCCCTGCTGCAGCTTCGGCTGGCGCTGGACCACCTGCACTTTTTCTCGTCGGAATCCGAGGGACGCCGGATCGGCCCGGTCGTCTAAGAGCGATCGGCAGGCGTTTCGACGGCCGCTTCGGTTCCGGAAGCTGCCGTTCTCAGCGTGGCCTGTGCGCAACAAATGCCCCCGTTTTGCGGCAGCGCACATTTCATTGGCATTGCGCCGCTGATACATTTTTATGGAAACGTTTACATACAAAAAAGCACGCGAGCCCTTTCGAATGAAGGAGGCTCCGCGCGTCGGGAGACAGGTTGGCAGCGACCATCCGGGACGTTGCACGGGCCGCGAACGTATCCGTCGCCACCGTCTCGCGCGCGCTGAACGAACACTCCAACGTCTCGCCGCAGACCCGCGCGCGCATACAGACGGTTGCGCGCGAGCTCGGATTCGTTCCGAGCGGAGCCGCGCGCAGCCTGATCACGCGACGCACGCAGACGATTGGCGTGCTGCTGCCCGACCTGCACGGTGAGTTCTTCTCGGAACTGATCCGCGGCATCGACACCGCGGCGCGCAGCCACGGCCTGCACCTGCTGCTGTCGGGATCCCACGGCGACCGGGCGGAGGCGGCCGCGGCCATCAAGGCGATGAGCGGTCGGGTCGACGGCCTGCTGATCATGTCGCCGCACCTTGACGCCAGCGCGCTGGCCGACAACCTGCCGCGCGCTCTGCCGGTCGTGCTGATGAACACGCGGGCCGACGGCGTCGAGGTCCCTTCGCTGACGGTCGACAACTACGGCGGCGCCTATGCGATGGTGCGCCACCTGGCCGGGCGCGGCCACCGGGCGATCGCCTTCATCTCCGGGCCGGAGCCCAATTTCGAAGCGCAGGAGCGCCTGCGCGGCTATCGCGAGGCGCTTGCCCAGTTGCTGCCCGGATCCGATCCGCTGGTGCTGCCGGGCGAATTCAATGAAGAGTCCGGCTGGCGGGTCGGCAACCGGATCATCGCGACGCAGCCGCGACCGGATGCGATCTTCGCCGCCAACGACGCGATGGCGATCGGGTGCCTGTTCTGCCTGGGCGAGGCCGGGATCGAGGTGCCGCGCGACATCGCGCTGGTGGGGTTCGACGACATCCCGCTGGCGCGCTTCGTGAATCCCCCCTTGACGACGGTGCGCGTGCGCATCGCCGAGCTGGGCTCGCTGGCGTTGGAACGTCTGGCGCTTTCGGTCGAAAACCGCAATCTCGCGAGCGCAAAGCCCCAGACGCTTCGCTCCGAGCTCGTGGTTCGCGGCTCCTGCGGCCGGGCGCAGTCGCCTGCGGTTGCAGTCGTGTCTCAGAAGCTCCGATAGAGGTCCCTGCGCGAAACGAAGCGTTTTGATGGAGGAGGAGCAAACGATGAAATCGCGTTCGAAGTGGCAGATGAGAATCACAATCGTAGTCGCCGCATTCGCGTGCGCCTGCCTGCCGATGTGGCAGCCGGCGCAGGCGCAGTTGAGCACGGCGACACTGCGCGGCTGGGTGCAGACGGCCGCAGGGCAGGGCGCCGCCGGCGTGGAGGTGTCGGCGACCAGCACCGAGAGCGGCTTCGTGTACCGGACGAGGTCAAATTCGGACGGCAGCTACGTGCTAAGCGGGCTGCCGCCGGGAACGTACCAGATCCGCACCGGCACCGAGGCCGGCCAGAAGCCGCAGACCATTACGGTCGACGTCGGCGAGACCGCCTCGATCGACCTGGTGTTGCCGGCGGTGCCGATCGAGCAGGTCCAGATCGTAGGATCGTTTCAGCGCGCGGACGTGAAGGACTCCGAGGTCGCCACCAGCGTGTCGCCGACGCAGATGCAGTTGCTTCCCCAGGTGACGCGCAATTTCCTGTCGTTCGCGGACCTGGCGCCGGGCGTGCGGGTTACCCAGGATCCGGGGAGCGGTTACGTGACCTTGCAAAGCGGCGCGCAGAACCAGGACAACATCAACGTCTACATCGACGGCGTCAGTCAGAAGAACTACGTGCTGCGGGGCGGCCTGGTCGGCCAGGACAGCTCGCGCGGCAACCCGTTTCCGCAGTCGGCCCTGAGTGAATACCGGATCGTCAGCCAGAACTACAAGGCCGAGTTCGACCAGGTCTCGAGCGTCGCGATTACCGCGGTGACCCGCTCGGGGACCAACCAGCTGCACGGCGACGCGTTCGTCGACTACACCGGGAACGATTTCGTCGCCTACAGCCCGTTCGAGGAGAAGAACCGGAATCTCGGGATCAAACGCCCGGGCTTCGATCAGGAGCAATTCGGCGTTAGCCTGGGCGGCCCGATCATCCAGGATCGGATCCACTACTTCGTGGCGTACGAAGGCAAGAATATCGGGTCGTCGCGCGAGGTCGGGCTGGGTGATCACGCCTATCTGGTCCCCGATGCGGGCTTGGCGCACACGCTCAGGGCGCTGCAAGGCACGGCGACCGACAAATTCACCGAGCACCTGGTGTTCACCAAGTTCGACGCCGAGGTTGCGGAGAACCAGCGAGTCGAACTGAGCGCGAAGATACGCCGGGAAGACGACCTGGTGCCGGAGGATCCTAATATAAGCGCCCCCGACAACCAGAAGGACCGCAAGAACAACGAGAATCACGTCGACCTGAAGCACGAGTGGACGCTTGGCGATTGGCTGAACGAGGCGCGCGTCGGCTACCAGGACGCCGAGTGGAACCCGCATTCGAACAGCACCGCTCCGCTGATCAAATACAACATCTCTCCGCCTCCAACGCCCAGCGAGAACAACATGTTCGGAGTGATCGATGTGGGCGGCTCCCCCGACGCGCAGGACCGGATCCAGAAAGGCTTCTACCTGCAGGACGACCTGACCTTCGGTGGCGTCGCGGACCACGCGTTCAAAGGCGGCTTCAAGGTCGACTTCATCACGTTCAACCTGTCGGGGACGGCATTCAGCGTCCCTACCTTTGTCGAGCTGCTCGATCCGGTGACGGGCAATCTCACCATGCCTCCCACCGGTCCCGCCAATCCTTTGGCGGACAGGACCATCAACGCGGCGGCACCGACCGATGCCAGCTTCAAGGATACGATGCTCGGCCTGTACTTCCAGGACGACTGGGATGTGACCCACAAGCTGCAGCTGAACCTGGGCGTGCGCTGGGACTACGAAACCAACATGCTGGACAACGACTACGTGACGCCGGCCGACCGCGTGAACGCACTGCTCGGTCCCGACTCCACGCGCTACAACATTGCGCCGGCGCCGGGTCAGACCTATGAGCAGTCGCTGGCGCTCGGTGGCATCCATATCCGCGACTACATCAGCAACGGGTCGAGCCGCAAGCCGTTTACCGGCGCGATCCAGCCGCGCGTGGGCTTCTCGTACGATCTATGGGGCGACAAGCAGACAGTGTTTTTTGGCGGCTACGGCCGCGCCTACGACCGCAAGGTGGCCACCAACGCGCTCGACGAGAAGCAGAAGAACCAGACGCCGGGGAAGGGCGAGATCTGGCTGCTCAAGAACGATTTCAAGGCGCCATACACGGATCAGTACGGCGTTGGCGTGCGCCAGGGCGTTGGCACATGGAACACCGAGTTCGCCTATACCTACTCGTACAGCCACCACCAGTTCAACTGGTTCGGCGGCGATCGCGACCCACACGGAGGCTGGGACACCAAGAGCATCATCGATCCGCTGTTCAGCGGCCCGGTCGGGTACGGAACCCTGGTGCTGGGCGACTTCATCAGCGAGGCCAAGACGCAGACGCTGTATTTCAAGGCCGACAAGCCGTACACGCCCTCGTCGGGCTGGGGCGCAACGGTCGCCTACACCTACTCGGACGCGTTTACGACGAACCGTCAGTGGAGCAACGACATCTTCAACTGGACCTACGGCAAGCCCGGCGTCGGCTGGTATCCGTCGGTCGACGTCGAGCGCCACCGGATCGTCGCGACCGGCATCACCGACCGGCTGCTGCCGCTGGGCATCGTGGTGGCAGGCAAATGGACGTATGGGTCCGGGCTGCCGTACCAGATCACCGACTGCCACCTCGACTTCAGCCATTGCATCTACCTGAAAGGCGACGGAGGTCACTTCGATCAGACGGACATCAGCCTGTCCAAGCGCTTCGGAGTCGGGTTCGGCGGGCTTACCGTACGGCTCGATATCCTGAATATTTTCGGCATCGCCAATTACGGCGGCTACGATGGTTTTGCCGGTGGGCCGACCACTAATCCCGTAAACCGTTATGGCGGCGACAACGCGAACGTCGGCCAGCCGAGCAAGATTGTCGGCCCGATGCGGACCTACAAATTCGGCCTGCGCTACGACTTTTGAGCGGATGGCCGTACTGCTCTGCCTTGCCTGACTCCACCAGCATCGCCGACCCCGGCCGCGTCCATTCCGGGCGCCGCCGGCTGCTTGCCCTGGCCGGTGCGCTCGCCTGCGGTTGCGCCGGCACGTCGCCCGGGCCCCCGCCGCCTCCGCCTGCGCCGGTCGCGCCCGGGGAGCCGCTGCCCGACGATGTAGAGCGGCGCACGTTCGATTTTTTCTGGCAGACCGCCAATCCCGCCAACGGCCTGGTGCCGGACCGCTACCCGACGCCGTCACCGGCCAGCATCGCGGCGGTCGGCTTCGCGCTGACCGCCTATCCGATCGGAGTCGAGCGCGGCTGGATCACGCGCGCGCAGGCGCGCGAGCGCGTGCTCGCGACGCTGCGTTTTTTCTCCGAGGCGCCGCAAGGTCCGAATTTCTCGGGCGTCGCCGGATACCAGGGTTTCTTCTATCACTTCCTCGACATGGACAGCGGCCTGCGGTTCCGGCACTGCGAGCTGTCGACGGTGGACACCGCTTGGCTGCTGGCCGGAATGCTGTTCTGCCAGAGCTGGTTCGATCAGGCCAACGACGACGAAGCGCGGATCCGGCAGCTGGTCGACGCCATTTACGCCCGCGTGGACTGGACCTGGGCACAGCCGCGCCCGCCGCTGGTCGCGCTGGGCTGGATGCCGGCAGACGGATTCATCAGGCTCGACTGGCGCGGCTACGACGAAGCGATGATCGTCTACCTGCTGGCGCTGGGCGCGCCGGTGCACGCGGTCGACGCATCGGCGTGGCCCACCTGGTGCTCGACCTACGACAAGTCCTGGGGCGCGTACCGGGGCTACGAGCACCTGGGGTTTCCGCCGCTGTTCGGACACCAGTACTCGCATGTGTGGACCGACTTCCGCGGCATCGCGGACCCGTACCTGCGGGGGCGCGGGATGGACTATTTCGAGAACAGCCGGCGCGCGACCTATGCGCAGCAGGCCTACGCGATCGCGAACCCCGGTGGCTGGAAAGGCTACGACGATCGGGTCTGGGGCCTGACCGCCTGTGACGGACCGTACGAAGGGTCGCGGGACTACGCGGGCTCCTCGCGCCGGTTCCGGGGCTACGCGGCCCGGGGCACCGGGCTGCTTCGCACCTTCGACGACGGCACAATCGCGCCCACGGCGATGGTTTCGTCGCTCCCGTTCGCCCCGGAGATCGTGCTGCCCTCGTTGCAGGAGATGGTCCGCCGCCACAGCGCGCTGATCTACTCGCGCTACGGCCTGCTGGACGCCTTCAATCCGAGCTTCGAGTACTCGGGCAAGCTCGCCTATGGCCGGGTTGTCCCCGGCCTCGGCTGGGTCGACAACGATTACCTGGGCATCGATCAGGGTCCGATCGTGGCGATGATCGCGAACTATCGTGACGGCCTGGTGTGGAACGTGATGCGCAACAATCCGTATCTGGTCCGCGGGCTGCGGCGGGCCGGGTTCACCGGGGGATGGCTGGGCTCAGGGTAGGCTGTGGGATGACGGTCCGTGTGCGTTTGCTGGCGACGGCGCTTGCCCTGATGCTGTGCGCCTGCTCGCGCCCTCAGAACGAGCTGACGTTCTGGGCGATGGGCCGGGAGAGCGAGGCCGTGGCCGGGCTGCTGCCCGAGTTCGAGCGGACCCACCCGGGCGTGCACGTGTCGCTGCACCAGCTGCCCTGGACGGGCGCGCACGCGAAGCTGCTGACGGCTTTCGTCGGAGGCGCGACGCCGGATGTGGCGCAACTCGGAAACACCTGGATTCCCGAGCTGGCCGAGCTGCACGTGCTCGAGCCGCTGGGGCCGCGGGTGCAGCAGTCCGCGGCGGTGCCGCCGTCGGACTATTTCGACGGCATCTGGAACACCAACCTGATCGACGGCGTGCTGTATGGCGTGCCCTGGTACGTCGATACGCGGCTGCTGTTTTATCGCACGGATCTGCTGAAGAAGGCCGGATTCGATGCGCCGCCGGAAAACTGGAGGGAATGGCGGCGCACGCTGGCCGCGCTCAAGGAGCAGGCTGGCGCGCAGCGTTTCTCGATCCTGCTGCCGCTGAACGAGTTCGAGCCGCTGACGGCGCTGGCCCTGCAGCAGCGAGAGCCGCTGCTGCGCGAGGGCGGCGGTCGCGGAAATTTCGACAGCCCCGGCTTCCGGAAGGCGCTGGGCTTCTACGTGGAGATGTTCGACCGCGGCTGGGCGCCGGTGGTGTCCGAGGCCCAGATCTCCAACGTCTGGGACGAGTTCGGGCGCGGCTATTTCGCGTACTACATCTCCGGTCCCTGGAACATCGCCGAGTTCCGGCGACGCCTTCCGCCCGAGCGCAGTCACGACTGGATGACCGCGCCTCTGCCGGGTCCGGACGGTCCGGGCGCGTCGATCGCCGGCGGCTCCAGCCTGGTGATCTTCGCCGCGTCGCATCGCAAGGAGCAGGCGTGGCAGCTGATCGAGTATCTGTCCCGGCCCGAGGTGCAGGAGCGATTCCGCGCCCTGACCGGCGACCTGCCGCCGCGCCGCTCGGCCTGGAACCTGCCGGCGCTGGCCGCCGATCCGTATGCACGGGCCTTCCGCCAACAGCTGGAACTGGCCAAGCCGGCGCCGAAGGTGCCGGAATGGGAGCACATCGAAGATGAATTGCGGCTGGTCGGCGAGCTCGCTGCAACCGGGCAGATCACGGTGGAACGGGCCGCGCGGGAACTGAACCAGCGAGTCGATGCGATCCTGGAGAAGCGACGCTGGATGCTCGCGCGCGCCGCCTCCCGTCACATGCGGGCCGGCGAGTGAGACTCGGGGCCGGGCGGCCGGGATGAAGTCGGACCTTGCCGGGTGGTGCTTTGCCGGTCCGGCTCTGCTGGTGATCGCAGTCTTCTTCGTTGTTCCCGTTGCGGCAGCTCTCGCGCTGAGCCTGACCGATTTCGACATCTACGCGATCGCCGATCCGGCCAATTTGCGGCTGGTCTGGCTGCACAACTACATTCAACTTCTGAAGACGCCGCTTTTCTGGACCGCGCTCGGCAATACGCTGTACTTCGTGGTGGTCGGCGTTCCGCTGTCGATCGCGGTCTCGCTCGCCACTGCCGTGCTGCTCGATTCGGAGCTCGCGCGCTTCAAGGGGGTGTTTCGCACCGCGCTGTTTGCGCCGGTCGTGACGACCGTGGTGGCGGTCGCGGTGGTCTGGCGCAATCTGCTTCACGCGCGTTATGGCTGGATCAATCATGCGCTGGGCGCCATGGGCATCGCGCCGATCGACTGGCTGGGCGATCCGCACTGGTCGATGCCGGCCATTATCCTGTTCGCGGTGTGGAAGAATTTCGGCATCAACATGATCATCTTCGTGGCGGCGCTGCAGGCGATCCCGCGCGACCTTTACGAAGCGGCGCGGATCGAAGGCGCCAGCGCGGCGCAGCAGTTCTGGCACGTCACGCTGCCTCTGCTCGGCCCGACCCTGCTGATGGTGGGAGTCGTGACGATGGCGGGCTACTTCCAGCTGTTCGCCGAGCCGTACGTGATGACGCAGGGCGGGCCGCTGCAGAGCACCGTGAGCGTGCTGTACCTGATGTACGAGGAGGGCTTCAAGTGGTGGAGCCTGGGCCTGGCCTCGGCGATCGCGTTCGCGCTGTTTGCCCTGATGCTCGCGTGCACCGCGCTGCTGCTCAGGGGAACGCGCGGCAAGGTTGCAGCGTGAACCGGCCTGCCACCTTCGCAATCAACGGCCTGCTGCTGGCCGCCGCGATGATCAGCGTGGCGCCGCTGCTGTGGATGCTGTCCGCCTCGCTGATGCCGGCCGGCCAGTCCAACACGTTTCCGCCGCCGTGGTTCCCGGCGGCGCCGACCCTGGGCAACTACCGCGAGCTTTTCGCCCGTGCCGGAGTGGGGCACTACCTCTTCAACAGCGTAGTGGTGGCAACGGCCGGCACCGGCCTGTCGCTGCTGTTCAACGTCAGCGCCGGCTACGCGTTCGCCAAGCTGTCGTTCCCGGGGCGTGAACGGATCTTCCGGTCGCTTCTGGCAGCGCTGGTGATTCCCGCCCAGGTTGCGATGCTGCCGCTTTTCCTGATGCTGCGGGCGATGGGACTCGTGAACAGCTACGGTGGCGTGATCGTTCCTGCGCTGGCCAGCGTGTTCGGTATCTTCCTGGTGCGCCAGTACGCCCGCTCGATTCCGGACGAAATTCTGGAGGCGGCGCGCCTTGAAGGAGCGGGCGAAGCGCGCATCTTCGTCCACATCGTTCTGCCGCTGTTGAAACCGATCCTGGTCACGCTGGCGATCTTCACGTTCCTGAACATCTGGAACGACTTCATGTGGCCGCTGATCGTGCTGACGGACAGCCGGCTGCAGACGCTGCCGGTCGCGCTGGCTCTGCTGTCCCGGGAACACGTGCAGGACAATGAGCTGATGATGGCCGGTTCGGTGGTCACGGTGCTGCCGCCGCTTCTGCTGTTCCTGGGCCTGCAGCGCTACTACATCCAGGGCCTGCTGCTGGGGAGCGTGAAGGGGTAAACATCTCCCCTCTCCCGCTTGCGGGAGAGGGGTCGGGGGTGAGGGTTGCGGCAGAGGGGTCCGAGGGGCGTGAGGGAGTCCGGTGCGTGCGGCATGGCGCTGCGGGCAGCGATGGGCGCAGCCGTGCTCGCCTGCTGCGCGACGGCCTTGGCCGCGGAGTTGCCCGTGGCACGGGAGGCGCTCGGATCGGTCTCGGACTGGGTGGCCGGTGCATCGGAGCAGGTCCAGGCCCAACTTCGACCGGTCGATGGCCCGCATGGTCCGGGTATGTGCCTGGACTTCGATTTCGGAGGCGCAGCCGGTTACGCGACCGTACGCCGCGCGCTTGCGTTGACGCTCCCGCCCGATTTCGAGTTCGACCTGGAACTGAGCGGCGAGGCCGCCGGCCACGATTTTCAGCTCAAGTTGCTCGACGCGACCGGCGAAAACATCTGGTGGTATCGCCGCGCCGAGTTCGACTTTCCGCGCACCTGGCAGCCACTGCGGATCCGGAAGTGGCAGATCAAATTCGCCGGCGACTCGAAGCTCGACCGCCCGCTGCGCAAGGCGGCCGCGATCGAGCTGGCCGTGGCGAAAGGCACCGGAGGCGCACGCGGTTCGGTCTGCGTCGACCGCTTCGATCTGCTCGAGCGAGCGGTCGCAGGCCATCCACCGCCGCCTCGCGTGACCGGTTCTTCGCCGGGCGCGACAGCCGCTTCGACGCTGGACGCCGAGGGGCGGCTGCAGCCGCCCTGGAGCAGCGATCCGGCACAGGGACCGCGGCAGTGGGTTCAGATCGACCTGGGGTGGCGGCGCGAATTCGGCGGAATCGTGCTTCAATGGACCCAGGACGAGTACCCAAGTCGCTACGACGTTCAACTGTCCGACGACGGTAACGACTGGCGGACCGTACGCGAGGTGGTGCGAGCCGGCGGTCCCGAACAGGTCGTGCCCCTGCCGGATGCCGAAGCCAGGTACCTGAGGCTCGGCCAGGTCGCGGGAGCCGCCCGAACGGTTCGACTGATCGGTCTTCAGATCCAGGATCCGCAGTTCGGTTCCGATCCGAACCGCGTGGTCGAGCTGCTCGCTGCGCGGTCGCCGCGCGGCCGTTATCCGCGCAGCTTCTGCGGCGAGCAGACCTACTGGACCGTGGTCGGTACCGGCGCCGGCGTCCCGTCGCTGCTGTCGGAGGACGGCGCGCTGCAGGTGGGCAAGAACGGCTACACGATCGAGCCGTTCCTGCTGGCACCGGAGGGCCTGATCGGGTGGGCCGACGTCGAAGTCGAACAGTCTTTGCAGGACGGCTATCTGCCGATTCCTCAGGTTCAGTGGCAATTCCGCGACCTGATGAACCTGCAGGTGCGCGCCTTTCCGATCTCCGAGGCGGGACGCTCGTCCGTGCTGATGCGATACACCGTGGGCAATCGGTCGGCGAGCACGGTGAAGTTGAAGCTTGCGCTCGCGGTGCGTCCGTTGCAGGTCGATCCGCCGACGCAGTTCCTGAACGTCCCGGGAGGTGTGCACCCGATCCACGATCTCGGCTGGGATGGCGACGTCGTCACGGTGGACGCGGTGCCGGGGCTGCGTGCGATGCGCCGCCCGGCGGCGTTCGTCGCCTCGACGTTCGATGCCGGCTCGATCGTGGATCGGCTCGCGGAACGCAGCGAGTTGAAGACGGAAACGAAGGCCCGGTCGCTGCACGATCCGGCGGGACTGGCCTCGGGCGCGCTGCTGTTCGATCTGGCCGTGGCGCCCGGTGGCGAGCAGACGGTCGACATCGTGGCCTCAAGCGGCCCCGGGCCGGTGCCGCCAGCGCCGCGGTCGAATGCGTCGGACTGGTCGACGCGGCAGCAGCAGGCGGTCGTGGCGAGCTGGCGTCAGGAGCTCGGGCGCGTATCGCTCACGCTGCCGCCGGCGGGACAGCCGATCGCCGACACCTTGCGCAGCGCGCTGGCCCAGATCCTGGTCTCGCGCGACGGGGCGCGGCTGCAGCCGGGAACCCATTCCTATGCGCGATCCTGGATCCGCGATGGCGCGATGATGGTCGAGGCACTGCTTCGGATGGACCATGGCCGCGAGGCAGCCGACTTCGTACGCTGGTACGCGCAGCAGCAGTTTCCGGGCGGCAAGGTTCCATGCTGCGTGGACCGTCGTGGCCCGGATCCGATCCCGGAAAACGACAGCAACGGCGAGTTCATCTTCGCGGTGGCCGAGCTGTACCGCTATACGAACGATCGCGACGAACTGCTCGCGCTGTGGCCGCACGTCGACGCCGCGGCGCGCTACCTGGAGACCTTGCGCCAGAGCGAGCGGACCGCTGCGGTCCGGGCCGACCATCCGGAGCGATATGGACTGCTTCCGGCCTCGATCAGCCACGAAGGCTACTGGTCCAAGCCGATGCACTCGTACTGGGACGACTTCTGGGCGCTGAAGGGGTACAAGGACGCGGCCTTCCTGGCCCGGGTCGTGGGCGACGAGCAGGCGCTCGCGCGGCTCGAGGGCGCGCGCGACGAATTTCGCAGCGACCTGATCGAATCGATCCGGCTCGCGGCCGGCCAGCACGGCATCGACTTCATTCCCGGCGCCGCCGAGCTGGGCGACTTCGATCCGACCTCCACCACGATCGCGCTGGCGCCGGTCGGCGAGCTGGCCAATCTTCCCCGGGATCTGATCGAAAGCACGTTCGAGCGCTACTGGCGCGAGGCCGAGGAGCGCCGCCTCGGCGAGCGCGCCTGGGACGATTACACGCCGTACGAGCTGCGTGCCGTGGGCACTTTCGTCAGGCTGGGCTGGCGCGAGCGGGCGCTGAAGCTGATGCGCTTTTTTCTCGCAGGCCGCAGGCCGGCCGGCTGGAACCAGTGGGCGGAGGTGGTCGGCCGCGAAGCGCGCAAACCGCGCTTCGTCGGGGACATGCCGCACGCGTGGATCGCCTCCGACTTCATCCGCTCGGCGCTCGATCTGTTTGCCTACGAGCGCGAGTCCGACCGCACGCTGGTGCTCGCGGCCGGAATTCCCGCCGGCTGGCTCGACGGAGCCGGAATTGCAGTGCAGGGGCTGCGGACCACGTACGGCGTCTTGAGTTACCGGATCGGGCGCAATTCGGACGGCTGCACGATCTCGATTGACCCGGGCATCCGGATCCCGCCCGGCGGCATCGTGTTCGAATGGCCGGGGCCGGAACCGCCCGAGTCGGTCTGGATCAACGGCCGGCCCGCCGTGTGGGAAGGCGGCGCGCTGATGATCCGTAGTCTTTGAGACGTTTCAGAGCAGGCTGCGAGACTCACTGCAGCGTGGCGATCACCGGCGCGTGGTCGCTCGGCTGCTCCAGTTTGCGCAGGCCGGCATCGATCGTGCAGCCGGAGCAGCGCGCCGCCAGCTCGTCGCTGATCAGGATGTGGTCGATGCGCAGCCCCTGTTTGCGCCGGAAGGCCAGGTTGCGGTAGTCCCACCAGGTGAACATACGGCCAGGCTGGTCGAACAGACGGAAGCTGTCCTTCAGGCCCAGGTTCAGCAGCGCTCGGAAGGCCGCCCGTTCCGGCTCGGAGAACAGGACCTGGCCCGCCCACGCTTCCGGGTCGTGGACATCGCGCGGCTCGGGCGCGATGTTGAAATCGCCCGCCGCCAGCAGGCGCCCGTACTGCTTCAGTTCGCTATGCAGCCAGTCGTGCAGGGCGGCAATCCATTTGAGCTTGTAGGAATACTTTTCGGTGCCGATCGCCTGGCCGTTCGGAACATAGGCGCATACGACGCGGATGCCGTCGATGGTGGCTGCGATCAGCCGGCGTTGCTCGTCATCGATTCCCGGCAGCTGGGTCTGGACGTTTGCGACCTCGTGCACGGTGTCCTGCCTGAGCAAAATGGCCACGCCGTTGTACGTTTTCTGCCCGGAAAAAAGGCTGCGGTAGCCGGCCGCGGTCAGCGCCGCCACCGGAAAATTCTCATCGATGAGCTTGGTTTCCTGCAGGCAGACGATGTCGATCGGCTCGCCCTTCAACCATTGCAGCAGGTGGCCGAGGCGGACGTTCAGTGAATTGACGTTCCAGGTCGCGACTTTCAAAGCCACGCCGAATCTCTATCGTGGGCCGCCGGAGTCGGGCGCTGTTAGGTCCTGGGTAGCCGCAGCCTGCGCGGGTTTCGGTTCGGTCAGCGGCTTTGGCTCGGGCCACACCCAGTCGACCGGCAGCTGGCTCGCGCGGGGATACCCGGCCAGGTCGAGCGCTTCGTCCCAGCTCGCGCTGTTGAAGCCGATGATGGTCCGGGCGCCGACCCGGAGCACGGGCAACTGATCGGAGCCCGTCAGCTGCTTCAGGGCCTGCACGTCGGTGGAATCGCGGACCGTGCGTTCTGCAAACGGCAACGCGCGAGCCCTCAGCAGCGAGCGGCCGGCGTTGCACCCGGCGCATCCGGCCATCGTGTACAAGGTGACCGGGAAGTCCCTGATCGTGCTTTGCAGCTGGTAGGGAAGGGCGGCCTGCGGATCGCGCTTTGCGCCCTTGACGACACCTTCCAGCCGCTCGATGTCGTGGGCACCGGCGGGCGGCTTGTCGCCGTAGCCGACCCGGCCGCTGGCGTCGACCCACTTGAACTGCGCGCCGGCCAGCGGAGCGCAAACAATCAGGACGATAGCCAGCCAGCCGGAGCGCATGGCTCCATTATCAACCGAACCGGCCCGTGATGTAGTCCTCGGTCTGCCGGCGCTGTGGCCGGGTGAAGAGCTCCGCGGTGGCGCCGAATTCGACCATTTCGCCCAGGTACATGTAGGCGGTGTAGGTCGACACGCGCGCGGCCTGCTGCATGTTATGGGTCACGATCACGATCGTGTAGTCGTTCTGCAGGTCCGACAGCAGCTGCTCGATGCGCCCGGTCGCGATCGGGTCCAGCGCCGAGGTCGGCTCGTCCAGCAGCAGCACCTGCGGGCGCAACGCGACCGCGCGGGCGATGCACAGGCGCTGTTGCTGCCCACCCGACAAACCCAGGCCGCTGGATTGCAGCTTGTCCTTGACCTCGTCCCACAGCGCTGCTTCCCGCAGCGCCTTCTCGACCCGATCTTCCATCTGCCCGCGCGACAGCTTGATGTGGTGGCGCAGCCCGAAGGCGACGTTCTCGAACACCGAAAGCGGGAACGGCACCGCCTTCTGGAACACCATGCCCACGCGGGTGCGCAGACGGTTCAGCGAGTAGCCCCGATCCAGGATGTTTTCTCCGTCCAGCAGCACTTCGCCAGTGGCCTCCAGGCCGGCGTAGACCGAGTAGATCCGGTTGAAGACCCTCAGCAGCGTGGACTTGCCGCAGCCGGACGGCCCGATGATCGCGGTGATCTGGCGCTCCGGGATTTCCAGGTTGACGTTTTTCAGTGCGTGGTAGTCGCGGTAGTAAAAGTCCAGTGCCCGGACCACGATCTTGGTGCGGGCCGGACCGGCCGCAACCCCGGGCAGGGCGCCGCCGTCTTCGCCGGCCGCCGGATCGAGCAGCGTCGCTTCGCTAGGCATTCTCATCCATCCGGTTCTTCAGCAGGTAGGCGCGCGCCCCCACGCTGAGCACCAGCACCACCATCGTCACCACGAATGCGCCGGCCCAGGCCAGCGAATGCCAGGCATCGTACGGGCTCATCGCGAACTGGAAGATGACCACCGGCACGCTGGCGGTCGGACCGTTCAGGTCCGCGCTCCAGAACTGGTTGTTCAGCGCAGTGAACAGCAGCGGCGCCGTCTCGCCGCTGATGCGCGCCAGTCCCAGCAGGACGCCGGTCAGTATGCCGGGCAGCGCGGCCCGGTACAGCACCTGCACGGTCACTTTCCAGCGCGGTATGCCGAGCGACAAGGCGGCCTCCCGCATCATGTTCGGCACCAGCCGCAAGGTCTCGTCGGTCGTTCGGACGACCACCGGGAGCACGATCAGCCCCAGCGCGATGGCCCCGGCCACGCCGGAGAAATGCCCGACCTGGCGCACGTAGATCGTGTACACGAAAAGGCCCAGCACGATCGAGGGCGCCGACAGCAGGATGTCGTTGACGAAGCGGACCGATTCGCGCCAGACGGGACGTCGCTCCGCGAACTCGGCCAGATACGTGCCCGCCGCGATGCCGAGCGGGGCCCCGATCAGCACGCCCAGCAGGCTCATCAGCGTGCTGCCGACCAGCGCATTGGCCAGGCCCCCGTCGGAGCCGGGCGGGGGCGTGATCTCGGTGAAGATGCGAGGGCTCAAAGCGCGCGCCCCGTTCAGCAGCGTGACGATCAGGATCCAGATCAGCCACGACAGGCCGAACAGCGTGGCGGCCGTACCGAGCAGCTTGGAGATCACGTTGCTGGCGCGCCGCCTGAAGATCAGGCTCCGGGGCGACTGCATCAGCGGCCCTCCCGCCGCGCCAGATTGCTCAGCATCAGGCGCGCGATCGCCAGAACGATCAAGGTCACGACGAACAGCAGGAAACCGAGCGCGATCAGCGACGACAGGTAGAGGTCCGAGTCGGCCTCGGTGAACTCGTTGGCGATGGTCGCGGCGATCGAATTGCCGGGCATCAGCAGAGAAGCGCTGAGCTGATGCGCGTTGCCCAGCACGAAGGTGACCGCCATCGTTTCGCCCAGCGCCCGCCCCAGACCGAGGAAGATTCCGCCGACCACCGCGGATCGGGTGTACGGCAGAACCACCTTCCACACGACCTCCCAGGTGGTCGAGCCCAGCGCGTAGGCCGATTCCTTCAGTGCCGCGGGCACGGTGCGGAATACGTCGCGCATCACCGACGAAATGAACGGAATCACCATGATGCCGAGCACGATCCCCGCGGTCAGCATGCCGATGCCCAGCGGCGGGCCACGGAACAGCACGCCGATCCACGGCACCGGCCCCAGGTGATCGTTGATCCACGGCAGCACGTAGTCGGACATGAACGGGACGAAGGAGAACAGTCCCCACATCCCGTAGATGATCGACGGAATGCCGGCCAGCAGTTCGATGGCCGCCGCGATCGGCGCCTGCAGCCAGCCGGGCGCAATCTCGGTCAGGAACAGCGCAATGCCGAAGCTGACGGGCACCGCGATCAGCATCGCGATGGCGGAACTGGCAAGCGTTCCGTAGATCGGTACGAAGGCGCCGAAGTGGCGGCCGACGGGGTCCCACTCGTCGCTGACGATGAAGCGCCAGCCGAACGTTTGAAACGCCAGGCGGCCGCCCCACAGCATCGAGAGCGCGGCGCCGCCCAGAACGATCAGCACCACCGCCGCCGCGCCGAACAGCATCCAGCGGAACAGGTTGTCCTGCCGCGTTTCCGCGGCCGAACGATCGCGCGCGCCCACCGCCTCGACACCGATCGCCGTCGATGCGGTAGAGGAAACCGTCATTTCGTTCCCATGTGAAGGAGGCTGCGGCGGCATTGGTTGCGGCTGCCGCGCGTGCCGCGAACTCTACTTGATCGTGCTGGCCCAGTACGCTTCGATCTGCTTGACCAGCGCATCAGGCAGCGCCACGTAGTCCAGCGCCTTGGCCTGCGCCTGGCCCTTCTCCAGAGCCCATTTGAAGAACTCCAGCGCGGTCTTGCTGCGTGCCTCGTCCTTCGGCTGCTTGTACATCAGCACGAAGGAGCTGGCCGCGATCGGCCAGGAGTTCGGGCCCGGCGCGTCGGTGATAACGAGGTAAAAGTCCTTCGCCTTGGTCCAGTCGGCCGAGGCAGCGGCGGCCTGGAACGTTTCGAGGCTCGGTCCGACGAAATTGCCGGCGCGGTTCTTCATCGCGGCCCAGGCCATCTTGCTTTGCAGCGCGTACGCCAGCTCCACGTAGCCGATCGAGTTCTTGATTTGCTTCACATACTCGGCGACGCCCTCGTTGCCCTTGCCGCCGACTCCGACCGGCCACTGGATCGAAGTACCTTCCCCGACCTTGGATTTCCATTCCTCGCTGACCTTGGACAGGTAATTGGCGAAGTTGAACGTGGTGCCCGAGCCGTCCGAGCGATGCACGACGCTGATGGCTGCCTCGCCGAGCTTCAGACCCGGGTTCAGACCGGTGATCGCCGGATCGTTCCATTTCTGGATCTTGCCCAGGAAGATGTCGGCCAGCACCGGGCCAGTGAGCTTCACCTGCCCGGGTGCGACGCCTTCGATATGGACGACCGGCACCACTCCGCCGATCACGATCGGAAACTGGGCCAGGCCCGCCTGGGCCAACTCGTCCGGGGGCAGCGGCTTGTCGGACGCGCCGAAGTCGACCGTGCCCGCCTTGATCTGGGCGATGCCGCCGCCGGATCCGATCGATTGGTAGTTGACCTTGACGCCATTGAGCACGTTGTAGTCGGTCGACCATTTCGACAGGACCGGATATGGAAAGGTCGCGCCCGCGCCGGTGATATCGGCCGCCAGCACCGGACCGGCCATCAGGGCGCAGGCGGCGCCAACGCCCAGCAACCGGGGTATCCGCTCAAACATGCTGACCTCCTCTGATTTTTTCGGAATGAAACCGATCAAGACTAGAAGTCGAATGTGTCCACTCGGTTACATTGCGGTGCAGCACCCATCACGAATAGCTCCTTCCGCGGCATTCACGTCAAGCTCGGGCACGCCGGCGCGCCTAGCCGGTAATTCCGTTATGGCGCAACAAGGCCTCGATGCTCGGCGCGCGGCCCCGGAACGCGATGAACGATTCCATCGCCGGGCGACTGCCCCCGACTGAAAGAATCGTCTCCAGGAAACGCTTGCCCTGGGCCGGGTCCATCACGTCACCCAGTTCCTCGAACGCGGCAAAACAGTCCGACGACAGCACCTCGGCCCACAGGTAGCTGTAGTAGCCGGCCGCGTAACCGCCTGAAAAGATGTGCGTGAAACTGTTGGCGCCGCGGTGCTCGGCGGGCGGGAACACCACGGCGACCTCGGAACGCACCTCACGCGCCAGGGCCTGAAGCGCGGCGGCGTCGGCCCGCTCGGGATCGAAGTGGCTGTGCAGCCTCAGATCGAACAGGCCGAACTCGAGCTGCCGCGCCAGGTGCATTCCGCTCTGAAAGTTGCGGGCAGCGACGATCCGATCGAACAGCGCGCGCGGCAGCTGTGCCCCGGTCTCGGCATGTTCGGTGAGCATCTGCAGCGCCTGCCACTGCCAGCCGAAATTCTCCATGAACTGGCTCGGCAGCTCGACCGCGTCCCATTCGACCCCGTGGATACCCGCCACCGGCGGCTCGTCCACGCGCGTGAGCATGTGGTGCAGCCCATGCCCGAATTCGTGCAGCAGCGTGAGCACTTCATCGTGGGTCAGCAGCGCCGGGCGGCCTTCCGCGGGGCGCGAGAAGTTGCAGGTCAGGAACGAAATCGGCGTCTGCAGGGACGTCTCGTGCCGCCAGCGGCCGCGAGCGTCGTCCTGCCAGGCGCCGCCCTGCTTGTGATCGCGCGCGTACAGGTCCAGGTAGAACTGCGCCATCAGCTCGCCACCGAGCGTCTCGATTCGGTAAAAGCGCACGTCCGGGTGCCACACCGGAGCCTGATCGGAGCGGATCCGGACCGAGAACAGGCGCTCGATCAGCTCGAACAGGCCATCGAGCACGCGCGACAGCGGGAAATACCGCTTCAGCTCCAGCTCCGAATAGTCGTAGCGGGCCTGCCGGAGGCGCTCGGCCGCGAACGAGATGTCCCACGGCTTCAGTTCCGTCAATCCGAGCTGGTCGGCGGCGAACCTGGCCAGGTCGGCGATCTCGCGTTGTGCGTGGGGCCGTGCCCGGCGCGCTAGGTCGCGCAGGAATTGCGCGACGTCGTCCACCGACTGTGCCATCTTGGGCACCAGCGACAGCTCGGCAAAATTTCGATAGCCGAGCAGCTGCGCGTGCTCGCGGCGCAGCGTCAGCAGTTCCAGCATCAACGGCGTGTTGTCCCACTCGGCCGGACCGAACTCGGAGGCTCGCGTCGTGTAGGCGCGGTACAGGCGCTCGCGCAGGCTGCGATCCTGCGCGTACTGCAGCGCCGGCAAATAGCTGGGCGCATGCAGCGTGAGCTTGTAGCCGGTGCGCCCGTCGGCGCCCGCCGCCTCCCGGTACTGTTCCAGCACGTCTTCCGGGATGCCGGCCAGCTGCTGAGCGTCGTCCAGAACCAGCGAAAAGGCGCCGGTGGAGTCGAGTACGTTCTCGGCAAAGCGCGTCGCGATCTGCGACTCGCGCTCGCGCAGCGACCGCAGCCGTTCGCGCTGCTCCGGCGGCAGCTCCGCGCCGCCGAGCCGGAAATCGCGCAGCTCGTTTTCGACCGTGCGCCGGCGCGCCGGGTTCCACTGGCCGAACTGCGGCTTGCCGGCGATGCTGCGGTACTTGTCGTACAGCGCCAAGTTCTGCGACAGCTCGGTCCAGAACTGCGTCAGTTTCGGAAGGTTGCTGTTGTATTGCGCCCGCAGCGGCGGGGAGTCGGCCACCGCGTTCAGGTGCGACACGGCGGCCCACGCGCGCGAGAGCCTCTGAGTGTCGTGCTCCAGCGCCAGCACCACGGGCTCCCAGTCGGCTGGCGTGGCCGGGTCCGTGACGCGCTCGACGGCGCCGCGACATTGCGACAGCAACAGCTCGACAGCCGGTGAGACGTTGTCCGGCGCGATCCGGTCGAACGCGATCGATTGGTCGAACTGGAGCAGTGGATTGGCGGCGGGCTCGACTGGACCTGCGTGTGGCATGACGGCACCGGAAGAGGGCGGTTCGCAGTCGCGGCAGTCTACCCGGGGAGAGTTTCGCTATATAAAATACAAACCCACCCTTTGAAATTCACCCGGAGCGCTGCTAGAGTGACAAAGTCCGCTCCTTCGGCGCCGCGCACCGTGGCGTCGCGCAGCTGTGCGAGGTGACCCGATGTCCGCCAATCCGATTGCTGTGGCCGCCAACGACCCCGATGCCGTCGAGACGCAGGAATGGCTCGACGCGTTGGACACGGTGATTGAACGGGAAGGCCCTGAGCGCGCCCATTACCTGCTCGATCGATTGATCGAACAGGCCCGCCGATCGGGCGGCGACATCCCGCTGTCGGCGACGACCGCGTACGTCAACACGATTCCGCCGCACCTGGAAGAGCACTCACCGGGCGACCCTGCCCTGGAGGAGCGGATCCGCTCCTACGCGCGCTGGAACGCGATGGCGATGGTGGTGCGCGCCAACCGCGGCGAGGGCGATCTGGGCGGGCACATCGCCAGCTACGCGTCGGTGGGAACGCTGATGGAGGTGGGCTTCAATCAGTTCTGGCGCGCGCCCAATGCCGAGCACGGCGGCGACCTGATCTACATCCAGGGTCATTCCTCGCCCGGCGTGTACGCGCGCGCGTTCCTGGAAGGCCGCATCAGCGAGGACCAGCTGATTAATTTCCGCCGCGAAGTCGACGGCAAGGGCGTGAGCTCCTATCCGCATCCGAAGCTGATGCCCGACTTCTGGCAATTCCCGACCGTTTCGATGGGGCTGGGCCCGATCCAGGGGATCTACCAGGCCCGCTTCCTGAAGTACCTGCATGCGCGCGGCATCGCCGAGACGGAAAAGCGCAAGGTGTGGGTCTTCTGCGGCGACGGCGAAATGGACGAACCCGAGTCGCTCGGCGCGATCGGGATGGCGGCCAGGGAAAAGCTCGACAACCTGATCTTCGTGGTCAACTGCAATCTGCAGCGCCTGGACGGTCCAGTACGCGGCAACGGCAAGATCATCCAGGAGCTCGAGGGCGTATTTCGCGGCGCCGGCTGGAACGTGATCAAGGTGATCTGGGGGTCCTACTGGGATCCGCTGCTTGCCCGCGACACCGACGGTCTGCTGCGTCGGGTGATGGAGGAAACGGTCGACGGCGAATACCAGAACTACAAAGCCAAGGACGGCGCCTACGTCCGCAAGCACTTCTTCGGCAAGCATCCGCAGCTGCTGGAACGGGTGTCGCGGATGACCGACGAGGACATCTGGCGGCTGAACCGGGGCGGGCACGATCCGCACAAGATCTACGCCGCGTATGCGGCGGCCTCGCGCCACGCCGGGCAGCCGACCGTGATCCTGGCCAAGACGGTCAAGGGCTACGGAATGGGCAAGATCGGCGAGGCCAAGAACCCGACCCACCAGTTGAAGAAGCTCGACACCGAGGCGGTGCGCGAGTTCCGGGACCGGTTCCGCATTCCGATCCCCGACGACAAGCTGGAGGAGCTTCCGTTTTACCGGCCGGACGAGAATGCGCCGGAGATGAAGTACCTGCATGATCGCCGGCGCGCGCTCGGCGGCTACCTGCCGCAGCGGCGGCGGCGCGCCGATGAGACGCTGAAGGCGCCGCCGCTGGAGACGTTCTCGGCGTTGCTGGAGCCGACCTCCGAGGGCCGCGAGATCTCCACCACGCAGGCTTTCGTGCGCTTCTTGACGCAACTGGTGCGCGACAAGGCGCTCGGGCCGCGCGTGGTGCCGATCATTCCGGACGAGGCGCGCACGTTCGGCATGGAAGGCATGTTCCGGCAGCTGGGGATCTTTTCGCAGCAGGGCCAGCTGTACGAGCCGGTCGACCGCGACCAGGTGATGTACTACCGCGAGGACAAGGCCGGGCAGATTCTGGAAGAGGGCATCAACGAGGCCGGTGCGATGAGCTCCTGGATGGCCGGCGCGACCAGCTACTCGAGCAACAACCGGATCATGGTGCCGTTTTACATCTTCTATTCGATGTTCGGATTCCAGCGGGTCGGAGACCTCGCGTGGGCCGCCGGCGACATGCAGGCGAGGGGATTCCTGCTGGGCGGAACCAGCGGGCGCACCACGCTGAACGGCGAGGGCCTGCAGCACCAGGACGGGCACTCGCACATCCTGGCCTCGACGATTCCGAACGGCGTGTTCTACGATCCCACGTTCGCATACGAGGTGGCGGTGATCCTGCGCGACGGCCTGCGCCGGATGGTCGACGAGCAGGAAAACGTCTGGTACTACGTCACGCTGCTCAACGAGAACTACCCCCACCCGGGACTGGCGCGCGGCCAGGAAGCCGGCATCCTGAAAGGCATGTACCGGTTGCGCGAAGGACCCGCCGGCAGCGGCCAGGGCCGCTCGATCGCCCGCGTGCAGCTGTTGGGGTGCGGGTCGATCCTGCGCGAGGCGCTCGCCGCGGCCGAGCTGCTGGAGAAGGACTGGGGAGTGTCCGGTGACGTCTGGAGCGTGACCAGCTTCACCGAACTGCGGCGCGATGGGCTGGACGTCGAGCGCTGGAACCTGCTGCATCCGGCCAGCCGTCCGCGCAAGGCGTACGCCACCGAGGCCCTGGAACGCACGGCAGGCCCGATCATCGCGACGAGCGACTACATGCGGCTGTTCGCCGACCAGATCCGGCCGCTGATTCCGCAAGGACGCGCCTACAAGGTGCTCGGGACCGACGGCTTCGGCCGCTCCGATACGCGCGAGAAGCTGCGGCAGTTCTTCGAGGTCGATCGCTATTACGTTACGGTGGCCGCGCTGAAGGCGCTCGCGGAAGAGGGCGCGGTCGCGGTCGGGCAGGTGGCCGAGGCGATCAAGCGGTACGGGATCGATCCGGAGCGGCCCAACCCGTGGCTGGTGTGAGTGTTTGCCGCTCAGCGGGAGACGAATAGTCGAGAGTGCCCCTCTCCCGCGTAGCGGGGGAAGGCGTAATAAAGAGTGCCCCTCTCCCGCGCAGCGGGAGAGGGGCCAGGGGTGAGGGCCGAAGCAAGACTCGGGGGAAGCCCATGGGCAACATGGTCGAGATCAAGGTTCCCGACATCGGCGATTTCAAGGACGTCGAAGTCATCGAACTGCTGGTGGCACCCGGCGATCGCGTCAAGCCGGAGCAGTCGCTGATCACGGTCGAGTCGGACAAGGCCTCGATGGAGATTCCGTCCCCGATGGCCGGCGTCGTGCGCGAGCTGAAGGTGAAGCTCGGCGACAAAGTGTCGCAGGGCACGCTGATCCTGGAGCTGGAGCCGAGCAACGAGGCCGCCGCCTCCGCCAAGGCTGCGGCGGCCGCGGCGCCCGCGCCTTCGTCCGCCGCCACGGCGCCGCCGGTTGCGGCCCCCGCGTCGGCCCCCGCGGTAGCGCCTTCGGCCCCCGTGGCGCCCGCCGCCAGAGCGCCGGTTGCGGCGCCCGGCGGATCGCCGCCTTCGACCGCGTTCGCGGTCGAGATGGGGACGCGTCCCGATGCGGAGCAGCTCGCCCACGCGACGTCCCCGCGCGCGCACGCCTCGCCCTCGGTGCGGCGTTTCGCGCGCGAGCTGGGCGTGGACCTGAGCCAGGTCAAGGGTTCGGGGCCGAAGGGCCGGATCCTGCCGGAGGACGTGCGCGCCTTCGTGAAGACGGCGCTCGCATCGGGCGTTCGCCCCGCTGCCGCGCCGGTTGTCGCCGGCATCGGGCTGAATCTGCCGCCGTGGCCGCAAGTCGATTTCGCCCGGTTCGGCCCGATCGAGCGGGTCGAGCTGTCGCGCCTTCGCAGGCTGGCTGGACCGAACCTGCATCGCAACTGGCTGTCGATTCCGCACGTGACGAATCACGAGGATGCGGACGTCACCGAGCTGGAGGCGTTCCGGGTCCAGCTGAACAAGGAAAACGAACGTTCGGGCGCGAAGCTGACGATGCTGGCGTTCCTGATCAAGGCATGCGTGGCGGCGCTGAAGAAGTTTCCCGAATTCAACTGCTCGATCGATCCCGCCGGCGACGCGGTGATCGTGAAGCGGTACTTTCATATCGGCTTCGCCGCCGACACGCCCAACGGCCTCGTGGTGCCGGTGGTGCGCGAGGCCGACCGCAAGGGCCTGCTCGAAGTGGCGTCCGAGACCGCGGCACTGGCGGCCAAGGCGCGCGAGGGCAAGCTCACGCCCTCCGAGATGCAGGGCGGCACGTTTTCGATCTCCTCGCTGGGCGGGATCGGCGGAACCTACTTCACGCCGATCATCAATGCGCCCGAGGTGGCGATTCTGGGAGTGTGCCGGGCCGCGACACGACCGCTATGGGACGGCAAGCAGTTCGCGCCGCGGCTGATTCTCCCGCTGTCGCTGTCCTTTGATCATCGGGTGATCGACGGGGCCGGGGCGGCCCGCTTCAATTCGTATCTGGCGCAGGTGCTGGCCGACTTCCGCCGCGTACTGCTATGACGGTGGCGATCGTGCCGATCGAATTGCGGCACGTCGAGGGCTTGAATGAGTGCGTGGCGGAACTGGCACGGGAGCGGCGCTTCCTGTCCATCGTGGAGGGTTTCACGCTGGATCAATGCGCGGCCTGGGTCGCGGCGGACCGCGTGCGCGCCAACCCGTTCCTGGTGGCGCTGGACCAGGATCGGGTGGTCGGCTGGTGCGAAGTGCGTCGCGACATACTGCCCGGCCGTGCACACACCGGGCTGCTGGGCATGGGGCTGCGCGCGCCGTATCGCGGGCGTGGGCTCGGCCGTCAGCTGATCGAGCAGGCCCTGCGGGCGGCGCGCGAGCGCGGCTTCGAGCGGATCGAGTTGCTGGTGCGAAGCCCGAACGCGCGCGCGATCCGGTTGTACTCGCAGGTGGGATTCCAGGAGGAAGGGCGCAAGCGCGATGCGGTGCGCCTGGACGACGGTTCGGAGGACGAAGTGCTGATGGCGCTGCACCTGCGGGAGAAGAACTGATGGCCGAGCGCGTGCTGGTCAAGGTACCCGATATCGGCGACTTTCACGATGTCTCGGTGATCGAGATCCTGGTGAAGCCGGGTCAGGCGATCAAGGCCGAGCAGTCGCTGATCACTCTCGAGTCGGACAAGGCGTCGATGGAGATTCCATCGCCCATGTCCGGCATCGTCCGCAACGTGCTGGTGAAGCTCGGCGACAAGGTGTCGCAAGGCTCGCCGATCCTGGAGCTCGAGCCGGCCGAGTCCGCGGCAGCGGCCGCCTCCGCCGCGGCTCCCTCCTCCGCCAAGGCTACGGAGGGCATTCCCGCGGCGGCTACGGCGGCCAGGGCCGGCGAAGCCTTGGCGAGGGCGGCGGCCCCGACGCCGCAACCGGCGGCCAGCGCGCCGGCCCCGGCTGCGGCCGCGACGGATCCTTCCGAACTGGAGTGCGACATCCTGGTGCTTGGCGCCGGGCCCGGCGGCTATGCGGCGGCGTTCCGTGCTGCCGACCTGGGCCGCCGCGTGGCGCTGGTCGAGCGCTATCCGACGCTGGGCGGCGTGTGCCTGAACGTGGGTTGCATTCCGTCCAAGGCGCTGCTGCACGTGGCCGCCGTGATCGACGAGGCGGCCCACTTCGACGCGATCGGAGTGCCCTTCGTTGCGCCGTCGATCGATCTACAGAAACTGCGCCGCCACAAGGAGCAGGTGGTGGGACGGCTGACGGGCGGGCTGACCGCGATGGCGAAGATGCGCAAGGTGACCGTGCTGCGCGGTTCCGGCCAGTTCGTGGATGCACATCACCTGGACCTCGAGCTGACCGTCGGTCGCGGTCGCGACGGCAGCGGAGAGCGGCAGCGGGTGCGGTTCGAGCAGGCGATCATCGCAGCGGGCAGCGAAGCGGCCTGGCTTCCGTTCCTGCCCGAGGATCCGCGCATCGTCGATTCGACCGGCGCGCTTGAGCTGCGCAACGTGCCTGCGAGCCTGCTCGTAGTCGGCGGCGGCATCATCGGACTGGAAATGGCCACCGTGTACGCGGCGCTGGGCAGCCGGATCGAAGTGGTCGAGATGACCGGCGGCCTGATGCCCGGAACCGACCGCGACCTGGTCAAGGTCTGGCAGAAGTTCAACGACAAGCGCTTTGCGAGCGTGATGCTGAACAGCCGGCTGGTCGCGGTCGAAGCGCGCCCGGATGCGCTCGTGGCCCGCTTCGAAGGGGAGCAGGCCCCTGGCGAGCCCCGGCCGTACGACGCGCTGCTGGTGTCGGTCGGCCGCACTCCGAACGGAAAGCGGATTGGCGCCGAGCGCGCCGGCGTGCGCGTGGACGAGCGCGGATTCATACCGACCGACAGTCAGCGCCGCACCAACGTGCCGAACATCTTCGCGATCGGAGACATCGCCGGCGGCCCGATGCTGGCCCACAAGGCAACGCACGAAGGCCACGTCGCGGCCGAAGCGGCCAGCGGCCTGAAGTCGCACTTCGATGCCAGCGTGATTCCGTCGGTCGCTTATACCGATCCGGAGATCGCCTGGGTCGGGGTCACCGAAGACGAAGCGCGCGCAAGCGGGCGCAGCCTTCACAAGGGATTGTTTCCGTGGGCTGCGTCGGGCCGGGCCATCGCGAACCGGCGCGACGAAGGATTCACCAAGCTGCTGTTCGACCCGGAAACACATCGAATCGTGGGCGGAGGCGTGGTCGGCGCGCATGCCGGCGACCTGATCGCCGAAATCACGCTGGCGATCGAGATGGGCGCCGACGCGGTCGACATCGGCCGCACGATCCATCCGCACCCGACGCTGAGCGAGTCGATCGGGATGGCCGCCGAGGCAGCCGAGGGCGTCTGTACGGATCTGCCGCCTGCCAAGCGCTGAAGGCAGACGCCCGCTCGAGTCGGACCAGGCGTAGACGGTGCTCTATGCCATTACTTAAGCCGCGCGCCTCTGCATCTTAAGGATCTGTAAGTACCCTTGCCGCACTTCAGCGAGCTGCGGGCCCGGATCGGCCATTTGCTCGATCGCCGCAAGCCCTTCCAGACCGCCTTTGTACGGGAAACCCTCGACAAGCAGCTGCTGGAACGTCACGGGCGGCGCGACGCAGGCAGGGTCGCCGGCCAACAGGTCTTCCAAAGTGATGTCATCGATGCCCATCGCATCTGGATCTTCGGCATGAAATGGCCGGCTTTGATCACGTATATCTGGGGTACTGCGGATGGGGGGCGGGATCCCGCCCTCGTTAGCCGGCGATCGGGGCTGTCGGGCGTCGCCGCATCCGCATCCTGTCCAGCCGGCGGGCTGCCCTGAGCCGGCGCGTCCAGCGGTTGGCGCGGCCACTGCCGGCGGCCATATCCGCGCGCCATTGCAATATCTGGCGGCGCATCGCACGCCATAAAGGATGCTCTTCGACCTGGCGATGTACCCATACGCGCCAGCGCAGCACCGCCGCATGCAACCGCACGAACCAGCGCACCCGCATCAACGCGGGCCGCGTCAGCACGAACACGCGGGCAAACAGGGCAGTGGCCGCAATCTTGGCGGCCAGGATCACGCCGGCGCCGCCCAGGAAATGGCCGGTCGCGATCATCTTCACAGCGAACAGCTTGATCGGCAGGATCAGCGTCGAAGGCGCCAGGAATACGACCGCGGCCCAAGCGGGCGGCAGCACGGAGATCCAGCGTTCCAGGCGGCGCAGTCCCGGCAGGCGGCCCAGCAGCGCCATCACCTGCTTCAGCCGGTTCCACAGCCATTCCTCGATCAGGAAGAGCAGGGCGACGGCGCCGATGAACCAGGAAGCCACCCAGCGTTTGAACCGGCTTGCAGTCATCTGTCTATCATGCCGTTAAATTGCCCATCCGCGAAATGTTGTCGGAACCACCCTGGGCGGGTGCCTTCTGCCGCCGCCTTCATCGCGACCTTTGGCTCCCCTGTCCCGCTTGCGGCACAGGGGTCGGGGGTGAGGGTGGCGCCAGAAAGAGGGGACGAGGATGCCGGAGTTGGCGTCGCAGGACGATCTGAAACGGGCCGTCGCGCTGGCCGCGGTCGAACGCATCTCGTGCCATTTCGGTACTTCGGCGGTGATCGGCGTCGGCACCGGATCGACCGCGGACCTTTTCATCGACGCGCTGGCTGCCCATCGTGATTCGATTGCCGCGACCGTCGCAAGCTCCGAACGCAGTGCGGCCCGCTTGCGCGAGCGGGGCCTGGCGGTGGTCGACCTGAACGACGTGCAGTCGATGCCGGTGTACGTGGACGGCGCCGATGAGATCGACGCCGGCCTCTCGATGATCAAGGGCGGGGGCGGGGCTTTGACGCGCGAGAAGATCGTGGCGGCAGTGGCCGAGCGTTTCATCTGCATCGCTGATGCCAGCAAGCGGGTCCAAGTGCTGGGCCGCTTCCCGCTGCC
>VBCK01000072.1 GCA_005882215.1 Betaproteobacteria bacterium | reverse complement strand
GTGTTGATCGTGACCCCGCGCGCCTTCTCCTCCGGCGCATTGTCAATGTCGTCGTACTTCTTCACATCCCCGCCAAACTTCGCCGCCAGCACCGCCGTCATCGCCGCCGTCAGCGTCGTCTTCCCATGGTCCACGTGCCCGATCGTGCCTACATTCACGTGCGGCTTGGTCCGCTCAAATTTGCCCTTGGCCATCGTTATAGTCCCTTACAGAGGCGGATTGTCAGGATGATCGGATCAGCGTCTGGGGTCAGCGTCTCGACCCATCGGTCGACTTGGCGTTGATCACCGCCTCGGCGACATTCCGGGGTGCCTCGGCGTAATGCTTGAATTCCATCGTGTACGTGGCGCGCCCCTGCGTGAGTGAACGCAGCGTGGTCGAATAGCCGAACATCTCGGCGAGCGGGACTTCGGCGCGTATCGCCTTGCCGCCACCGCCCGCTATGTCGTCCATGCCCTGGATCACGCCGCGGCGCGACGACAGGTCGCCTATCACGTCGCCCATCTTCTCCTCGGGCGTCTCGACTTCCACCGCCATGATCGGCTCGAGCAGCGTCGGGCTGGCCGCGCGCATGCCGTCCTTGAAGCCGATCGAGGCGGCCATCTTGAACGCGTTCTCGTTCGAATCGACCTCGTGGTACGAACCGAAGTGCAGCGTGACCTTTACGTCGACCACCGGGTAGCCGGCCAGTACGCCGGCTTTCAGCGTCTCCTCGACCCCCTTCTTCACGGCCGGGATGTACTCGCGCGGCACCACGCCGCCCTTGATCGCATCGACGAATTCGAACCCGGTGCCCGGCGCCTGCGGGTCCACGCGCAGCACCACGTGCCCGTACTGGCCCCGGCCGCCCGATTGCTTGATGAACTTGCCCTCGGCGTTTTCGACCGTCTTGCGCACCGTTTCGCGATAGGCGACCTGCGGCTTGCCGACCGAGGCCTCGACGCCGAACTCGCGCTTCATACGGTCGACGATGATCTCCAGGTGCAGCTCGCCCATCCCCGAAATGATCGTCTGTCCCGACGCCTCGTCGGTGTGCACGCGGAACGACGGGTCCTCCTGCGCCAGCCGATTCAGCGCGATACCCATCTTCTCCTGGTCGGCCTTGGTCTTGGGCTCGACCGCCTGCGAGATCACCGGCTCGGGAAACTGCATGCGCTCCAGCGTGATGATCTTGTGCGGATCGCACAGCGTGTCGCCCGTGGTCGCATCCTTCATGCCGACCGCGGCGGCGATGTCGCCGGCGCGCACTTCCTTGATCTCGTCGCGCTGGTTGGCGTGCATCTGCAGGATGCGGCCGATCCGTTCCTTCTTGCCCTTGGCCGCGTTGTAGATCGTGTCACCCGAGTTCAGCACGCCGGAATACACGCGCAGGAACGTCAGCTGCCCGACGTAAGGGTCGGTCATGATCTTGAACGCCAGCGCCGCGAACGGCTCGTCGTCGGCCGCCTTGCGGAACGTCTCCTTGTCGCGGTCGTTCATGCCCTTGACGGGCGGAATGTCGACCGGCGAGGGCATGTAGTCGACCACGGCGTCCAGCATGGCCTGCACGCCCTTGTTCTTGAACGCCGAGCCGCACAGCATCGGCGTGATTTCGTGGGCGATCGTGCGGGCGCGCAGCGCCGACTTGATCTCGGCCTCGGTCAGCTGGCCGGTCTCCAGGTACTTGTTCATCAGTTCTTCGTTGGCTTCGGCCGCGGCCTCCACCATCTTCTCGCGCCACTCGGCGCAGAGCTCGGCCAGCTCGGCCGGAATGCTCGTATAGGAGAACTTCATCCCCTGACTGGCCTCGTCCCACAGGATGGCCTTCATCTTCACCAGGTCGACCACGCCGCGGAACGTGTCCTCCGCGCCGATCGGAACCTGGATCGGGATCGGGTTGGCCTTCAGACGCATCCGCATCTGCTCGTAGACCTTGAAGAAGTTGGCCCCGGTGCGGTCCATCTTGTTGACGAACGCCAGACGCGGCACCCGGTATTTGTTGGCCTGCCGCCACACCGTCTCCGACTGGGGCTGCACTCCGCCGACCGCGCAATAGACCATGCAGGCGCCGTCCAGCACCCGCATGCTGCGCTCGACCTCGATCGTGAAGTCGACGTGCCCCGGCGTGTCGATGATGTTGATCCGGTGCTCGGGCAGCGACAGGTCCATGCCCTTCCAGAAGCAGGTGGTGGCGGCGGAGGTGATCGTGATGCCGCGTTCCTGCTCCTGCTCCATCCAGTCCATCGTCGCGGCGCCGTCATGCACTTCGCCGATCTTGTGATTGACCCCTGTGTAGAACAGGATGCGCTCGGTCGTCGTCGTCTTGCCTGCGTCGATGTGTGCGGAGATACCGATGTTTCGGTAACGTTCGATTGGGGTCTTTCTGGCCATTGAGTTCACCAGCGAATCTAGAACCTGCGAATCTAGAACCTGAAGTGGGCGAAGGCCCGATTGGCCTCGGCCATCCGATGCACTTCCTCGCGCTTCTTCATCGCGCCGCCGCGCCCTTCCGAGGCCTCGATCAGCTCCCCGGCCAGGCGCAGCGGCATCGATTTTTCGCCGCGCTTCTTGGCCGCCTCCCGCAGCCAGCGCATCGCCAGCGCCATCCGACGCACCGGCCGCACCTCGACCGGCACCTGGTAGTTGGCGCCGCCAACGCGGCGGCTCTTGACCTCGACCGACGGCTTCACGTTGCTCAGTGCCTGCGTGAAGATCTCGACCGGGTTCTTGCCGCTTTTTTGCTCTATCTGCGCAAAGGCGCCATACACGATCCGCTCGGCCACGGCCTTCTTGCCGTCGAGCATGATCACGTTGATGAACTTGGCCACGTCCGAACTGGCGAATTTCGGATCCGGCAGGATTTCGCGCTTCGGAACTTCGCGACGACGCGGCATACGCTTCCTTTCTGTTCAGTCGAACCGCGACCTCGGCCCTGGTTCCTGGGTCCTGATCCAACGGGCGGGCCCCATGCTGACGGGCCCCGACTTACTGCTGACCTAGTCCGTCTTCGGCCGCTTGGCTCCGTACTTGGAGCGGCCCTGCTTGCGATCCTTCACGCCCTGCGTATCCAGCGACCCGCGCACGATGTGGTAGCGCACGCCGGGCAGGTCCTTCACGCGGCCGCCGCGGATCAGCACGACCGAGTGCTCCTGCAGGTTGTGGCCCTCGCCGCCGATGTACGAGATCACCTCGAAACCGTTCGTCAGCCGCACCTTGGCCACCTTGCGCAGCGCCGAATTGGGCTTTTTCGGTGTCGTCGTGTACACCTTGGTGCACACGCCGCGCCGCTGCGGGCAGCCTTTCAGCGCCGGGCTCTTGCTCTTCACGCGCGCAAGCTCGCGTGGCCTGCGTACCAGCTGGTTGATCGTTGGCATGTTCCGGTTTCCGCTGTTCCCCTGCCGCCGTTACCCTGCTTGCGTCCGGATTTCGGACCTGCGCGGACCCTTTGCTAAGCCTTCCATTCTAGCCGAGCGCCCGTACACGGGTCAATGCGCCCAGGCGGCGCACGCGTGCTCAGCGGTCGACCGACGCCATCATTGCCTCGGGATAGCGGTCGCCCGAGGCCGCGCCGGGCGGAAACGCCATGTCCAGGCGCGCCAGCTGCTCCGCATTCAGCGCGATCTGGGCGGCCGCCGCGTTCTGCTCCAGATAACGCACCTGCTTGGTTCCGGGAATCGGAACGATGTCGTCGCCCTGAGCCAATACCCAGGCGAGCGCGACCTGCGCCGTGGTCGCTCCGACCTGCCCGGCCACGGCCTCCAGCTCGCGCAGCAGGCCCAGATTCTTGCGAAGATTTTCGGGCTGGAAGCGGGGCGTTGCGCGCCGGTAGTCGCCGGCATCCAGCGCATCGGCACTGCCGATCGCTCCGCTCAGGAAACCGCGTCCCAGCGGGCTGTAGGCGACAAAAGCCACGCCCAGGCGGCGGCAGGCGGCCAGCACGCCGCGCTCCGGATCGCGGGTCCACAGGGAGTACTCCGACTGCAGCGCGGTGACCGGATGAACGCGATGGGCGCGCTCCAGCGTCTGTGCCGACGCCTCGGACAGTCCCACGTGGCGGATCCTGCCTTCGCGCACCAGGTCCGCCAGCGCCTCCATCGTTTGCTCGACCGGCACCCTGGAATCGACCCGGTGCAGGTAGTACAGGTCGACGTGGTCCACGCCCAGGCGCCGCAAGCTGCCCTCGATCGCCTTGCGCGCGTACTGAGGGCTGCCGTCGATGACGCGCGCCGATGGATCGCGCGGATCGCGCACGATGCCGAACTTGGTCGCCAGAAACACCTCGCTGCGACGGCCGTGGATCGCGCGTCCGACCAGCTCCTCGTTGGTAAACGGCCCGTAGGCGTCGGAGGTGTCGAGAAAGTTGATCCCAAGATCTAATGCGCGCCGGATTGTCGCGATCGATCCGGCCTCGTCGCGCTGGCCGTAGAAATCGCTCATCCCCATGCAGCCCAGCCCGATCGCCGAGACGCGCGGGCCGGAAGCGCCGAGAGTGCGTAACGGAACGGTCATGGTGTCGCTCCCATCGGATTTTCAAAGCTCTCAAGGGGCGAGCGAGCGCGGCTGGTAGCCTCGCAAGGAACCGGAGGCATCGGGAACGGCCGCGGTCACCCCGCCGCGCAGACTTCAGAAGAGCGATGTCGAAATGCCCCTTGCCCGCGAAAAAAAGGGACCCAGGGGTGCGGGGCAATGCAAGAGGGCTTTGAACGCCTGCGCCCGCTCAGACGACGTTCGGAGAAGCACCGCCTCCCCAACCCACGCACGCATGGGAGGGGGAGGCGGTTCGAAGTTACGACCCGGAGACCGCTTCGGTACCTTCGCCCTCGGCGGCGACATCGACCGCCGCAGCTTCCTGCGACTGTCCACTCGCCTCCAGAGCAGCCAGCGCCTCGCGCTCCGCCGCCTCGGTCTCCTCCCGCTCCTTGCGCGCCCTGTGATAGGCGAGCCCTGAGCCGGCCGGAATCAGGCGACCGACGATCACGTTTTCCTTCAGGCCGCGCAGTTCGTCGCGCTTGCCCATGATCGCCGCCTCGGTAAGGACCCGCGTGGTTTCCTGGAACGAGGCCGCCGAGATGAACGAGTCGGTCGACAGCGAGGCCTTGGTGATGCCGAGCAGGACGTTTTCGTACACCGCCGGCCGGCCGCCCTTGGCGATCGCCTTGTCGTTCTCGTCCAGCAGCTCCGAGCGCTCGACCTGCTCGCCCGGGATGAACGGGGCGTCGCCCGCATCGACGATCTGCACCCGGCGCAACATCTGCCGGACGATCACCTCGATGTGCTTGTCGTTGATCTTCACGCCCTGCAGCCGATACACGTCCTGGACCTCGTCCACGATGTAGCGGGCCAGCGATTCGACCCCGAGCAGCCGCAGGATGTCGTGTGGATCGGCCGATCCGTCGACGATCAACTCGCCCTTGTTCACCACCTGCCCGTCATGCACCAGCACGTGCTTGTCCTTCGGGATCAGGAACTCGTGCTCCTTGCCCTCGAGGTCGGAGATGATCAGCCGCTGCTTGCCCTTGGTGTCCTTGCCGAAGGACACGGTTCCCGTGACCTCGGCCAGCATGCCGGCGTCCTTGGGCGAACGCGCCTCGAACAGCTCGGCCACGCGCGGAAGCCCCCCGGTGATGTCGCGCGTCTTCTGCGACTCCTGCGGGATGCGCGCCAGCACGTCGCCCACCGCGATCTGCTGGCCGTCGCGAACGACAATCAGCGCGCCGACCGGGAACGAGATCGTCACCGCGTGATCGGTGCCGTGGATGCGCACCTCCTCGCCCGCTTCGTTGATCAGCTTGACCTGCGGCCGGACCCCCTTGGCGCTGGCGCCGCGCCGCTTGGCGTCGATCACGACCAGCGTCGACAGCCCGGTCACCTCGTCGATCTGCTTGGCGACCGTGACGCCTTCCTCGACGTTCTCGAAGCGAGTGGTGCCGGCGTACTCGGTAATGATCGGGCGTGTCAGCGGATCCCACTGGGCGAGCTGGGCACCGGCCCGCACGGCCTTGCCGTCGGTCGCGTTCAGCGTCGCCCCGTAGGGCACCTTGTGGCGCTCGCGCTCGCGACCGTTGTCGTCGACGATCGTCACCTCGCCCGAACGCGAGATCACGATCTGCTCGCTCTTGGCGTTGGTCACGTAGCGCATCGTGCTGGTGAAGCGCACCATGCCGTTGCTCTTGGCCTCGATCGCGCTTTGCACCGCGGCCCGCGAAGCCGCGCCGCCGATGTGGAACGTGCGCATCGTCAACTGCGTGCCCGGCTCGCCGATCGATTGCGCCGCGATCACGCCGACCGCCTCGCCCACATTGACCAGCGAGCCCCGCCCCAGATCACGGCCGTAGCACCCGGCGCAGATGCCGTAGCGCGTATCGCACGACAGCGGGGTGCGCACCTTGACCTCGTCGATCCCCAGCTGCTCGATCCGGTCCACCGCGTCCTCGTCCAGAAGGCTGCCGGCCGCGAACAGCAGTTCCTGCGTGTCCGGGTTCAGGATGTCGACCGCCGCCACGCGCCCGAGGATCCGGTCGCGCAGCGCTTCGATCACCTCGCCGCCTTCGACCAGCGCCCGCATCGCTACGCCGTTGGCGGTGCCGCAGTCTTCCTCGGTCACGACCAGGTCCTGCGTGACGTCGACCAGACGTCGCGTCAGATAGCCCGAGTTGGCGGTCTTCAGCGCGGTGTCGGCCAGACCTTTGCAGGCGCCGTGCGTCGAGATGAAGTACTGCAGCACGTTCAGGCCTTCGCGGAAGTTGGCGGTGATCGGCGTCTCGATGATCGAACCGTCCGGCTTCGCCATCAATCCGCGCATGCCGGCAAGCTGCCGGATCTGCGCCGCGGAACCGCGCGCGCCCGAGTCCGCCATCATGTAGATGGAATTGAACGATTCCTGGCGCGCGGGTTTGCCGTCGCGCGTCGTCACGTCCATCATGCCGAGCTGGCCCATCATCGCCTTGGCGATGTCGTCTCCCGCGCGGCCCCAGATGTCGACCACCTTGTTGTAACGCTCGCCTTGCGTGACCAGGCCCGAAGTGTATTGCGCCTCGATTTCCTTCACTTCATGCTCGGCCTTTT
>VBCK01000155.1 GCA_005882215.1 Betaproteobacteria bacterium | reverse complement strand
AAGTTGATGCCTCTCGGCGCACCGTCGTTATCGCAAAATCGCGGCCCGGTTCCTCCCGCTGCCTTAATTCATCGAAGCAAGAATACCGATCGCCCGCCATCGCTATGACCTACGCGTCCGCTGGTATCGAGGCCGGTTTTCCCCGAAGCTGGTCACGACCAAAACGTGACCAAACCTGGTCATTCCACGCATGTTTTTGGTCACGATTAAAAGTCTCCACCTAATGGAATCAACTACTTAGGTGGAAAAACTGGTGGAGGCGGCGGGAATCGAACCCGCGTCCGCAAACGGTCCGCAGGCGGCTCTACATGCGTAGCCGGCCTATTTGAGTCTCGCCGTGCGCTTGGCCAGCCGGCAGGCCGACGCACAGCCAGTCACTCGATCTCGAGCCGGGAGCCGTGACATCGCCCGGATCCAGCCACTGAGAATGGCGCTGCTGCCGGTTGCCCGGCCTAGCCCAGTGGCCGGCTAGTGCAGCGTCCCACCGGTTTTATGCGGCGAGAGCGAAACGCTCGTTGTTGGCGTTTGTATGGCTTCCAGTGGATTTACGAGGTGACTGGTCCTCGGCATGCACCGCGCTGTTTCTCTATCTGCGTCGAAACCAGGTCGCCCCCAGTGCTCGACGTTCGTATTCTAATCCCCCATATGTGGACGCACCCGGCTGTCGCAAGATACCCGGCGCGGCGGTCCGCATAGGACCACAATCGGCATCTTCGAGCCGGACCCGGCGGAGTATCCGGGCCGGCCACGGCACAGGGAGACGAAAATGACATTCCGGATGCGCTCGATACGACCGATCCTGGCGTGGTTGGTTCTGCTGCTGGCCGTGACGTTTTCGGCTGCGGTTGCAGCCGACGAGACCTGCAATTCCCCGTACATGACCGGATTGATCAAGGGGCAGGAAGACTTCGTGCACGTGTGGACGCTCGGAGTCGAAGGCTGGGGGGATGGGTCCGACAAGCTGGTGACGGTCGATGCCAATCCGCGCTCGAAAAAATACGGCAAAGTCGTGAGCACCGTGTCCGTGGGCGGACACGGCGAGGCGCACCACATGGGTTTCACGGACGATCGGCGCTTCCTCTGGGCCGGCCGCCTGGATGACGGCAAGATCTTCGTGTTCGACGTCGGCACCGATCCGTCCAAGCCGAAGCTCGTGAAGACGATTTCCGATCTGCACGATCGCAGTGGTCTGGTCGGGCCGCACACCTTCTATGCGATGCCGGGTCGGATGCTGATCGGCACCCTGTCGAACACCGGGGACAACGGCGGCGTCACAGGGCTCGCCGTCTACAACAACAAAGGCGAGTTCGTGCAGAAGTACATGCTGCCGACCGGCCTGCTGAACGGCGTCCAGGGCGACGGCTACGGCTACGACGTTGCGATCGATCCGGCCAAGAACGTATTGCTCACTTCCAGCTTCACGGGCCGGGACAACTACCTGCGTGACCTCGGATCGCTGATCAAGGACGAGGCCGCGATGAAGCACTTCGGCAATACGATGGTGCTGTGGGACCTGAAGGCGATGCAGCCGCGCCGGATTTTCAGCGTGCCGGGCGCCCCGCTGGAGATCCGCTGGTCGCTGAATCCGAAGGACAACTGGGCGATCACCGCCACCGCGCTGACGTCCAAGCTCTGGCTGATCCGGCCCGACGCCAGCGCCGTGTGGCGCGGCACGGAGGTGGCCACGATCGGTGATCCAGCCAAGGTTCCGCTGCCGGTCGACATCTCGATCCGGGCCGACGGCAAGGGGCTGTGGGTCAACACCTTCATGGACGGCATGACCCGCTACTTCGACCTGAGCAATCCGGAAGCGCCCAAGCAGACTTACGCGAAGCAGACCGGCCGTCAGGTGAACATGATCAGCCAGTCCTGGGACGGAAAGCGCGTTTACATCACCTCGAGTCTGCTGGAGCACTGGGACAAAGCCGGTGCCGACAACGAGCAATTCCTGCGCGCGTTCAACTGGGACGGCAAGGAGTTGAAGCCTGCGTTCGAAGTCGATTTCGCGAAGGAAAAGCTCGGACGGGCTCACCATATGAAGTTCTCCGCGCGAGCAACGGGCGTGGCGCAGGCCGATGACACGGCGGTATCGACGCCCGGATACTGAGCACGCCGGGCGGCTGCGCCTCGCCGGGGCGCGCGGCGGTGCCGCGCTGTGGGCTGCGCTGTTGAGTTGCGCCGCAGCAATGGCTGCACCGGATCCCGGGCTGCCCCGCGCGCCGCGAATGCAGTTCGTGCCCACGCCGGCCGGCACGTATCAGCTGCAGCGCATCCAGGAGTGTCCCGATGCGCAGTTGCTGGACTCGGCCGGGCGTGCGCGCCAGCTGTCGGCGCTGACCCGCGGCAAGATCACGCTGCTGACGTTCTTCTACACGCACTGCACCGATCCGCTCGGCTGTCCGTACGCGTTCGGGTTGATGGCCGCTCTGAGCGGCCGCATCGTGGCCGATCCCGACCTGCGCGCGAACGTGCGCTTCGTCAGCATCAGCTTCGACCCGACCCACGACTCCCCGGCGCAGCTGCGCAGCTACGCGCGCGGCTTTTCGGCCCATGCGCGGTTCGAGTGGGACTTCCTGACGGCGCCGTCGATCGCCATGCTGCAGCCGTTGCTGGACGATTTCGGGCAGGACGTGCGGATCGAGCAGAACCGCGCAGGCGGTCCGGTGCGCGCGATCAACCATATGCTGAAGCTTTTCCTGATCGACCCGGCGGGCTCGGTGCGCGAGATCTATGCGCTCGATTTCCTGCAGCCCGAGGTGATGCTGAACGACATCCTGACGTTGAGGATGGAAGCGCAGCGGCGCCCACCCGAGAGTGACGTGCACCCGCTCCACGAGGGACGATCAGCGTCCCCTCTCCCCTTTAGGAAGGAGTCGGTGGCCTCCCCTCTCCCTTTAGGGAGAGGGGCTGTGGGTGAGGGTCCTCCGTGATCTTTTCTACCGAACTTAATGGGCCAGGGGGTCCGGCCGCATCTGGAATTTGTAGACCTTCGGATAGGCGCCCTTGCCGCCTTCGCCGTGGAAATTGGCCCGCGTGCCGGACGTCGTCCATAGCCCGCGGCCTTTCCAGCCGGCCTTCGGATCGTCAATCCGGCCGTCGACGTTCTTGGTGAAGAAGACCCTCGGATAGGGCACGCGCAGACTCACCAGGCTGCCGTCGACCAGGGCCAGCAGGGCCTCGCCGCCGTTCGTCGTCGCGATCGGGACGTTCGCTCCCAGCCCCAGCGTGTCGTAGCGGTCGACCCAGACGTAGTAGGCGTGGTCGGCGCTGCCGCTGTTGCTGACGCCCTTGAACTGCGGGCCGGGGAACCGGTACAGCGTCCAGCCTTCCGGGCACTGCTTGCCCTCGGCGGTGCCCGGCCCGTTCAGGGGCCCGGTGCACCGGCGTCGATCGAAACTGGCCAGGTGGCCGCTCGACAGCGCCGTCCACGCGACGCCGTTCAGATCCACGTCGAGGCCACGCGGACCGAAGGCTCCCGCTGGCGGCTGATAGATCTCGGCGAGCGCCGTTCTGGCCGGATCGCTGCCCGGCGTCAGCCGGACCAGGTAGCCGGGCTGGCCGACGCCGGAGAACCCGGCGTCCATCGACTGGCCCCAGATCGAATCGTCCACCGGGCTGGGCATCACGCCGTAAAAGGCGGCCATCACGCGCATGTCTTTTTCCGGATCGAGCGGCTGGCCGGCCTGCACGTATTCGTCGCGTTGTCCGTTCCCGTTGGCATCGACGACGAGCGGTGTCCAGCCCTGTGCTTTGGCCTCGTCGTGGGTCTGAAGGTACAGCCGGGTGTTCAGCCAGCCGACCACGCCGCTGACCGGGGAGCCCGCGCTGGTCCAGAGCGTCTGGTCGGCGTCGTGTCCGAAGTAAAGGTGGTGCGTGGTGAAGCAGGTGTCGATCAGGTGCCATTGCTTTGCGGCCGGGTCGTACATCGAAAGCTGGCGCGCGGACTCGGCGAGTGGCGCGACCTGTGCCGAGGCAAAGCCCGAGGCGGCTTTGCAGAAGTCGGGGTTGGCGGCGGGTCGGATGCGAGCCGTGAACCAGACCCGGCCGGCTTCGTCCATCATCAGGTTGTGAATGCTGGTGTGCCCGTCCCAGATCGCCTGCGTGCCCCAGTACGCCGATTCTGCGTGGGGAAGATCCACGGCCGAGGGCGTGTGCGGATCCCGATAGGGGTGTCGGACGGTAGCGGCGACGTTTTTAACCGGGTCCAGCGTCGGAATCAGATCGGTGCTCTCTTCGGTCGAACCCCAGATCAGACCGTTGGCGTTGACGGTCGGATGGCGCTTGTCGGTCGAAATGGCGTCGTGCAGGTAGTACGTAGGCGAGGACCAGTCCCAGACCGAGACCACCACATTGCGCTCCACGCCCTTGGGGCGCTCGGGCCTGGCAAACGGCAATTCGCCCGCCGCGATCCGGTCGGTCCAATCGGCGAAAAGCTTCAGCGCTTTCTCGGCGCCGAACCGGCCCAGTACCCGGGCCATGTATTCCATCGCCTGGCCGGCCTGGGTCCGCCGCGCCCAGGCGGCGAAGGAGCTGCCCGACTTCCGGAACGCCTCGGGAATTTCCCGAATTCCCCTCGAGCCCAGTGCGTGGCACGACTGGCATCCGTTCTTCAGGGTGTCGATCCAGTAGTGCTGATCCTTCATCGTCTCGGCGATGCCGTTGCCCTTTTCGCCTGTTCCGGGAAATTCGCCCGCGTTGGGGATCTGGAGCATCGAGTACCAGTACACGCCCGGGTAGTACGCGGCGGCGGCCTTTTCGGATGGGGCCGTGACCGCCTTCAGGCTCAGTCGCCGGCCGGGCTCGGAGCCGACTTTCGGCGAATCGACCAGGCCATAGCCGCGGACCCAGACCTGGTAGCTCGCGTGCGGCAGATCCGGAATCACGAATCGGCCCAGCTCGTCGGTGACGACGATCTTCGCGAATCGGGTCGGCAGATCCGTGGTCTCGGCGATTACCCAGACGCCGGCCTCGGGACCGCGGTCTCCGGTCACGACGCCGCCCAGATCGCGGGCGGAGAGGGCGATCTCGCTCGCGCCGGCGCCATCTGCTCCAAAGAGGGCGACGAGGAGGGCGAGCAGTCGGGTTGCCGGACGCAACGTCGTTACGGCGGCAGGATCCAGAGCAGCAGATCCTGCGGGCGATCGATCACAAGATCCGCGTTCCAATTGCTGACGTCTTCGATGCTGGCGGAATAGCCGTATGCTGCCACCACTGTTCCCACGCCCGCAGCACGGCCGGCCTGAACGTCGCGCAGGTCGTCGCCCACGTACAGGCTCGCGCTCGCTTCGCAGCGGCACTCGGCCAGGGCGCGCAGGATCGGCGCCGGGTCCGGCTTGGGCCGCGCGGCCGTGTCGCCGCTGACCACGCAAGCCGCACGCCGCTCCAGGCCCAACGCACGCAGCAGCGGGCGCGTGAAGCGAGCCGGCTTGTTCGTGACCACACCCCAGCGACGGTCCGAGGCCTCGATCGCCGCCAGCGTCTGCTCGATTCCATCGTACAGGCGCGAGTGCACGCACAGCGCCTGCTCGTAGTGGTCCAGGAACTCGGCGCGCAGGTCCTCGTAACCCGCATCGGCGGGCTCGAGCCCGAAGCCGCGCTGGATCAGCCCGCGCGCGCCATGGCTGGTCCAAGGCCTCAGCTCCTGCGGCGGCGTCGGCGGCAGGCCCCGCAGGCTCTGGCAGCGGTTCAGCGCGGCGGCGAGGTCATCCGCGGTATCGACCAGCGTTCCGTCCAGATCGAACAGGACCAGCCGGGTGGCCGCCGCAGCGGCAGGTGTCACGAAGCCTTCCTGCACGCCATCAGGTAATTCACGCGGGTGTCGGTCCCTAGCAGGTAGGTTCGACCCAGCGGCCGGTACGACATCCCGCGCAGTTCATCGACTTCCAGGTCTGCCGTCCGGGCCGATCGCGCCAGCTCACTGGGCCGGATGAAGCGGGCGTACTCGTGGGTGCCGCGCGGCAGCAGGCCCAGCACGTACTCGGCGCCGACGATCGCCATCAGGAAGGCCCGCGCATTGCGATTGATCGTCGAGAAGAACACCCAGCCTTGCGGCCGCACCAGCGTCGCGCAGGCCGCCACGGTCGAATCCGGATCCGGCACGTGCTCCAGCAATTCCATGCACGTGACGATATCGAACGAGGCGGCGGCCTCCAGGGCCAGCTCCTCGGCGCTGATCGCGCGGTAGCGGACCCGCGCTCCGCTTTCCAGTGCATGAAGCTGCGCCACCCGCAGCGGCTTGTCGGCCAGGTCGATTCCGAGGACGTCGGCACCGCGCGCGCTCATCGATTCGGACAGGATGCCGCCGCCGCAGCCGACATCGAGCACCCGCTTGCCGGCCAGCGCGGCCCGCTGGTCGATCCAGTCGAGCCGCAACGGATTGATCTCGTGCAACGGACGAAACGATCCGGCCGGATCCCACCACCGGTGGGACAGTTCGCTGAACTTCTGCAGCTCGGCCGGATCGACATTCATCGCTTGCGGGCGGTCCTCAACGCACGATCGTGCGCGAGCCGTCGACTTCGACCTCGACCCGCCGGTTCTGCGCACGCCCTTCTTTGGTCGCATTGCTGGCAATCGGATCGCGCTTGCCACGCCCCGCGACGTCCATCAGCGAGGGGTCTACGCCCTTGCTGATCAGGTAGTCGCGCACCGAGGAGGCGCGGTGCTGGGACAGCATGTCGTTATAGGAGTCCGTGCCGACGCTGTCGGTGTAACCGACTATGTGGATCGCCTTCAGGTCGGCGCCCTGGAGCTTCACGACCAGCGCATCGAGCTTGGCACGCGCCGGCGCTTTCAGCTCCGCCCGATCGAAGTCGAATAGTTCGTCGGAACCGAACGTGATCTTTTCCGCGAACGCGACCGCCTGCGGCGGCGGAGGCGGCGGCGGCGGAGGCGGCGGCGGTGGTGGGGGTGGCGGCGGCGGCGGCGGTGGAGGCGGCGGCGGCGGTGGTGGCGGCGGCGGAGGCGGCGGAACCAGCGACGGGTCGCACTCGGGCAACGCCAGGTCCTTGCTGAAATAACCCGTGCGCCAGCACAGTCCGTATGGATCGACCACGACGGTACCGCGCTGATCCAGCCAATAGCCGGTGTTCTTCTGGTTGCCCTCGATGTCCTTGCCCGCCGCGGAAACCGAGACCGCGGACAGTGCCGAAAGGAACAGGTACCGATACCTCGCCGGAAGTTTCATCGCCGTGCCCCCTTTTGATTGTTGATCGGATCGACGCCCGGATGGTCCGGGTCCAGTGGCTGCAGAATCGAGCGGCCCAATATACCCCAGCGCGATCCTCGAAAATCCCCTCCGATGCGAGGCGATCGCAGCGGCGGCGCGAGGGTGGCGGACGGCTCAGTCGGGCCGCACGGACAGCTGCTTCTGTATCCGCGCCTGCCACGAGGCCCCGGCGGCCGCGATCGATCCGACGTCGATCTCGTGCGCGCCACGCACCAGCCGGCGGTCCGCAACGACGCGGCTGCCGGCCACCCAGACGCTGCAGACGTGCTCGCGCCCGGCGCAGTAGACCAGTTGCGATACGACGTCAAAGCACGGCTGGGTCTCCAGTTCCGACAGGTCGATCGCGATCAGATCGGCCTCCTTGCCGACCTCGATCGATCCGATCCGATCCTGCAGGCCCAGCGCGCCGGCCGAAGCGATCGTCGCGCACTCCAGTGCCTGCCAGGCCGGCAGAGCGGATGCGTCGAGCGAGGCGCCCTTGGCCAGCAATGCCGCCAATCGCATTTCCTCGAACAGGTCCAGGCGGTTATTGCTGGCCGCACCGTCGGTCCCGAATGCGACTCCGACGCCCTGGCGCAGCAGAGCCGCCACCGGCGCAACCCCGCTCGCCAGCTTCAGGTTGGACGCCGGGCAGTGCGCGACGCTCGCCCCGCGCCGCGCCAGCAGCGCAATTTCGTCGGGCTGAAGGTGCACCGCGTGAACCGCCAGCAGGCGCTCGGTGACCAGTCCCAGCCGGTCCAGCCGCGCCAGCGGCCGTGTGCCGTGCTGCTGGACCGACTGTGCGATCTCGGCGTCGGTTTCGTGCAAGTGCGTGTGCACCGGCAGATCGAGCTCCTCGGCCAGCATCGCGATGCGCGACAGCGTCGCGTCGGCCACCGTGTACGGCGCATGCGGCGCCAGCGTGAAGCTCACCAGCGGCTCCTCGCGCAGCGCATCGCGCGTGCGCAGGCCCTTGCGCAGGTAGTCGTCGGCGTCGGTCGCGTAGGAGCTCGGAAACTCCAGCGCGATGATCCCCACCACGCAGCGCATGCCCAGGTCGATAAATGCGCGCGCCGCCTCCTCGGGATAGAAATACATGTCGTTGCAGCAGGTGATGCCGGCCCGCAGCATCTCGGCAGCGGCGTGGCGGGTGCCGTCGTAGACGAATCGCTCGTTCACCAGCGCCCGCTCCAGAGGCCAGATCCGCTCGGCCAGCCAGCGGGCGAGCGGCAGGTCATCGCCCGTGCCGCGCAGCAGGTTCATCGCGGCGTGGGCGTGCGCGTTTACCAGGCCGGGGGCCAGCGCGTGCTGTGCGAGCTGCACGTGGTGGGCCGGCTGGAACTGGGAGCGCGCCAACGCGGTCGGAAGCACGGCCGCGATACGCCCGCCGTCGATCGCGACCGAATGATCGGGCAGCACGGTGGCGCGCGGCACGATGGGCACCACCCAGCGGGCGCTGATCAGGGTGTCGACGGGTCTCATCCCGGGGTCCGCTCGGAAGTGGGCGAGTGCGCCGTTTATACCAAGGCGGCGGCGAAGCAGGCGAGGGCGCTGCTAAAATTAACCGTTTGCCCGTTGCCGTATGGATCCATTCGCCAAGGAAACCCTGCCGGTCTCGCTCGAAGAGGAGATGCGGCGCTCGTATCTCGATTACGCGATGAGCGTGATCGTGGGCCGCGCCTTGCCCGACGTGCGCGACGGTCTGAAACCGGTGCACCGGCGCGTGCTGTTCGCGATGTACGAGGCGGGCAACCTGTGGAATCGCCCCTACGTGAAGTGCGCGCGCGTGGTCGGCGAGGTACTGGGCAAGTATCACCCGCACGGCGACACGACAACCTACGACGCACTGGTGCGGATGGCGCAGGATTTTTCGCTGCGTTACCCGCTGATCGACGGCCAGGGCAACTTCGGCTCGATCGACGGCGACAACCCTGCCGCCTACCGCTACACCGAGTGCCGGCTGGACCGCATCGCATCCGAGTTGCTGGCCGACATCGACAAGGAGACGGTCGACTTCGTTCCCAACTACGACGGCAAGGAACGCGAGCCCACCGTGCTGCCGACGCGGCTGCCGAACCTGCTGGTGAACGGCTCCGGCGGCATCGCCGTCGGCATGGCGACCAACATTCCGCCGCACAACCTGAGCGAAGTGGTCGAGGCCTGCCTGCTGTTGCTGTCCAACCCGGCGGCCACGGTCGACGATCTGATCGCGTGCGTGCCGGCGCCCGATTTTCCAACCGCCGGGATCATCCACGGGCTCGACGGCGTCCGTGAAGGCTACCGCACCGGGCGCGGCCGCGTCGTGATCCGCGCCAAGACGCACACCGAGGATATCGACCGTGGCGCGCGCACCGCAATCATCGTGGACGAGCTTCCGTATCAGGTGAACAAGCGCGCGCTGCTCGAGCGCGTGGGCGAGCTGGTCAACGACAAGAAGATCGAGGGCATCTCGGATATTCGCGACGAGTCGGACAAGTCCGGCATGCGCGTGGTGTTCGAGCTCAAGCGCGGCGAGCTGCCCGACGTCGTGCTGAACAACCTGTACAAGCTGACCCAGCTGCAGGACACGTTCGGCATGAACATGGTGGCGCTGGTCGAGGGACAGCCACGGCTGCTCGATCTGAAGCAGATGCTGGAGGCGTTCCTGGCGCACCGGCGCGAAGTCGTGATGCGGCGCACCGGCTTCGAGCTGCGCCAGGCGCGCGCGCGCTGCCACGTGCTGGAGGGCCTGGCCGTCGCGCTGGCCAGCATCGACGAGTTCATCGCCATCATCCGGGCCGCGCCCACGCCGCCGGTGGCGAAGACCGAGCTGATGACGCGCCGCTGGGATTCTCCGATGGTGCGCGACCTGCTGGCGCGCTCCGGGGCCGATGCGATGAAATCGTATCGGCCCGAGGGCTTGCCGCCGCAGTTCGGAATCCAGGACGATGGTCTGTACCAGCTGTCCGAGGAACAGGCCGAGCAGATCCTGCAGATGCGCCTGCAGCGGCTCACGGGGCTGGAGCAGGACAAGATCGTGGCCGAGTACCGCGAGGTGATCTCCCAGATCGGAGACCTGCTGGACGTGCTGGCCCGGCCCGAGCGGATCAACCGGATAATCCACGACGAACTCGTCGAGCTGCGGCGCGAGCACGGCCAGGCCGCCGGCGACGCGCGGCGCTCGCAGATCGTGCAGGACGGCGTGATCCTGCTCACGGAGGATCTGATCGCGCCGCAGGACATGGTGGTCACCTTGTCGCACGCCGGCTACATCAAGAGCCAGCCGGTGGCCGACTACCGGTCGCAGCGGCGCGGCGGTCGCGGCAAGCAGGCTGCAGTCACGCGAGACGACGACTGGATCGATCAGCTCTTCATCGCGAACACGCACGACACGATCCTGTGTTTTTCGGACCGCGGACGCCTTTACTGGTTGAAGGTGTGGGAGGCTCCGCAGGGCTCGCGCGCGTCGCGCGGCAAGCCGATCGTGAACATGTTCCCGCTGGCCGAGGGCGAGAAGATCACCGTCGTGCTGCCGGTGCGCGCGTTCGACGGCGAACACTTTGTGTTCATGGCCACGGCCAACGGCACCGTGAAAAAGACGCCGCTGCCGGAATTCGCCAACCCGCGCAAGGCCGGTCTGATCGCGGTGGACCTGGACCCGGGCGATTTCCTGATCGGAGCTGCGATCACGGACGGCCGGCATGACGTGATGCTGTTTTCGGACGCGGGCAAGGCTGTCCGGTTCGACGAGAACGACGTGCGGCCGATGGGCCGCCAGGCGCGGGGCGTGCGCGGCATGCAGCTGGACAGCGGGCAGTCCGTGATCGCATTGCTGGTGGCGGGCGACGAACGGCAGGCCGTGCTGACGGCCACCGAGCACGGCTACGGCAAGCGCACGCCGATCACGGAGTACACGCGCCACAGCCGCGGCACCAAGGGGATGATTGCGATCGCCACCACCGAACGCAACGGGCGGGTCGTGGCCGCCACGCTGGTCAATCCGGACGACGAGATCATGCTGATCACGACCGGCGGCGTGCTGATCCGCACGCGCGTGGCGGAGATACGTGAGATGGGGCGGGCCACGCAGGGCGTGACGCTGATCGCGCTGGACGACGGCACGCGGCTGTCGGGCCTGCAGCGGGTGGTCGAGACCGACGCCGAGCATGCGGGCGCCAACGGCTCCGCGGGCAATGGCAGCGCAGGCACCACGCTGCCCTGAACGCACCGATGACCGACCTGGCGCACGACGACGATTCGACCGATCCGGATCTGACGCCGCTCAGACAGCAGATCGATGCGATCGACCGGGAGCTGGTCGAGCTGATCAGCCGGCGCGCGAAGCTGGCGACCGAGGTCGGCCGCCTGAAGCTCGCGGTCGGAACTGTGGTTTACCGGCCGGAGCGCGAAGCCGAGGTGCTGCGTGCGGTCGCCGCGCTGAACCGCGGGCCGCTGACGGTGGCCGCGATGGAGCCGATCTTCCGCGAGATCATTTCGGCCTGTCGCGCGATGGAGCGGCCGCTGGCGGTGGCTTTTCTGGGCCCGGCAGGGACTTTCTCCGAGCTGGCCGCGACTTGCCAGTTCGGCAGCGCCGTGAACCTGCAGCCGTGCGCCTCGATCGATGACGTATTCCGCAGCGCAGAGGCGGGCCGCGCCGACTACGCGGTGGTGCCGGTGGAGAATTCGACCGAGGGCGCGGTCAGCCGCTCGCTGGACCTGCTGCTGACCACGGGCCTGAAGATCGTGGCCGAGGTCTCGGTGCCGGTCCAGCACCACCTGCTGGCGCTGAACGGCTCGCTCGATGGCGTGCAACGCCTGTTCGCGCATCCACAGTCGCTCGCCCAGTGCCTGACCTGGCTGAACCAGAACGTGCCGGCGCTGGAGCGCGTTCACGCCGCGAGCAACGCCGAGGCCGCGCGCCAGGCTGCGCTGGATCCGGCGGCGGCCGCAGTGGCCGGGGAAAACGCAGCAATGCGGTACGGGCTGCAGACCGTCGCGCGCCAGATCCAGGACGACCCGTCGAACCGCACGCGCTTCCTGGTGCTGGGCCAGCAGGAATGCGCGGCGACCGGGCACGACAAGACCTCGCTGGTCCTGTCGGTCCACAACCGGGCGGGCGCGGTCTGCCACATGCTGGCGCCTCTGGCCCGGCATGCGGTTTCGATGACGCGTTTCGAGTCGCGCCCGGCCCGCACCGGTGCCTGGGAGTATTACTTTTACGTCGACGTGGAAGGCCACGCGAGCGATCCGGCGCTGGCGGCGGCGCTCGAGGAACTCAGGGAGGTGTGCGCGTTCTTCCGGCACCTGGGCTCGTACCCGAGGGCGGCATGAAGAGCTTGGGCGCCGCCTCCGCCGCGGCGGAGGCGGCCGGCGCACAGGTGAACGCGCCGCACTACGTGCGGGCGATCGCGCCCTACCAGGGCGGCCGGCCGATCGAGGAAGTGGCGCTCGAGCTGGGCCTGGATCCCGGCTCGATCGTCAAGCTCGCCTCCAACGAGAACCCTCTGGGCATGCCGGCGGGCGCGCGCGAAGCCGCCGCTGCAGCGCTGGCCGATGTCGGCCGCTATCCGGACGGCAACGCCTCGGCCCTGAAATCGGCGCTGTCGCAACGGCTGAACGTGCCGCTCAGCTGGCTCACGCTGGGCAATGGCAGCAACGACATCCTGGAGCTGGCCGCCTCGCTGATGCTGGCGCCGGGCGCGAGCTGCGTGTACTCGCAGCACGCGTTTGCGGTGTACGCGCTGGCCACCCAGGCACGGGGCGCGCGCCCGATCGAGCCGCCGGCGCGCGAACTCGGTCATGACCTGGCCGCGATGCGCGCGGCCATCGCCGCCGACACCCGGCTTATCTACATCGCCAACCCGAATAATCCGACCGGCACGCTGCTGTCGCCGGACGAGCTGCAGGATTTTCTCGATGCCGTTCCGCCGCAGGTCGTCGTCGTGCTGGACGAGGCGTACAACGAGTACCTGCCGGCGGGCGCGTGCTACGACAGTCTGGCCTGGGTGCGCCGCCATCCGAACCTGATCGTGGCGCGCACCTTCTCCAAGGTGTACGGCCTGGCCGGGCTGCGGGTCGGCTATGCGATCGCGCAGCAGGAGATGACCGATCTTCTGAACCGGATCCGCCATCCGTTCAACGTGAATTCGGTCGCGCAGGCCGCGGCGCTGGCCGCGCTTGCTGACGTCGAGTTCGTGCGCCGCAGTGTCGAGCTCAACGAGCTGGGACGTGAGCAACTGTGCCGGTCGATGAGCGCGATGGGACTGCAAGTGGCGCCTGCCAACGGCAACTTCGTGCTGGTGCGGGTCGGGCCCGCGGCCGCGGTCTACCAGCAATTGCTCAAGCGCGGGGTGATCGTGCGCCCGGTCGCCAGCTACGGATTGCCGCACTGGCTGCGGGTCACGGTCGGCCTGCCGGAAGAAAACGCCCGCTTCCTGCGCGAGCTTCCCGCGGCCCTGGCCGGCGCTGCTGACGCTTGAACGAAGGAGTGTTCGCGACTGTGACGCCTGTGAATGCCGCGGGGGGTGCTCGAGGGGGGCGGAGGCGGGGTTTCGCGAAGCGCAGCTTCGCGCCGCCGGAGCCGGCGCGCCTTGCAAGGCGCGCCGTCCCGCAGCTGCTCGTAGCCGATCCTCCCGCTTTTCCCCCACAGGCTACGACGGTCTCGAAGCCATGAAGGTGGCGATTCTCGGTGTGGGGTTAATGGGCGGTTCCTTCGCTGCGGCGCTGCGGCGGCGCCGCCTGACGAGCCGCGTTGTTGGCTACGACCTTGATCCGCAGGTGTGCGCACGCGCAATGGCGCTGCGCCTGCTCGATGAGGCGGCTGCCAGCCCGGCGCAGGCCGTGCGGGACGCCGACCTGGTGGTGTTTGCGACGCCGGTGGGCTCGATGCCCGATCTGCTGGGACAGCTCGCTGGTGCGATCGGGCCGACCACGATTCTCACCGATCTGGGCAGCACAAAGTCGGATGTGATTGCCGCGGCCCGGCAGGCGCTGGGCCCGGCGTTCGAGCGCTTCGTTCCGGCCCATCCGATAGCGGGCGGCGAACAGCCGGGCGTGGACAATGCGGACCCGGATCTGTTCCAGGGCTGTACCGTGGTAATCGCGGCGCAAGCGCAGACCCGCGACGACGCGCTCGAGCGCGTCGAGGCACTTTGGCGGGTCTGCGGTGCCGAGATCGTGCGCATGCAGGCCGATGAACACGACCGGATCCTGGCCTCTGTCAGTCACCTGCCGCATGTGTTGGCCTTCGCCCTGGTGGCGCAGATCGCCGGCCAGCCCGATGCGCAGCGCAAGCTGTCGCTGGCGGGTCCTGGCTTTCGCGATTTCACCCGGATCGCCGCCGGCAGCCCCGAAATGTGGCGTGACATCGCGCTGGCCAATCGAGCGGCGCTGGGCCAGGAGCTGCGCAGCTACGTGGCGATGCTCGAGGACGTCGAGCAGGCGCTGGCGAGGGGCGATGCACGCTGGCTCGAGCAGCTGTTCGATCTGGCCAGCCGCACCCGGCGCAACGCCGGCGGGGGCGCACGTGGGTAGCGACGCGCAGTCACAGGCGGTTCTGACGGTCGAACCGATCGCGCACGCCGGCGGCCAGGTCCGGCTGCCGGGATCCAAAAGCATCTCGAACCGGGCGCTGCTGCTGGCGGCGCTGTCACCGCAGCCTACCGAGCTCGCCGGGCTGCTGGACGCGGACGACACGCGCGTGATGATCGAAGCGTTGCGCTCGCTCGGGGTTGCCGTGCAGTCCGGCCGCGATTACAGCGTCGTGCGCGGTTGCGGCGGACGGTTCCCGCAGCGCCACGCGGACCTCTTCCTCGGCAATGCGGGCACCGCGATGCGCCCGCTGACCGCAGTGCTGGCATTTGCCGGGGGCCGTTACCGGCTCGACGGCGTGGCCCGGATGCGCGAGCGGCCGATCGGCGACCTGGTCGAAGCGTTGAACGCGCTCGGAGCGCGGATCCGGTTCGAAGCCCGGGCCGGCTTTCCTCCGCTGCTGATCGAGCCGGCCGCTGCGGTGGCGACGGACCGGGTCGCGATCCGCGCCAGCGTATCGAGCCAGTTCGTCAGCAGCCTGCTGATGGCGGCGCCGCTGCTCGCTCCCCCCGCCGGTCTGCAGATCGAGGTGGAAGGCGAGATGATTTCCGAGCCGTACGTGCGGATGACGCTGGCGCTGATGGGCCGCTTCGGTGTACAGGTGGATCGGCAGGCGTCGCAATTCCGCGTGATGCCGACGCCGTACCGGTCGCCGGGCCGGCTGGCGGTCGAAGGCGACGCCTCCGGCGCCTCGTATTTTCTGGCGCTCGGAGCGCTCGCCGGCGGGCCGGTGCGGGTGAACGGAGTCGGCTCCGACAGCATCCAGGGCGACGTGGCGTTTGCCGGCCTGCTGCGGGACATGGGCGCGCACGTCGATCTGGGGCCGGACTGGATCGAGGCGCGCTCCGGCCCCCTGGAGGCCGTCACTGCCGACTGCACGGCGATCCCGGACGCGGCGATGACCGCCGCGATCGTCGCGCTGTTCGCGCGTGGAACCACGCGCCTGAACGGCATCGGCTCATGGCGCGTGAAGGAGACCGACCGGATCGCGGCCGTCGGTACCGAGCTGCGCAAGCTCGGCGCCGTGGTTCACAGCGGGGAGGACTGGATTTCGATCGAAGGACCGGGCCGGCTGCGCGAGGCCTGGATCGATACCTACGACGACCACCGCATCGCGATGTGCTTCGCGCTGGCGGCGGCCGGCGGCGTGCCGGTGCACGTACGCGACCCGGGCTGCGTGGCCAAGACATTCCCGAATTACTTCACCGAGCTCGAGCGGCTGTGTCGCGGAGACAACGCGTGAAGCTTGCGAAGACCGCTGACCGAGGTGCCCATTTACATTGGCTGGGGGAGCACGAAGGGGCCGGCCCAGCCCCCTCGTTCCCCATGCAGCCGAGAGGACTCGGGCTATGAGCATGGCTCCGGTGATCGCGATCGACGGGCCCACGGCCTCGGGCAAGGGAACGATCGCTCAGGCGGTGGCGCGCGAACTGGGATTCGGCTGCCTGGACAGCGGTGCGCTGTATCGGGTGGTCGCGTTGCTGGCGCTGCGGCGCCGGATCGACACGGGCGACGCGCTGCGGCTGGCCCAGGTGGCGCGCAGCGCGCATCCATTGTTCGAGCGCGGGCGCGTCGAGCTCGACGGTGAGGACGTGACCGAGGCCATTCGCGCCGAGGAGGTCGGGCGGGCGGCCTCGCACGTGTCGGCTCACGCGGCCGTGCGCGACGAGCTGTTGCAGCTGCAGCGCTCGTTCCGGCGCTGGCCAGGCTTGGTGGCCGACGGCCGCGACATGGGCACCGTCGTGTTTCCCGACGCGCGGCTGAAGGTATTCCTGACGGCGAGCGTCGAAGTGCGCGCGCAGCGGCGACTCAAGCAGTTGATGGAGAAGGGGATTTCTGCTAGCCTCGCCGATCTTTTGCTGGACCTGTGCGAGCGCGACAAGCGCGATCGCACGCGCCCGGTGGCTCCGCTCAAAGCCGCCGACGATGCGTACGAGCTGGACGCATCTAGCCTGACGGTCGACGAAGTCGTCGGACAGGTGCTGGCCTGGTATCGAACGGTGTCGCAGGTTCAATGAATGCCCCGGTGGACGTGGAAAGCGCATTTCCGCGCCGAAGATCAACCCCGCTGCAGGGCAAGCCTGTGGCGTGAAAGAGAGTCGATATGTCTTCCGTAGCTAGCGAAACCCTGGTTCAAAGGGGTGGCGAGAGTTTCGCCGCGATGTTCGAGGAAAGCCTGGCGCGCCACGAGATGCGCGCCGGCGAGGTGATCACGGCCGAAGTGATCCGGGTCGACATGAACTTCGTGGTCGTCAATGCCGGACTGAAGTCGGAGGCCTACATCCCGATCGAGGAGTTCCGCAACGACCTGGGCCAGCTCGACGTGAAGCCGGGCGATTTCGTGTCGGTCGCGATCGAATCGCTGGAGAACGGCTACGGGGACACGATTCTGTCGCGCGACAAGGCCAAGCGGCTGGCCGCGTGGCTGAACCTTGAAAAGGCGCTCGAAAACGGCGAGCTGGTCAGCGGCACGATCACCGGCAAGGTCAAGGGCGGGCTGACCGTGATGACGAACGGCATCCGGGCGTTCCTGCCCGGTTCGCTGGTCGACACGCGGCCCGTGAAGGACACCTCGCCCTACGAGGGCAAGACGCTGGAATTCAAGGTCATCAAGCTGGACCGCAAGCGCAACAACGTGGTGGTGTCGCGCCGCGCGGTGGTCGAGGCGAGCATGGGCGAGGAGCGCGCGCGCCTGCTCGAGACGCTGAAGGAGGGCGCGGTCGTGCGAGGCACGGTGAAGAACATCACCGACTACGGCGCCTTCGTCGACCTGGGCGGAATCGACGGGCTGCTGCACATCACGGACCTGGCGTGGCGGCGCGTGCGGCATCCGACCGAGGTGGTGCAGGTCGGCCAGGAGATCACGGCCAAGGTGCTGAAATTCGACCAGGAGAAGAACCGCGTTTCGCTGGGCATCAAGCAGCTGGGCGAGGATCCGTGGGTCGGCCTGGGCCGCCGCTATCCGCACGGCACGCGCCTTTTCGGCAAGATCACCAACATCACCGACTACGGCGCCTTCGTCGAGATCGAAGCCGGCATCGAGGGGCTGGTGCACGTGTCGGAGATGGACTGGACCAACAAGAATGTCGACCCGCGCAAGGTCGTCCAGCTGGGCGACGAGGTCGAGGTGATGGTGCTCGAGATCGACGAGGAGCGCCGTCGCATTTCGCTCGGCATGAAGCAATGCCGCCCGAATCCGTGGGAGGATTTCTCGCTGTCCCACAAGAAGGGCGACAAGGTCAAGGGGGCGATCAAGTCGATCACCGATTTCGGCGTGTTCATCGGCTTGCCGGGCGGGATCGACGGGCTGGTGCACCTGTCGGATCTTTCGTGGAGCGAGCCGGGCGAGGAAGCGGTGCGCAAGTACAAGAAGGGCGAGGAGCTCGAAGCGGTGGTGCTCGCGATCGACGTGGAGCGCGAGCGCATCTCGCTGGGCGTGAAGCAGCTCGGCGGCGATCCGTTCACGAATTTCGCGCATACGCACGAGAAGGGCTCGGTCGTCACCGGCTCCGTCAAGAGCGTCGATGCCAAGGGCGCCGTGGTGCAGCTGGGCGGCGACGTCGAGGGCTACCTGCGGGCGTCCGAGATTTCCTCCGATCGGGTCGAGGACGCGCGCAATCACCTGAAGGAAGGCGACGCGGTGACCGCGATGATCATCAACGTCGATCGGAAGAACCGAACGCTGAACCTGTCGATCAAGGCCAAGGACAGCGCCGAAACGGCCGAGACGATGGCGCGGATGCAGTCGGAGGCGACCACCGGCACGACCAACCTGGGCGCGCTGCTCAAGGCCAAGCTGGACACGCAGACCAAGTAACCGCCATCGGCACCGGTGCGTCCAATGTCCTTACCACAGGGGATGACCAAGTCCGAGCTGATTGCGCGTCTGGCCGAGCGCAATCCGCGGCTGGTCGCGCGCGACGCCGACGAAGCGGTCAAGACGATTCTGGACATGATGAGCGCGGCGCTGATCCAGGCCGGCCGCATCGAAATCCGCGGGTTCGGCAGCTTTGCGCTGAACTACCGGCCGCCGCGCGTCGGACGTAATCCGAAGTCGGGCGAACGTGTGCAGGTGCCGGCCAAGTTCGTACCGCATTTCAAGGCCGGCAAGGAACTGCGGGTCCGGGTCGATGGGTCTGGCGAGGCCGAAGCGGCGCCGCCGGAACGGTAGGCCCGCGGCGTTGGCCTGATGGACCTGATCGGCTGGCTGTTGCGGCTGGTGTTCTTCGTTCTGGCGCTGTGGTTCGCGCTGCAAAACACGGTTCCAGTCCCGTTGCGCCTCAGTCCCACGCAGGGCTGGAGCCAGGTTCCGCTGGTGATCGTGATCCTGGCCTGCTTCATCGCCGGCGCGGTGGCCGGGATGGTGGCGCTCGTGCCGCACTTGCTGCGGCAGCGCCGCCGCATCGCGCTGCTGTTGCGCGAGGCCCATCGGCAGCCGGTTGCGCCCGAGGCGGTCACCGAGAGCCTGACCGATGTGGCCCGTCGGGTCGGCGCCGTCGGCGGACTGGAGACGGAGACCCGGACGCGCCGCAGCTGACGGATGGAATTCGAGCCCTGGTATCTGTCGGCGCTGCCGGTGCTGTTTGCCGTCGGCTGGTGGGCGCGCGGCCACGAGGCGCGCGTGCGGGCGGCCGACCAGGGCGCGGCGCCGCGGTCGCTGTTTCGCGGCCTGCAGCTGCTGCTCAGTGATCAGCCCGATCGCGCCATCGACGCCTTCATCGAGGTGGTGAAGCTCGATCCGGAGACGATCGAGTTGCACTATGCGCTGGGCAGTCTTTTTCGTCGCCGCGGCGAGATCGACCGGGCCGTGCGCATTCACAACTACCTGTTGAGCCGGGCCGATCTGCCGGCCGCGGAAAGGGCCAACGCGCTGGCCGAGCTGGGACAGGACTACCTGAACGGCGGCATGATCGATCGGGCCGAAAACGCGTTCGGCCGCCTGCTCGATGAGCGCGAGCACCGCTTCGAGGCGCTGCGCGCGCTGCTGCGCGTCTACCAGATGGAGCGCGAGTGGGCGCGGGCGATCGAATGCGCGCGGCAGCTCGAGTCCGAAGCCGGCGAAACCCACAAGGTGGCAACCGCGCATTTTCACTGCGAGCTGGCCGAGCAGGCCATCGCGGCGGGCGACCTGGACCGCGCGTGGGAGCAAGTGCAGTTGGCGCTGCAGGCGCATCGCAAGTCCGTGCGCGCAGCGATGCTGGCCGGGGACATCGCGTTGCGGCGCAGCCGGCGGCCGGACGCGATCGCCCATTGGTTGCGCATCGTGGCCGAGGCACCCGAGTACGCGCCGCTGGTGATGGATCGGCTGATGGCGGCCCTGGACGCGCAGGAGCGCCGCGCCGAGGCCGTTGCGCTGCTGCGGCGCAGCCTGCTGGAGCACCCCTCGATCGATTCGCTGGACCAGGGGTATCGGTGGATCGGCCAGTGGGAGGGCGCTGCGGCGGCCGAAACGCTGCTGCGCGAGGAGCTGAAGCGCCACCCGTCGCTGCTGGGCTTCGAGCGCCTGCTGGCGCTGCGCAGCGGCCAGGTTCAGGCCGATCCGGAGCTCGCGCTGCTGCGCGGACTGATTCAGGGCCAGGCGCAGAAGCTGGCGCGCTATCGTTGCAGTCAATGCGGCTTTCGCAGCCGGGAGTTCTACTGGAACTGCCCGGGCTGTACCAACTGGGACAGCTATCCGCCGCGGCGCATCGAGGAGCTGGAGGTCACATGAACCGCGATCCGGATCGGCAGTCGCTGGCCGACATCGGAACCGTTGAATCGACCATCGGAAACACACCGCTGGTGCGGCTTCAGCGGATACCCGGGCCGGACTCGGTCCGGCGCGGCAACGTGCTGCTGGCCAAGCTCGAGGGCAACAATCCGGGCGGCTCGGTGAAGGATCGTCCGGCGCTGTCGATGATCCGGCGCGCTCAGGAGCGCGGCGAGATCAAGCCGGGCGACCGGCTGATCGAAGCGACCAGCGGCAACACCGGCATCGCGCTGGCGATGATCGCCGCGATGCGCGGGTTCCGGATGACCTTGATCATGCCGGACAACCTGTCGGCCGAACGGCGCGCCTCGATGCGCGCGTATGGGGCCGAGCTGATTCTGACGCCGGCGTCCAAGGGCGGCATGGAGTACGCGCGCGACCTGGCCTCGCAGATGCAGGCGCGTGGCGAAGGCCGGGTGCTCGACCAGTTCGCCAACCCGGACAACTCGGCCGCGCACTACGAGACCACGGGGCCTGAGCTGTGGCGCGACACGAACGGCGGCATCACGCACTTCGTCTCCAGCATGGGCACGACCGGCACGATCATGGGCGTTTCGCGCTTCCTGAAGCAAAAAAGTCCGCGCATCCAGATCGTCGGCGCGCAGCCGTCCGAGGGGTCGCAGATCCCGGGCATCCGGAAGTGGTCGGCCGAATATCTGCCGAAGATCTACGAGCCGGCGCGCGTTGACCGGATCGAATACGTCACCCAGTCCGCGGCCGAGGACATGTCGCGCAGGATGGCGGCCGAGGAAGGCATCTTCTGCGGCATCTCGTCGGGCGGTGCGCTGCTGATCGCGCTGCGAGTGGCCGCCGAAGTCGAGCGCGCGGTAATCGTGTTCGTCGTGTGCGACCGGGGCGACCGCTACCTGTCGACCAGCGTGTTCGCAGGCTGAGCGCGGCGCCCGCGCCGCCCGCACCTCAGCCCGCGGGCCACAGCCAGCCGAAGAAGCCGGCCGTCAGCGCGGCGTAGATCAGCCCGTCGATGGTGCTCCTGATGGTCGTGGCCCAGGAGCGGTGGTACCAGATCGAGATCTGCCACAGCGCCAGCGCGTAGCTGACGAACGCGACCGCTCCGGTAATCCGGAACACCTTCAGATACGGAGCCCCGGAAGGCAGGGTGCTGCACCCGACATAGGCCGCGAACAATCCGACCACCAGGCAGTACACGAACCACTGGGCCAGCGCGTTGCCCATCGAGAACATACCGTTGGGCATCACCGTCAGGATCATCACCGGCCCTTTCTGCAGCTTTTCCTGGAACTCCGGCGTCTTCATCTGCGCAGGATCGGCCGGCCGCGGCACCATGTAATCGCCCGGCGCAATCGCGAACGGACGCAGCGCATCCATCACCTGGGCCTCCCGTGGAAGCTGCGCATAGTCGCCCTTGTGCCAGGGCAGGACCATGTGCAGCACGAAGCTGGCGACGAACACCGCCACGGCGGAAAGAAGAATCGGGAGCCACAGCGAAGCCAGACTGGTCATGACGCTCTCCTTCAAAGGGGTGCACGGCCCGAGGTGACTGGCGGGCCCGCATTCTGCGACCGGGTCCCGTGGGCGTCAAACGCCGCAGCCCGGACCGGTGCGGCGTTCGCTTGGCCCGATCAAGCTAAGCCATTGAAAATAATTTGATAAGAGCGCAATTCGCACGCCTCGGCGGTGGCGTTGGTTGTGCGGTGCCGCATCGAAATGTGTTGACGAAGTTGAGACATATCACATACCGTATGTCACATATCTTGTGGTGCGCCTGAACGTTGCATTGCGGTTCAGGGGGCAGCAGCGATCCGAGGGGATCGGCTCCGACCGGGGTCGATTGCGAAAGAAGCGGGGAGGCGCAGTGCAGCCGGAGACTTCGAAACCTTCGATATTGGCCGGGCCCTGGCAGCAGCTTGTGCTGGGGATCGTGTGCATGGCCTGCGTTGCGAACCTTCAGTACGGCTGGACGCTGTTTGTTGCCCCAATCGACGCCAAATTTCATTGGGGCCGCGCCGCGATTCAAGTGGCGTTCTCGGTGTTCGTGTTCGTCGAGACCTGGCTGATTCCCATCGAGGGGTATCTGGTCGATCGGTACGGGCCGCGCTGGGTGGTGATGTCGGGGGCCGCGCTGGTCGCGCTGGCGTGGGCCCTGAATTCGGTGGCCGCCAGCCTGACGCTGCTGTATGTGGCTGCCGCGCTGGGCGGGATCGGCACAGGATGCGTTTACGGCACCTGCGTCGGCAATGCCTTGAAATGGTTTCCGGGGCGACGGGGCCTGGCGGCCGGTTGCACCGCGGCGGGTTTCGGTGCCGGTGCCGCGCTCACGGTGGTTCCGATCGCGAACATGGTCGAGTCGTCCGGGTACCAGCACACGTTCCTGTTTTTCGGAGTGCTGCAAGGGGCGATCCTGTGCTTGATGGCGCTCGGCATGATCAAGGCGCCCGATCGGCACGACCGTGCCACCGCGTCTCAGCGGGTCAGCACCCGCGCCGACAGCACGCCCGCCCAGGTGCTGCGGACGCCGGTGTTCTGGGTCATGTATGCGATGTTCGTGCTGGTCGCCGCCGGCGGCCTGATGCTCGCCTCATCGCTGGCGCCGATCGCCAAGGACCTCGGAATCGACCGACAGCCCGTTCAGCTACTCGGCTTCGCCCTGCCGGCCCTGAGCTTCGCACTGTCGCTTGACCGCGTGCTGGACGGCGCAGGCCGGCCGTTTTTCGGATGGGTTTCGGATCGAATCGGCCGCGAGAACACGATGTGCATCGCGTTCGGCATCGGCGCCGTGGCGCTGTACATGCTGAGCCGGTTCGGCTCCGATCCGGTCGGCTTCGTGATTTTCACCGGCGTGTATTTCGGGGTGTTCGGGGAAATCTACAGTCTGTTCCCGGCCACCCAGGGCGACACCTTCGGATCGCAATACGCCGCATCCAATGCCGGCATGCTCTACACCGCCAAGGGCACCGCGTCCCTGCTGGTGCCACTGGCGGCTTACGTGTCCGCAACCCGGGGCTGGGTGGCCGTTTTCTGGGTTGCGATGGGATTTAACGTCGCCGCCGCGATGCTTGCCCTGTGCGTGCTCAAGCCGATGCGCGCCCGATGGCTCGCGATGGATACCGGCGGCCACCGACACGTGCTGAAAGCCGATTCAGTTCCGGCCGATGTGTGCTGACCAAGAGCCCTGGGTTCAGACCGCGCGCCGGTTGCTGCGCGATCTCAGTCGATTCGATCAACGCGAAAGTCAGGAGTCATACATGACGGTTGCAGCTCCGGTTCTCAAACGCTCCGAGTCGACCACGGCCGAAGACACGTTGAAGCAGAAGAGCCGGGAGGCGAACGTGGTGTCTGGGGGGCATCTGGTGGCCAAGGCGCTCAAGAGCGAGGGGGTGGACACGATCTTCACGCTGTGCGGGGGCCACATCATCGACATCTACGACGGATGCATCGACGAGGGCATCAAGATCGTGGAT